>CALWKO010000004.1 GCA_944381275.1 uncultured Clostridia bacterium | reverse complement strand
CGCGCAAGGGCGAAGGTGCCGCAGGCGCATTTACACTTGTTTGGTCTTATTGCGAAAGTATTCTTTCTACCCCATAAGATTGCGAGGAAATCAAATTGCGCTTTAATGCTAAAAGCAACTGCGAAGATATAAAGAAGTGCAATAAAGCGCGGCAAATGCCAAGCGTTACCATTAGAGAGGCTTGCCCTCTCGCGGAGCCGTGCGTAAGCAAAGCGGAGCTTGCGTAAGTGCGAAGAAACTAGGTTACACTTTAATGTTAAAAGCAACTGCGAAGAGAAAAAGAAGTGTAATAAAGCGAGCCAAAACCGCGCTTTTGGCAAGCGTATCCTTGAGCGGTGCGACTGCGCCGCGCCCGAGCGGAACGGAGTGAAGCGATGGGACGGAAAGGGTGAATTTTTGCGGCTAAGTAACGTTCGCTATCCTGCCCAAGTGTGCCGCAAAAAGAGGGGAAAACCGTGACGCAGAAAATAGTTAGCCGCGGACGGAGTTCGCGGCGGTATCGTTAAAGGCTATTCATGGAAATAAGGCTATTTTCAATGGAAGGGTTTCCCCTCAGCAAGTGAAAGAGGAAAAGGTACCTAACGCGGTAAGCGTAGATACCTTTATCCTTTTTCTCTTTCACTTATTCTTTCCCAAGAAGAATAACGCTATAACCCCCGCATTGGTATGCGCGCCGATTACGGGGCCGATGTCGCATATCTCCACGGTGTTTACGCCCAAGTTTTTCTCGATCAGGGTTTTTACAAGGACGGCGTCATCGTAGCAGGCGCCGTGACCGATGAACACCTTCTTCTGTTCTTCGGCGGGGAGCATGCGCTCGCCCATGCCGTCCACCAGGGCTTTGAGCGCCTTCTTGCGGGAGATGACTTTGGCGTAAGGCATAAGCCTGCCTTCGTCGTCCACGTGCAAAACGGGCTTTATGCTCATCATCGTGCCTATCATGGCGGAGGCTTTGGAGCATCTGCCCAGGCGCGCCAAGTGGTGCAGGTCGTCTACCGTAAAGAGGGAAACGGTGTGGGGGACGAGGTCGGTCACGTATTTGACGAGCTCGTCAAAGGAAGCGCCGCTGTCGCGCTTTTGAACGGCGTACCACAGCAAGAGCCCTTCGCCCGCGCTGGCGTTGAGGGAATCCACCGCGGCTATCTTGCGGTCGGGGTATTCCTTGGCGAGTTCTTCTACAACGCGCGAACAGCCGGCGTAAGTGCCGGAGAGGGCGGAAGAAAAGCCGATGTAGAGCACGTCGTAACCTTCCTTCAGCTTGGCTTCGAAGGCTTCTTTCGCCATAAAGGGCTGCACCATTGCGGTGTTGGTGAGTGCGCCCGCCTGCATTCTTTCATAAAACTCCTTGGGGGAGATGAAAGTGGTGACGTTGTCGTAAGTGTCGTCGCCGATGGTCACGGTCATGGGAAGGATGGTCAAGTCCTTCTTGGGGCAATCGGCGGGGTAGTCTGCGGTAATTTCGCTGAAAATATATATGCTCATAAGGTCCTCCGAGGGTTTTTTCTCATTATACAATAAAAAGGGCGCAATATCAAATGTTTTTTGCGCCGCAACAAGTATAATGCCCCTATATTTGAAAGAATTAGGGCGAAAATTTTGCGCATTTTGCTTTACAAAGGACTTTTCTTGTGGTATATTTATTACACATCGCAATGGCGATTCCTTGCTCCCGCGTCAAGGGCGGGGGACGTTAAGACCAAAAGGAGGTAAAAAATGAACAAGTACGAAGCGCTTTACATTATCGACAAAGACGTTACCGACGAAGGCAAGCAAGCCGTTATCGACAAACTTTCCGACGCTGTTACGTCCGCCGGCGGAGAAGTGCTGAACGTAGACAAATGGGGCATCCGCAAGTACGCTTATCCCATCAACTTCAAAACCGAAGGCTACTACGTTCTGATGAACTTCAACGCGCCCGCTTCCGTTCCTGCGGAATTGGACAGGCTCGTGCGCATAATGGATGAAACCGTTCGCATCATGACGGTAAGAAAATAAGAGGGAAAAATGAACAAGGTATTTTTGATAGGAAATCTGACGAGAGACCCCGAAGTAAGCACCACCGCCAGCGGCATTCCCATGTGCAGGTTCAGCATAGCGGTCAACCGTCGTTTTTCCAAAGATGAAAACAACAGCACCGACTTTTTTAACGTTGTGGCATGGAGAGGCGTTGCCGAATCCTGCGGCAAAGTGTTAAGCAAGGGCAGAAAAGTCGCCGTAAGCGGCTCCATTCAAATCCGCAACTACGAAGCGCAGGACGGCACCCGCCGTCAAGCCGTAGACATCGTGGCGGACGAAGTGGAATTCATGCCTTCCGGCGGCGACAGGAGCGGCGGCGAGAGCAATACCTATAATCACGACTCGCACGCCCGCAGGGAACCCGCACGTCCCGTTCAGGACCTCACGCCCATGGACGACGACGAGCTTCCCTTCTAATCAAAAGGAGTAAATAAAATGGCTGAAGAAAAGGAAAAGGTTGTAAAACCGGCACGCCCTGCCAAAAGGGTACCTCATAAGAAGGTTTGCAATTTCTGCGTGGATAAGGTCAGCGAAATCGACTATAAGGATGTGGCAAAGCTGCGCAGATACATCACCGAAAGCGGCAAGATCATGCCTCGCCGCATGACCGGCACCTGCGCAAGACATCAGCGCATGATCGCCGAAGCAATCAAAAGAGCAAGGGTTATGGCTCTGCTGCCTTACGTTGCAGACTGAGCGTAGCACGATTAACGTATATTGTTGAAAAATCCGGGGTGATATAATACCTCGGATTTTTTAAGCGAAAAAGAAAAAAGATAGAGTTTTTTCGTTTACTTCGTAAGTTGCTTTTTCCTTTTCCGCTTGCCTGAGGGGACACCCCACCATTCGCAAGCAACACTACTCGATGAAGCAGCTTAATCACGTTGCGGTGCCACTCCGTTGCTCCGCAAGATTGCTTGCTTGAGCCGCGGTTTTCCCCTCTTTTTGCGGCACACTGAATCTCGTAGCGCGCAAACCTTAGCCGCAAAAATTCACCCTTTCCGTCCAATCGTGCCGCAAGTCGGCACTTGGGCGCGGCGCAGTCGCACCGCTCAAGGTAACGCTTGGCAAAAGTGCGATTTTGCCGCGCTTTATTGCACTACTTTATCACTTTGCAGCAGTTTTTAATTAAAGTGTAACCTTATTTCTTCGCACTTGCGCAAGCTCCGCCTTGCTCACGCACGGCTCCGCGAGAGGGCAAGCCTCTCTAATGGTAACGCTTGGCATTTGCCGCGCTTTATTGCACTTCTTTATATCTTCGCAATTACTTTTAACATTAAAGCGCAAGCTGTTTTCTTCGTAATCTTACGGGGTAGAAAGAATACTTTCGCAATAAGACAAAACAAGTGTAAATGCGCCTGTGGCACCTTCGCCCTTGCGCGGCGTTGCTCGCAACTGTACGCGCAAGGATTTCGCCCGCCCTCTCGTCGCTCTGCGGTTTGAGGGCGGATTTCGTCCATTCTCGAATGAGAATGGATTTCGCCTTTTCGGGGAAAGAATAGTGTTGATTATGAATAAACTATATCCCCGAAAAGATTTCGCGATTTTTTCAGGGCGCTTGTGTTTGTGTTTCCAATAATAGTGCCCTGAAAAAATCATATTCTAATGCGCTTGCGGAGCCGCAACTTTTGCGCGGCGTTGCTCGCAACAGTACGCGCAAAAATATCACGCGCCCTCTCGTCGCTCTGCGGTTTGAGGGCGCATATCACTTTTGGCGTGTGAATAGCTTCTGCGAAGAGAAAAAGCCTTGTGTTCCCTCACGGTCACATCAAGGCTTTATTATTTCGCTAGCCAAAAATATCACTTTTCGGAAGAAACGCAACTTTCGCTTAATTCATAACCTTTATCTTCCGAAAAATATCACGATTTTTGGGGGACGCTAACGCTCGCAATTAGACAATTGCGTCCCTCAAAAATCATTCCCCCATCATCGTCCTCACCACTTCCAGCTTGTCATTCAGCAAATTGATGTCCGCCAAAAGTCCGGGGCGGAGGTCGCCGCGGTCGGTGAGGTTTACGAGCCTTGCGGGGGTGAGGGTAGCCATGGTGAGCACGTCTTCCGCGGGGTAGCCCTGCGCGTACAGGCGGGACACCATCTTGGATATAGGGGTCACGGAGCCGGCATAGGTGTGCTTATCGGGGAGCACCGCCACGCCGTCTTCTATGCGGATGGCTTGCGCGCTTTCGCCGCTGCCCAGGAAGTAGTCGCCCTCGCTCATACCGGCAACGGAGAGGGAGTCGGAGACAAAGCATATGCCGTCCTTGCCCTTCAAGCGGTAGAAGATTTTAAAGAGCGCGTCGGGGACGTGGCGGTCGTCGGCGATGACTTCGCAAACCAGGCGGTCGTCGGCAAGGCCCATTTCAAAAAGTCCCAGGTGTTTTTTGGGGGAGGGGTAACGGCGTGAAGCGTGCGAAGTGCAGTTGCCCATATGCGTAACGCTGCTTGCGCCCGCTTCTATGCAGGCGAGGATCTCGTCGTCTATGCTGCCGTCGTGGCCTATCGAAACCTGAATGCCCATGCTCGCGCACAGCGCGGTCACGAAGGGCGCGCCGGGAAGGTCGGGAGCCACGGTTATGCGGCGGACCATGTCGCGGTTGCGGGTGATGAAGGCGGTGTTGTTCTTGTCGGGATTTTGCAGCTTGTCCAGGGGGTGCGCTCCCGCCGCCTTAGAAGAGAGGAAGGGTCCTTCCAGGTGCGCCCCGGCAAGGCGCGCGCCGTTCGTCTTATAAGAGCGCATGTTGGCAAGGGCGGCTTCTATGTCCGCTATATCCGCCGTCATGGTGGTGGGGCAGAAGGAGGTTATGCCCGTGGACAGGTGATATCTTGCCACGGTGTCTATCGCCTCGTAGGTGGGCTCCATGCAGTCCTTGCCCCAGCCGCCGTGGGTGTGGATGTCGATATATCCGGCGCAGGCGATCATGCCGCCGCCGTCTATCACGTCGCCGGCTATCATGTTGCCCATAGAGGAGATCTTGCCGTCCTCGATGACTATGCTGCACATGGGTTTTATTTTGCCCTCGGAAAAAGGGCGGACGTTTACCAGAGTTTTTTTCATTTTCTGTTCTCCCGGACCTCTAAGTATTGGTCCATTAAGTTGTAGTAGTATCTTTTTCTAAACCGCGAAATGGGGTTGCGCGGCATGCAAATTTTGTCCTTGGCGTAGTTTATGTCGCTGCCGTCCAGCAGTTCGCGGTAGGGGGTGAGGCGCTTTATAAAGCTCGACTTGCTCTTTTCGCTCGGCTCCGTCCACGCCGCCTCCGCCAGCGCCGCCATGCGCGGGAACAGGCACATATCCAGCTTTTCTCTGTCGTATATCCACTCCGTCCACAAGTTCGCCTGCATGCCCATCACCTTGCCGTGAAGGAAGCGGCAGCCCTTCAGCTCCTTGTCCGGATCGAAGGAGTACGTCTTGGTCAGCGGCAGCGTGCAGTAGGGGAGATCGAAGTCCAAATAGTTGGGCTTTGAGATGATGTAGCTCCTGCCCCAGCGCAGCTGATCGGGCAGGGTCTTGTCCCTTTCCCCGGTGGAGTAGATGCCTATTATGTCGCGGTCCATGCCGTCCGCCATCGCGGTGTTTTCACACAGCATGCGCCGCCCCTTCTTCTTTAAGTATTCGGAGATGTCGTTCAAAAACGCCGCCTGCAGCTGCTTGGGGTCGTGCATAAAGTGCTCTTGCATATATTTGCGGCACCCCTCGCAGGAGAGCCATTTTTCCGCGTGCAGATTCGCCGCCCTGAGCGAGATGTAGGGGGAGGGGAAAAGCTCGCATATCTCGTCCAGCACGCCGCGGATAAATTCGCGCGTTTCGCTGCTGCTCGCGCAAAGAAGGGTGCCGCGGTCGCCGAAAGATGTAGCCACGGGCATGCACTTATCCGAGCAGGTTATCTGCGGATAAGCCGCCGCCATCGCCCCCACGTGCGTGGGCATGGAGATCTCCGGCATGACAAGTATGCTCATGGAGTGGGCTTTTTCCACTATCTCGCGTATATCTTCTTGTGTGTAGAAGCCTTCGTGTCCCTGCCCGCAGAACTTTTCCGAACGGGTGCCGCCTATCTGCGTATCCGAACGGCGGGAGCCTATCTCGTGGAGGAGGGGGTAGCGCTTGCTCTCTATCCTCCAGCCTTGGTCGTCCGCCAGATGCCAGCACAGCGCGTTGAGCTTGTGCATCGCCATTATCTCCAAAAGCCGCAGCACTTCCTGCTTGCCGAAGAAGTGGCGCGCTTCGTCCAGGAGCATGCCGCGCCAGCGGAAGCGCGGTTTGTCGGAGATGTAACAATAGGGGATCTTTACGCTCGCTCCGTGGAACTTGTGCAGCTCGAGCATTTGGTAGAGCGTTTGGCAGGCGTAGATGAAGCCGGACGCCTTTGAAGCGCGTATGTCTATCCCCTTGCCGGAGATGTCCAGCGAGTACTCCTCCTGCCCGTAATCGGCAACGAGATTAAAGTCTATCAATATGTTCCCTTCGTCTTCCACGTGCAAAGAGGGCAGACTTTTGTGCAGATCCGCCGTGAACTTTTCCGCTATAACGGAGTAGCGTTCGGGGCAACGCACGGTTATCGTGCCCTTCATCTCCAGCTCGCCTTCGCGCACGCGCACTTTATTGGGATACGGTATTACATTCAGCATAGTTCAGCCCCGTCATTTTATTGCTCGGTATTATTATATATCTTAATAAGGATAATTGCAAGGCTTTATTTGGAAAAGCGCGGTATTCTGTGCATCGTTTTTTTACATGCTCTTGACATTGCGGGGCGTTTTTGCGTCATTTTTATAACCCACGATATATAGCACGGTTAAAAAGTGGGCATAATAAGGCAGATTTTAATAATTAATGCTTTACAAGCGCGGATAAATATAGTAAAATTACTATGCGGCCCATTAGGACGTAAAAGAATATTAAGAGGTGGATTATGAACAAAAAGTTTACGCTGACGCTTGTAATAGCCATTGCGCTCATAAGCGTCATCGCATTCTCCGCTTGCGGCTTCACTGCCGCTGCGGAAGGGGAAAGCGCATGGGACGCCTATAGTGATTTCCCTTATCCCAAGCCCGCTACCGACGCTACTTCCCCCGGCTTTGGAGGCTATGCTTCCGCAGAGGACGTTATGATGAAGGAAGGCACCACGCTTACCCCCATCACTAGCGATATGAGCGCGTGGGAAGCTTATCAGGCGATGGCGGCAAACTATTCCAACATCGCAAGAATGGCTCAAGTGACCACGACTGCCAGCGAAATCGCCGTTCATACGACTTCGGCAAGCGGCATTCTCGGCGTTGTGGGTGAAAGGTCGCTCAACATCAGGCAGTATGCAAGCTGGCTTTCCGCAAACGACGGCTTGGGCAGCTCTTACAGCCAGACGATAAGCGAGATGCAGGAGATAGGTATTTCCTGGCTGGAGTTCCTCACTTCCAACTTCGGCGCATGGAACAAGAAAGGCTATGACGCAGACGCCAAGATGAGCTACTCTCAGGACGGCGACGTGGGCAGCATGACTTTCGATGAAAACGCTCCCGCCGGCGTAACCGCTACCTGGAAGGGCGAACCCATCGAAACTCCGGACAGCGGCGTTTCCTATGCCGAGAGCATGGAAGCTTTCGACCTTTACAAAAGGGTGTTCGAATCCACGGAAACCGAACATTATAAAGTATACGCCGAAGGTAACGACAGGCTCGAGGTGTATGATAATGACGGCGGCACTTATAACGGTAAAACTTTTGAAGCAAATACCTACAACAACGACGAAGAAGGCCACAACAAGGTCATCTACGTAGAGTTCAAGGGCACCGACGGCAGCTGGGGCAACGGCACTTGGTATGTGTGGGATGATTATGATGGTCAGGCGGACGGCGAAGTGCTCGTTGAACACTATGTCGGCTTCGACCGTGACAGATATTACAGGGCTCTTCCCAACAGGGGCGACGCCGTTTCCAACTACATCGTGAACAAAGATACCTTCGATATGAGCGGCAGCCAGATCACTTCCAGCCAGGTTGACGGCCACACCCTTTACACCATCGATGTAAAGCTGACCGACGCCGTTTATGATTGGAAGCTGATCACCTCCGGTGAGCTCGGCTCCCTGCAGGGCAGCATCGTCGACTTCGTCGCTTTCGATACCGGCCACTACACCTTCAGCAAGGATTTGACCCTCACCTATGAAGTATGGGATACCGGCGTTATCCGCCGCGTTATCAGGCAGTACTCCATAGCCACCGAAGATCAGGACGGCAGCGGTCCTATTGAAAACCAAATTTTGGTTTTAGGTGCAGCTACCGCTTACGGTTCGGCAACCAACAGCCAGATTCAGGAATTCGCTTACAGCGGCGCGGCTGTCGATATGGATGAAGATATGTACGCCTTCACCCAAGGCATCCTGCTCGGTAAGTGGGGCAAGGTCGGCCTCGGCGTAGGCTTGGGCGTTGCCGTACTCATCATTCTCATCGTCACCCTGGTAGTGCTCGCCAAGAAGGGCGTTATCGGCAAGAAAAAGAAGAATAAGAAGGCTCAGGAAACCGAAGGCGGCGAAGAGTCCAAAGACTAAGCAATAACTAGGCAAGGAAGGGCAGCCTTCCGAAAAAAGGTAACAAATGAATTTATTTGACATCGCAGGGCAATTCTCCACTTTGGGGAATTGCCTTGATGTGCAGCCGTTCGGCAACGGGCACATCAACGACACATACGCCGTCACTTGCGCAAGCGAGGGCGGCGTGCGCAGGTATATTTTGCAAAGGCTTAATTCCCGCGTATTTCCCCATCCCACCGCGCTTATGAACAATTTCGCGGCGGTAAGCGTTTATTTGCGCTCTATCGTGAAAAAGGACGCCGGCGACGCGGACAGGGAGTGCCTCTGCCTTATCCCCACCGTGAACGGAGCCGCTTATTATGTGGATAAGCAGGGCGAGGTGTGGAGGATGACTCAGCTCATCGATAACACCGAAGCTTACCTCATCGCGGAAAACAGGGATATGTTCGAGGACGCAGGCAGGGCATTCGGACTTTTTATCAAGAGGCTGGAGGGGTTTGACGCCTCCACGCTCATCGAAGTAATTCCCAATTTTCACAATACGGTTATAAGGTATCAAAACCTGGAAAAGGCCATCGCCGAGGACAAGATGGGCAGGGCGAAAGGGGTGCAGGATCTTATAGCTTTCGCCCGCGCGCGCAAGGACAAGACGGGAATAATCGTAAATGCCCTTGAAAAGGGCGAGATCCCTCTGCGCGTGACGCACAACGACACCAAGCTGAATAACGTACTCATAGATACCGCCACAAAAAATGCCGTATGCGTGATAGATCTGGACACCGTCATGCCCGGCAGTTTGCTTTATGACTTCGGCGACGCGATAAGGGTGGGCTGTTCCACGGCGCAAGAGGACGAAAAGGATTTGAGCAAGGTGCACTTCGACAAGGAAAATTTCGTTTATTTCACGCGCGGATTTATGCGCGGAATAGGCGGCAGCATAACTCAAAAGGAGCGCGAACTGCTCCCCGTGGGGGCGATACTCATGACGTTCGAGTGCGGGATGCGCTTTCTCACCGACTATTTGGAAGGGGACGTCTACTTCAAGGTGGCCTACCCCGAGCACAATTTGGTGAGGTGCCGCACGCAGTTCAAGCTGGTTGAGGAGTTGGAAGAAAATATCGCGTTTATGCGCGAAACGGTGCAGAAGGTGTATGCCGAGCTGCACCAAGACGAATAATAATAAAATAAGCGGAAGGAGGCGGCAAAATGAGCGTTTTGGTTACCGGCGGAGCCGGATATATCGGCAGTCATACCGTGATAGATTTGGTGGAGAACGAATACGACCCCATCATTGCGGACAATCTGTGCAACAGCAAGTTCGAGGCTGTAAAGCGCGTGCGCAAGCTGTGCGGCAAGGACGTCAAATTTTACGAATACGACCTGTGCGACATCGACAAGGTGCGCGACATCTTTAAAAAAGAAAAGATAGACTGCGTAATCCACTTTGCGGGATTGAAGGCGGTGGGCGAATCCTGCCAAAAGCCGCTGGAATATTACATCAACAACCTCACCAACACTTTGAATCTGCTCAAAGTGATGAGGGAGTTCGGCTGCAAGAACTTTGTGTTCTCGTCCTCCGCCACCGTGTACGGCCAGCCCAAGAGCGTACCGATAAAGGAGGATTTCCCCCTCTCCGTCACCAACCCTTACGGGCATACCAAGCTGATGATAGAGGATATGCTCCGCTACATCTTTAAGGCGGACAGCAGCCTGAACATCGCGCTTTTGCGCTACTTCAACCCCATCGGCGCGCACAAGAGCGGCATGATAGGCGAAGATCCTCACGGCATCCCCAATAATCTTATGCCCTACATCACGCAGGTCGCCATAGGCAAATTAAAGCAGCTCAGCGTGTTCGGCAACGACTATCCCACCCACGACGGCACGGGTGTGAGGGACTATATCCACGTGCTCGATTTGGCGCACGCGCACTCGCTCGCCGTCAAGAAGCTGGAAGAAAAGCCGGGGCTCGTCACCTACAACCTGGGCACCGGTCACGGTTACAGCGTGCTTGACATAGTCAAGGCGTTCGAAAAAGCCAGCGGAAAGAAGATCCCCTACGTGATAGCTCCCCGCAGGGCGGGCGATATAGCGGAATGCTATGCCGACTCTTCCCTGGCGGAAAAAGAGATGGGCTTCAAGTGCAAGTATGACCTCGAGGATATGTGCGAGGACAGCTGGCGCTGGCAGAGCATGAATCCCAACGGGTACGGGGAATAAAAAGTGACCGCATCCCTCGCGGTGAGGAGGGCACGGGAAGAGTTCGACGACTTTGTGCACTCCAAGCCGTATATAATTTTGATCGCCGCAGTGGCGTATGTGCTTTGGTGGAGCGAAAATCTGCTCGCCGCCATAGCCGTTTTGGGCGTGATAGGCGGGCTCGTCCTCGCCCTGGTGCGCGACATAGTGCCCATGATCCCCTTTGTGACCATGGCGCCCTGCGTGGTGCACATCAACAAGATGCCGGGGGAATTGTGGCAGTACGCCTTGGCAACGCTGCCCATCGTGGCGGGATTGATAATACATCTGGCGTGTTACAAGCGCAATAAACTTGAGTGGAGAAAGACCAATCTGCTGCCCTCCGTCCTGCTTGTGGCGGCAATGGCGCTGGGCGGGCTGTTCTCCCCGGCGGTAAAGGACGGCACTGTCGCGCTTGTAAATGTGCTCTATGTGGGAGTCATGCCCGTTGCGCTGTATATCTTCGTCAAACTTTACGGGGAAGTAAAGTGCAGGCCGGGCGATTATGCCGCCTCCGTAATGGTGATTTGGGGCATACTCACCGCCGTGCAAGCCGTAACGGTAATAGGCGGAGCGAGGGCGGAAGGAATAGACATAGCTTCAAACAGCTATGTGCCCGGGCTCGGTTGGGGCAACAGCAACGTCTATCCCACCGTGCTCATGATGTGCATGGCGTTCAACTTCTACTTTATGTGCAAATCGTGGAAGTTTTTACTGCCCTATGCGCTGCTCACCGGCGTGCAATTTATGTGCGTGCTGTACGCCCACTCGCGCGGAGCGCTCATCTTCACGATAATCGTGCTCGCGGCGGGGGTGATAGCCGTCACCGTATATAACAGGAAAAATCCGCTCTATTGGGCGGTGCTCATCGCGGCGCTCACCGCGGTTGCGCTGCTGCTCACCTTTTATTGGGAGAGGCTTTCGCTCATCATGGGCAACACCTTTTCCGATAAATTGCAGTCTTCCGGCAGGGATTACCTCTATATCGAGGCGATGGACAAGTTTTTGGAAAATCCTCTGTTCGGGGCGGGCTTCGGCTATGTGGGGCTTGTGGAGCACTTGCACACGGAATCGGGCTTCTACCAATTCCACTCCACCGTTTTTCAGACGTTGGGGAGCATGGGGCTGGCGGGGCTCGCCGTTATGATATATGTGTATGTCATGCGCTATTACACCGTGTTTTGCGGCGCAAAGCGCGCCAAGATATTCTTCTTTATCGCAATGATAGGGTTTGAAGGATATTCGCTTATCAACACGAGTACTTTCACCGGGCTGCCTTGCATGACGGTGATATATATGATGCTTGCGCTTTTCGAGTTGGATAGGGCGCACGATAAAGGGGAGATACCTTTGGGCGAAACGCTCAAACAATTGCTGTGCAGAAGGAGACAAGTATGGAAGAAGAAAAGGGCGTAAGATACGACGCCAAAAAGCTGACGCTTGAAGTGTTCAGGAAGTGGAAGGCGCTCATCGTCATCACCCTCGTTGCGGCGGTGATATTCTGCGTGGTTTCGATTACGGGCAGCACCTCCGCCAAATATGAGGCAAAGGAGGGCTTTTCGATCTCCTATCCGCAGCTTTCTTATGACCCCGGCGCAGATTCTTCCTCCGCGGGCGCGGAAGAAGTGCTCAATTACATGCTCGCCGAGCAGCAGAGGGCGGTCGCCCGCGCGGTGGATACCTTGACCAATACGGCGTATATCAACGTATATAACTCGCTCGAGGGCGCGGATAACGAATATACCATGAGCGCGCTCAAGGAGAATATCAAGCTCGAGCTCACCAACAGCAACACCACCTTGACCGTGACCGTATCCGCGGACAGCGCCAAGGACGCGGTGCTCATGCTCAGCAGCTTGGAAACGCAGATAAACGAAGCTATCGGCAGCGGCGAAACGGAGGGATATACCGTCCGGCTCACCTATAAGAATTCGGAAGAAGACTTAAAGGCGATGTACGACATGGAAGCGGGCGGCGCGGTAACCATCCTCATGTCCGCGGCGCTGGGCATAGTCATCGGCTTTGTGATCGCGGTGGTGATACTGCTCATCTGGAGCGCGGTGTTTATGCGCGTGACCTATGCCGAGGACATCACCATGCAGACGGAATACCCCGTGCTCGCCACCGTGTACGATGGCGAGAATAACTTGGGCGAGGCGGTCATCAACAGCGCCATCGTCAGGGGCAAGGACGACAGCGTCACTTACGTCATGGGCGTAATGAGGAGCGCGGGGGATATAGCCTCCGCCTGGGCGGCGCGCGAAATGCAGTCGGGCAGCGCCGTATATGTGAATTTCGACGAGGAAAACGAAAAGGGCATAGCGGAAGTTCTTGAAGGAGAGGAACTTGAGGACGTGATAAAGGACGGCGTTCTTTGCGCGGGCAGGGGTTTGGACCTTTACGGCAAGCGCGAACAGATAGCCGAGCTCTTTGCAAAGCTGAAGGAAAAATACGCGAGGGTGATCGTTTCGGGATATTCCGCGGCGGACGCGCGCAGCGAACTGCTCGCTTCCTTTGCGGATGACACCGCGCTGGTGGTGGACGAGGGATATTCCGTGAAAAAGCTCACCGCATCTGAAGAAAAATACAAAGGACAAGGGCGCAATATAGAGGGGGTCATCTTGCGCAAGAAAAACGCCCGCAAAAAATAATACAGAGCAAGTCAGGGAGTAATGGGTAAAAAGAAGATAGACTTAAAGTCTTATTCCATGCGTACGCTGCGCGAGTGGGTGCTCGCGGCGGCGGATATGTTTATGGTAGCGGCGGTGTTCTTCGCCACCGCTCTGCTCACGCAGTCCTATGTGGTGGATATGCACGGCAGCGAATATGTGCTGTCCGTCCTCATAAGCACCCCCGTAGTGGTGGTATGCTTTTTCTTATTCTTCGTACTCTTCAAGGTATTCAAGGTGGTGTGGCGCTTTGCGCGCGTGAAGGAATATATGCGCATAGTGCTCGCCTGCCTATGCGGCACACTGCTCTTTACGGGCGTGGATCAGCTGGCGCACTTTATTTCGTCCAAGGAATTTATCGTGGGCGACGTCTACCGCGGCTTCCCCGTGTATATAGTAATGGCGTTTTCCACCTCTATGTCCGTGGCGGTGATGCACCTCATTTACGAGATGCTCTATTCCTATTGGACCCCCAAGATTAAGATGTCCGACCGCAAGCGCACCATGATAGTGGGCGCGGGCAGTACGGGCAGCACGGTGGTGGAAGAACTCAGCCGTAAAAACAGTATATACATCCCCGTCTGCCTGGTGGACGACGATATCGAAAAGCAGGGCAGAGTCATCGACAGTGTGCCCATAGTCGGCACCACGCAGGAAATTCCCCGCCTGGTCACCAAATATTCCATATCCACGATAATCTTCGCCATACCTTCTATAAGCGCGCAGGCGCGCAAGAGCATGCTCGCCACCTGTATGTCCACGGGCTGCCAGGTGAAGGTGCTGCCTTACATCAGCGAGCTGGTGGGCACGGCGGATATGGTCAGCCAAATCCGTGACATCAACATAGGCGACCTGCTCGGCCGCCCTCAGATAGCCTTTACCGACAAGGGCGTTGCCGCCTACATCGAGGGCAAGGTGTGCATGATAACGGGCGGCGGCGGCTCGATCGGTTCCGAGCTCGTAAGGCAGATAGTCAAGTACAACTCCGCCAAGGTGGTTATCGTGGACGTCTACGAGAACACCGCCTACGAAATTCAGCAGGAGATACTGCGCACATACGGCGCGGATTACCCCATTAGGGTGGAGATAGCCTCTATCACGGACAGGGACAAGATGGACGAGCTGTTCACCGAACATCAGCCCAAGATAGTCTTCCACGCGGCGGCGCACAAGCACGTCCCGCTCATGGAAACCAACCCGGAAGAAGCGTGCAAGAACAACATCTTCGGCACTTTGAACGTGGCGCAGATGGCGGACAAGCACGGCGTGGAGAAGTTCGTCATGATCTCCACCGATAAAGCCGTTAATCCCACCAACGTGATGGGCGCCACCAAGCGCTGCTGTGAAGAGATAGTGCAGATGATGGCGCAGTCGGGCAGCAAGACGGAGTTCGCCGCGGTGCGCTTCGGCAACGTGCTCGGCTCCAACGGTTCGGTCATTCCGCTCTTTAAGGAGCAGATCAAGAACGGCGGACCCGTCACCGTCACCCACCCCGATATCATCCGTTACTTCATGACCATACCGGAGGCGGTGAGTTTGGTGCTTCAAGCGGGCACTTTCGCCAAGGGCGGCGAGATCTTCATCCTCAACATGGGCGAACCGGTCAAGATACTCACGCTTGCGGAAAACCTCATCACCATGATGGGCTACACCCCCTATAAGGACATCGAGATAAAGTTCACCGGTCTGCGCCCTGGCGAAAAGCTCTTTGAAGAGCTGCTCATGAAGGAAGAGGGCTTGCAAAAGACGCCCAACGAAAAGATCTTCATCGGCAAGCAGGTGACCATCGACAAGCCGTGGCTCATGACTCAGTTGGAGAAGATGAGGCAGATTTGTGCCACCAACGACAAGGAAGCGGTGGTGGAACAGCTCAAAGTGCTCGTGCCCACCTTCAATCACGACAAGTCCTACCTGCGCGCGATAAGCGGCACGGGCAAGGTGGTCGCCTCCGGTGAAAAGGCTACGCAGGGCGTGATAGGCAGCAAGCCCGTAACCGCACCCGAAGAAGGGGAAAAGAAGAAGCCCAAGGCGAAAAAAGAAGAGAAGAAGGGCGAGAAAAAAGCGGATAAAAAAGCGGAGAAAAAGACGGATAAAAAGGCGGAAAAATCCGCTTCAAAAAAGAAGGAAGAAAAGGGCGGCAAGTGATGAAATATACTCTATATGCCAACAGCGGCGAAAAGGCGGACAGAAAGACTGCCCTTGAAATAACGCTTGAAAAGGGCGGCATAAGCCTGGATTATTCCGCCTATGACAGCTGCTTTTATTCCCCCTTTAAAAAGGACAACGACCCCCTCTACGACGGCTGCGTAGTGGAGATATTCTTTTCCCCTACGGGTGACGTAAACGAATACCTGGAATACGAATTTTCCCCCAACGGGCTCGTGTGGGCGGGCAGAATAACCCATAAGGACGGGCAGCGCCTCACCCAAATGCTCGACCCCAATATCCCCCATACGGTGAAAAAAGAGGGTAAGGATTACTTCGTGCACGCCTTTATCCCCACCGAATACGCCTTAGGCATATCCCGCTTCAACGCGTTCAGGATAGAAAGGGCAGGAGAGCACGCCCCCTGCCTGCTCTACGCGGCGTTCCCCACCCTGTGCGAAACCTTCCACGTCCCCTCAAAATTGGGCGTTTTGCAATAAAAAAGCGGCTGCGGCATTAAAAACATGCCTGCGCAAAGGCGTTTACAAACTTTTCACATAAACAGATTAAAAGAGAAAATTGAATTGCTAGGGCGGGTATAAAACAGTTTTTTCACGCGTTTTCACGGCAATTTTTTATAAAATGCGCGCTTTGATAAAAAGGCGCGCGTAAGTCAAGTATTAAAAAGTATTTGCAATATGCGCGCATTTATATTATAATATTATGTGCGTTAAAGCAAAACGACCTAATATAGGAGTCAGATATGAAAAGAATTGCAAAACTTGCGCTTATCGTTCTGGTTGTGGCAATAGCCGCCGTCGGCGTGCTCGCGGCATGCGGTCAGGATTATACCTGGGGACCCGTCGGTTCCGCCGACCCCGAAGCTCAGGTGTCCGGCAACGGCAGCGTGGCTGTCGCTCAGGGCAACACCGTGTACTTCGTCAACGGCGAAGGCGACCTCACCACCATCACCGAAGCGGAGATCAACTGGTTCGGTCAGGCGGGTTACAAGGGCAGCATAATGAAGGGCACCCTTGCCGCCGACGGCAGCGTGAAGGACGCGGCGGTGGTCGTGCCCAAAATGTTCTACAACGGTCAGTCTAACGGCGGACTTTACGTCTTCGGCAATTGGATATACTATACGTCCCCGTCCACCGATACTCAGTCGGACGGCACCATTCTCACCTCGCAGCAGGACTTCTACCGCACGAGGACGGACGGCACTCAAACCCAGCTCATCACCAAGCTGGCGGCGAACACCTATCAGTATATCTACACCGATGAAGCGCTCTTCTACTACGACACCGCAAATTCGCAGATAGTCAAGGTAGCTTATAACGACAGCGCCATCGGCGAAAAGACGGTGGTAGCGGAGGAAGTCACCGGCGTCACTTTCGTAAAGGACGGCGAATATTCCTACGGCAAGGACAGGGTGAGCGATATGTTCTTCTATACCAAAGCCGCCGATTCGGAAAACTCCGCAGTGCTCTACGGCAACAGGGTGTACGCGTGCAACTATGCGGGCACTTCCGTATTGCTCATAGATAACACCACCTTCGTGCCCGAGGGCGCGAGCGTGGCTGCGCAATATCAGTTCACCGTATCTCTGCTCGACTATTCGATAGAGGAAACGGGCGTGGCGCTCTTCTACTCGCGCACTCCCGGCTCGTCTTCCGCTTCCAACGCCAAGGCGGTAACCGCTTCGTATCTCGTAACTCCCGATATGATAGCAAGCGGCGAGGGCGCAATCTTGAATGCGGCAAACGAGAAGATAATCGCTTCTTCCGCCCTCTCTTCCCTGGAGGCGGTCAGCTACGAATACGGCGCGCTCAACGTGAGCAGTTCCAACATCAACCGCTACTACAACAATAACGGTGCTCCCGCTACCGTCAAGATAGGCACGGATGAGGACGGCACCCAGCAGGCGCTCGAGGGCTCTCCCACCATCATCGCGGTGAGGGACGAAGAGGCCAACGCCACCAACAACAACGTTGCGGGCAAGTATATGTACTACACCGTATCCAACGCCCTTTACAAGTTCAACTTAGATACCGAGCAGGCGCTGGGCAAGGTGATCGACAACACCACCGATACCGTGTATGTGGACTACATCTCCGCGTCCCTCATCACCCGCACGGTGGACGGGGCGAGCGTGACCTACTTCTTCTATATGAACGGCATCACGGGCGACTACACCTCCGTGGCGGCGCTCAGCTCCCTCAACTATGCGCAGGAGGGCGGCGAGTGGATGCTCTCCGGTACGGTGGCTTCCGGCTATTGGACCCCGGGCGATGAGGGCTGCACGGACGCAAATTACGCCTACAACGAAGAGGAAAAGACGTATACCGTCACCGATCCTTCCGACAACACCAAGACGGTGACCATAACCAAGCCCCTGCCCAAGTTCATGGAATCGGGCGGACTTTCGACATATATAACCGCCTACACGGCATAAGAAATGGAAAGAGAAAAGTATTATATCACCACACCCATATATTACCCCAGCGGCAAGTGGCACATCGGCACCTGCTATACCACCGTTGTGTGCGACGCTTTGGCGCGGTTCAACCGCCTGGACGGGAAGGACGTGTTCTTCCTCACGGGTACGGACGAACACGGGCAGAAGATCCAGCGCGCGGCGGCGGCGGCGGGGGTCACGCCCAAGCAGTATGTGGACAAGCTGGTGGACGACCTGAAAAGGCTGTGGAAGCGCCTTGACATCACCTACGACAAGTTCATCCGCACCACGGACGAATATCACGAAAAGGCGATTCAGAAGATATTCAAAAAATTATACGACAAGGGCGACATCTACAAGAGCGAGTACGAGGGTATGTACTGCGTGCCCTGCGAATCCTTCTGGACCAAGAGCCAGCTTGTGGACGGCAAGTGCCCCGACTGCGGCAGGGAAGTGCAGACCGCGCGCGAGGAAAGTTACTTCTTCCGCCTGAGCAAGTATCAAGACGTGATAGAAAAACTGCTCACCGAGGGCGACTTCCTCATGCCCGTGTCCCGCCGCAAGGAGATGCTCAACAACTTCGTAAAGCCGGGACTTCAAGATCTGTGCGTTTCGCGCACGTCCTTCGACTGGGGCGTAAAGGTACCCTTCGACCCCAAGCACGTCATATATGTGTGGCTGGACGCGCTCTTTAACTACGTCACCGCCCTGGGATATATGGGCGAGGACGACGAACTGTTCAAAAAGTATTGGCCCGCGGACGTGCATATGATGGCAAAGGAGATAGTCAGGTTCCACTCCGTCATATGGCCGGCGTTCTTGACCGCGCTCGATCTGCCCCTGCCTAAAAAGGTGTTCGGGCACGGCTGGATAATGTTCGACGGTGGCAAGATGAGCAAATCCAAGGGCAATGTGGTGGACCCCTTCATCCTCAGCGACAGATACGGGGTGGACACTCTGCGCTATTATATCCTGCACATCGTGCCCTTCGGCGAGGACGGCGAATACAGCAACGAGATGCTCGTGCGCTCTTATAACTCCGACCTTGCAAACACGCTGGGCAACTTGGTATCACGCACCACGGCGATGATAGATAAGTACTTTGGTCAAGTCCCCGCGCCCGCGGGCGACAATGAGGGCGAGGACGGCGAGCTTAAATCGCTCACCGCGGGTCTGCTTGCCAAGGTGAGGGCGGAGCTGAAAAAGCCCAACGTCACCACCGCCATGGACGCCGTGTGGGAAGTGCTTCACCGCGCGAACAAGTATATCGACGAAACCGCGCCCTGGACGCTGGGCGCGAGCGAGGAGGGCAAAGTGCGCCTTTCAAGCGTGCTCTTCAACCTGGCAAACGCCATCCGCACCTGCGCGGTGGTGCTGCAGGCTTTCTTGCCCGAAACGGCGGAAAAGATCTTGCAAAAGCTGGGCGTGAAGGAGAGCGAGCGCACCTTTAAGTCCCTCTCTTGCCCCATGAGCAGCGGAGGAAAGGTGGACAAGGGCGCGCACCTTTTTAACAGATTGGACGTGGAAAAGGAGCTCAAGGAGCTGGAGAAGATAGCCGAAGAGCTCGCCAAGGAAAAGGAGAAAAAAGAAGGGGCAGGGGCGGAAAAACCCGCTCAAAAGCAGGAAGAAACCCCCGAAATAGGCATAGAAGACTTTGGCAAAGTGCAGCTTAAAGTGGGCGTCATCCTCGATTGCAAAAAGGTGGAAAAGGCGGATAAATTGCTCTGCTCCACCGTGGATTTGGGCGAGGAAAAACCGCGCACGATAGTGAGCGGCATAGCCAAGTATTACACCCCCGAACAGATGGTGGGCAAAAAAGTGGTGGTCGTTGCCAACTTAAAGCCGGTAAAGCTGCGCGGCATCCTCTCGCAGGGCATGCTGCTGTGCGCGCAGGATAAGGACGGCAATTTGACCCTGCTCAAACCGGAGGGGGACATGCCCGCCGGCAGCGATATTTCCTAATATGCTGATAGACAGTCATTGCCACTTGCTCGACGAGCGGCTGAATGCGGAAGAAGAGATAGCGCGCATGCCGGAAGACGGCTTGCTCGCCGTGGTGGAAAACGGCTTTGACCTGAGTTCTTCTTACCGCGCTTCCGCGCTTGCGGAGGGGCACGAGCGCGTGTATTGCGCCGTGGGCTGCCATCCGGAAGAGGCGGGCGGCTTTGAAAGGGGGCATATAGAAGAATATCTCCGCCTGTGCGCGCTGCCCAAGACGGTGGCGGTGGGCGAGATAGGACTCGATTACTATTACGAGATAGCTCCGCGCAAGGTGCAGAAGAAGGTGTTCATCGCCCAGCTGGAGATGGCGCATAAGGCGAAAAAGCCCGTAAATCTGCACATACGCGACGCCTACGGGGACGCCTTTGACATAATGAAGGAGTGCAAAGAGCTGCTGGGCAGCGGAGTGCTGCTGCATTGTTATTCGGGCAGCCGCGAGATGGCGGAGAGGTTCACCGACCTGTGCGACCCCTACTTTGCCTTTGGCGGCGTGATAACCTTCAAAAATGCGAAAAAGGACGACGTCGTCCGCGCCGTACCCAAGGACAGACTGTTGCTTGAAACGGACTGCCCTTACATGACCCCCGTACCCTTCCGCGGGCAGGTGAACCGCCCGGCATATGTGAAGTATGTGGCGGAGAAGGCGGCGCAAATTTTAAACATGACTATGGATGAGGCGGAAAAGCTGACCGTGGAGAACACGCGGCGGTATTACGGGTTTTAACGGGAGAAGGAAATGAATACCTATGTATATACCATTTACGGCAACATCTATATCAATTTGACCAATTACTGTTCTAACGCCTGCGAATTTTGCCTGCGCAATCACGAATCCGTCATGGACGGCAGGGAGTTCGGCAGCCATAAGGGCGAGGGCGATTACGACCTTTGGCTGGACAAGGAACCCTCCTATGTGGACGTGACGGAGATTTTGGATAAAATGGATTTCAGCCGCTATAAGGAGATGGTCTTTTGCGGCTACGGCGAGCCTTCCGCCCGCTTCGACCTGGTGGAGATGCTCGCAAATTACGCCCACGACAGGGGCATTAAGACGAGGATAAACACCAACGGGCAGGGCAGCGCGATTTTGGGCAAGGACATCGCTCCGCGCATGGCAAAGTGCATCGACACCATCAACGTATCCCTCAACGCCACCGATCCCGTATCTTACGACAAACTCTGCCACAGCCGCTTCGGCTTGAAGGCTTTCGACATCATGCTCGACTTTGCCAAGGAGTGCGTGAAGTGCGGCGGCAACGTGGTTTTGAGCATAGTGGACTGCGTTCCCCCCGAACAGCTGCAAAAGGCGGCGGAGATAGCGCGCGAGATAGGCGCGAAACTCAGGGTGAGGAAGCTGATATGAGCCTTGCGGACATCCTTGCGGGGGCGAATTTTTCCTTTGAAAAAAAGTTCGGTCAAAATTTCATCACGGATAAGAACCTGCTTGCCGCCATCGTGGACGAGGCGGGCATAACGGGCGGCACGGTGCTGGAAATAGGCGTCGGCGCCGGCACGCTCACCCGCGCTCTCGCCGCCAAGGCGGACAGGGTGATAAGCTACGAGATAGATAAAAACCTAGCTCCCGTCCTCTCACAGACTCTCGCCGGGCTGGATGAGAGGGTGGAAGTCATCTTTCGCGACATAATGAAGGAGAGCGACGAAGAGCTGGATAAATCGCTGGGCGGCGAATATAAGCTGGTCGCCAACTTGCCCTATTACATCACCACCCCCATAATAATGCGCTTTATCGAGAGGCAAAACCGCCCGCTCAGCATATCCGTTATGGTGCAAAAGGAAGTGGGAGAACGGCTCGCCGCCTCTCCCGGCACCGCCGATTACGGCGCGATAACCGCCGCCGTCGCGCTGGAAGGGAGCGCGAGCATAACGCGCATAGTGCCGCGCACGATGTTCACCCCCCGCCCCAACGTGGACAGCTGCGTGGTGCGCATAGATATGCACGACAAGTACGCGGGCGCGGATAAACCGCTCGTAAAAAAGCTGATAAAGGCGGCTTTCGCCATGCGCAGAAAGACGCTTGTGAACAACCTCTGTTCTTCCCTCAATCTCTCCCGCGCTGCGGCGGAGCAGCTGCTCGCTTCTTGCGGCTACGACGTGCGCATTCGCGGCGAAAAGCTGGGGATTGAGGACTTCATCCGCCTGGCGGAAGCCCTGCGCGCTCAACGCTCGGTCTAGTTATTCCGCTTGCGCAAAACGGTAATATTTTTCACCTCTCGGGAATATGCTTGAATAGCAACCTCGGGAGGTTTTTTCATGTTCGTGGTAAAAAAGAATATCGTGCTCGTGCGCACCGACGGCGGCGCGCCGGGACTGATCAAATTGGAATATTTCGGCGGAAACACGGTGGGCGAGGTTAAGACGCACTGCCCGGACGGGGCTATCGCCGAGTTCATGATAGACGGCAGATACTTCTCCGCGCCCGCGTTGAGTAAGTTCAACCTGCCTTATCCGCTTACGCGCGAAAGCAAGGTGGCGGCGCGCATAGTAAAGGGCGGGGCGATAATCGCGCTGTCCTCTCCCGCGCCCGTCTTTGAGTGCGAGGAGCTTGCCAAGGAAGCCGCCGAGCAAGAGAAAGAGGGCGATTTAGCCGAAGCAGAGAGCGCGGCAAAGGCGGAAGAGCCTGCAATAAAAGAGCCCGCCGAGCAAGAAATAAAGGCGGAAGAGGCGGTCAAAGCGGAAGAAGCGCTCGCCGCACAAGAAGAGGGTGCAAATAAAAAAGAAGAGCCCGCCTCGGCTGCGCAATCAGGGCAAGAAGAAAAGAAACAGCCAAAGCCAAAAAGAACAAAAAACGGGAGCAGGGGCGAAAAAGTTGACTTTTTAGAGGAGATAAAAGGGAATTTGGACGAACTTTTCTCTACCTATCCCAAGCAGAAAGCGCTCGCCGCCGCCGTGCCCAACTCCGCGTGGGTCAGCGTACCCACCGACGGCGGAGGCAGCTATGTCGTGGGCATAATCGCCGACGAAGAAGGGCAGGCGCGCTACCTGTGCTACGGCGTGCCCGATAAGGACAACACAACTCCACCTTCCGTTCGCCCCGAATGCCGCGGCTGGCTGCCCGTGGAAGAAGAAGGCGCGGGGTATTGGGTGATGTACCAGGACGTGAGGACGGGGGAAATCGTAAGTAAATGATTTTTATGGGGCGCAAAAAGAATATTTGCGAGCGTTAGCGCCCCATAAAAATCGTGATATTTTTTACCTTCATATACAATAATTTAATACGCCGCTTTTGTCAGAAGGTAAAAAGTGATATTTTTTGGCAGATAAACAATTCTCCGTGAACAACTCTTCGTGTGCCAAAAAGTGAAATGCGCCCTCAAACCGCCAAGGCGACGAGAGGGCGCGTGATATTTTTGGACATACAGCCGCAAGCGGCGCTGTCCAAAAGTTAAGGTGCCGCAGGCGCATTTACACTTGGTTGGTCTTATTGCGAAAGTTATCATTCTAGCACAATAAACTATTTGTTTGGGGAGATATAAGGGCGCGTGGAGATTTGCCCGCAAATCTCTTTGCGCGGCGACAGATATAGAAACGATACCCGATACGTCACTAATCTTTCCGCATATAAACTATCGATACTCGGCAAAGCAGGGCAAGCGCAACTATTTGAAGCGCGTACTGTTGCGAGCAACGCCGGACGCCGATTGTGCTATTTATAGCGTAATCGGCTTTCGCGGACAACATTATTATGCTTGCATTCTTCCCAAGCAGTCAGCTTTCCTTATTAAATAGCAGCGCTTACCGCAACTCTTTTCCGCGAAGTAAGTTAAGGTGCCGCAGGCGCATTTGGAATTTTTTTTAGATAAATAACGTTGCTTTACTATTAAATCTAAGAATGATAGAATGATAACTTTCGCAATAAGAAAAAGTAGTTGCAAATCCGCTTTGCGGAGCCGCAACTTTTGGAGAGCGTTTGACGCTTGCGGCAAACAGTATCTCCAAAAATATCACGCGCCCTCTCGTCGCTCCGCGGTTTGAGGGCGCATATCACTTTTTGGCACACGAAGAGTTGTTCACGGAGAATTGTCTATCTGCCAAAAAATATCACTTTTTACCTTCTGATAAAAGCGGCGTATTAAATTATTGTATATGAAGGTAAAAAATATCACGATTTTTATGGGGCGCTAACGCTGCGCAAACAATTACTTTGCGCCCCATAAAAATCATATTCTTATTCTTTCACCGAAAACAGTATCTCCCCATATGTGGGCATGGGCCAATATTCGGCGGCGGTGAGCTGTTCCATGCTGTCCGCGCAGGCGCGCACCTTTGCCATAACGGGGATGACTTTATCCTTATAGGTCATGGATTTTTTCTCCACGTCCGCTATCTTCTCCGTCTTTTCGGTGGCGGCTTTCAGGGCGTTCACCTGCTTATATGCTTCCGCAATGAGCGAGGAGAGCTTGTTTATCATATCCGCCTGTGCGGTCATGTTGGCGGCGGGGCACGCCTCCACCGCGTCGATGATACTGCGGGAGAGGTCCTTTACATACTTGTTCACGGCGGGGATGACGTCGCGCACGATCATCTCCTGCATGGTCATGGATTCTATGTGCAGTACCTTGCAGTAGTTGTCGAGCATGATCTCCGTTCTCGTGACCACTTCTTCTTCCGTGAACACGCCGTGGCGGACAAATAAGTCGATGTTCTTTTTGGATTTAAAGAGGGGCATCGCCTCCGGCGTGGTGCGCAGATTGAGCAAGCCGCGGCGCTCCGCCTCCTTTACCCATTCGTCCGAATAGTTGTTGCCGTTGAAGATTATGCGGCGGTGCTTTAAGAAGGTATCCTTGATTATCGCCGTCACTTCGTCCATGATGTCGCCCTTGGCGGCGTCCAGCCTGTCTGCAAACTTGTCGAGGGAATCCGCCACTATCGTGTTGAGCACGATGTTGGGGCCGGCTATCGAGAAGGTGGAGCCGAGCATGCGGAATTCGAACTTGTTGCCCGTGAACGCCATGGGGGAAGTGCGGTTGCGGTCGGTGGAGTCCTTGGGGAAGTGCGGGAGCACTTTAACGCCCACTTCCACTTCGCACTTGGCGCGCTTGGAGTAAGGTCTGTCTTCCGCAATCGCGCTCAAAATGCCGTCCAGCTCCTCGCCCAAGTACATGGAAACTATGGCGGGAGGAGCCTCGTTCGCGCCCAAACGGTGGTCGTTGCCCGCGCTCGCCACAGAAAGGCGGAGCAGATCTTGGTAATCGTCCACCGCCTGAATTACCGCGGAGAGGAAGAGCAAGAACTGCGCGTTGTCCTCCGGAGTGGAGCCGGGGTCGAGCAGGTTTTCGCCCTTGTCCGTGCTCATCGACCAGTTGTTGTGCTTGCCGCTGCCGTTCACGCCGGCAAAGGGCTTTTCGTGCAGCAGGCACGCCATGCCGTGGCGGGCGGCTACTTTCTTCATCGTCTCCATCGTCAGCTGATTGTGGTCGGTGGCGATGTTGGTGGAAGTGAAGATGGGCGCAAGCTCATGCTGGGCGGGAGCCACTTCGTTGTGCTTGGTCTTGGACAAGATGCCCAGCTTCCACAGCTCGCGGTCGAGGTCCTTCATAAATTCGTTTACGCGCGTTTTGATCGCGCCGAAGTAGTGGTCCTCCAGCTCCTGACCCTTGGGCGCGGGCGCGCCGACGATAGTTCTGCCCGTGTAGACCAAGTCCTTGCGCTTTTCGTATACCTTCCTGTCTATCAAAAAGTATTCCTGCTCGGGGCCCACGGTGGTGTCCACGTGCTCCGCGTCCTTGCCGAAAAAGCGGAGTATGCGCAGCGCTTGGCGATTTATCGCCGCCATCGAGCGCAGCAGGGGGGTCTTTTTATCCAGTGCCTGACCGCCGTAAGAGCAAAAGGCGGTGGGGATGCACAGCGTGCCGTCCTTTATAAAGGCGTAAGATGTGGGGTCCCATGCCGTGTAGCCGCGCGCTTCAAAGGTGGCGCGCAGGCCGCCGGAGGGGAAGGAAGAGGCGTCCGGTTCGCCCTTGATGAGCTCCGCGCCGGAAAATTCCATTATCACCTTGCCGTTTTTGGCGCGCGAGATGAACGAATCGTGCTTTTCCGCCGTAACCCCCGTCATCGGCTGGAACCAGTGGGTGAAGTGGGTGCAGCCCTTCTCTATCGCCCAGTCCTTCATGGCGTTTGCCACGACGTTGGCGACTTCCAGCGTGAGCGAGCGGTCCTCCTTAATGCACCTGTTCAACTCCTTGTAAGTGGCGTTGGGCAGGCGCTCTTGCATGACCGCGTCGTTGAAAACCAGCGTTCCGAAAATTTCGTTCATGTCCATAATTGTGCTCTCCTTTGTGCGCGCATAAAAAATAAATACAGAATCAGTATAAAATTTTTACGCAAAAAAGTAAAGAAAATTGCGCCTTTGAGCGGAAAAATCTTTGCGCGAAAAATTTTTGGGGAAGAAAAGGCAAAAATAATTGAAGAAAAATTTTCGTTGTGCTATACTATATAAAATACCTTGAGGAGAAGGCCGTGAGAAGGAAAGGTTTGCAGTATATCGCAGTCGGCAAAGTTTTCACCCGTTCCGAAATTTATTCGGAACTTTGCGGCATTTTTCCCAAAATAACTGTTTGCATTTAAAAAAAGCCTCGGTATTCCCGCCGAGGCTTTTTGCAACGCGGCAGCGTGGGACGTTGCATCCCCAATGGCGGGCGCGGCTGCTGCGCCCCGATGTGAGGGAGCCGAGGAAGGCGTCTTCGCATAAAACGACAGACAATAAAAAGGCTACAACTTCTTACGAAGAAATAAAAGAACAAGGACGGGCTTATGGAAAAGGTTTATCTTATTTTGGCAAGCGGCGACGTTTTTGAAGGAACGTCTATCGGCGCTAAGGGAGAAGCCGTGGGCGAAGTGGTGTTTACCACCGCCATGACCGGCTATTTGGAAACCATCACCGACCCCAGCTATTACGGGCAGATAGTGGTGCAGACATTCCCCCTCATCGGCAACGTGGGCGTTATACCGGAGGATTTTGAAAGCAGCGGCATAAGGCTGAAAGGCTATATCGTGCGCGATCTTTGCGACTATCCCTCCAACTTCCGCTGCAAGGGCAAGCTGGGCGACTTTTTGAAGGAGCAGGGCATAATAGGCATTCAGGGCATCGATACCCGCCACCTCACCAAGATAGTGCGCGAGCGCGGCGTTATGAACGGTATCATCACCTCTTCCCCCAAGCTCACGAGCGCGCAGAAGAAGATGTTGAAGGAATATTCCATCAAGGGCGCGGTGCAGGAAACTTCCTGCAAGGAAAAATACGTCATCCCCGCCATGGGCGAGCAAAAGCGCCGCGTAGCGCTCATCGATTACGGCAGCAAGTCCAATATCGAGCGCGAGCTGGTCAAGCGCGGCTGCGAAGTGAGCGTGTTCCCTTGCTCCGCCCCCGCAGAGGAGATCTTGAACGGTAAGTTCGACGGAGTCATGCTCTCCAACGGCCCCGGCGACCCCGCGGATAACACCTTCGAAATAGAGCAGGTGGGTAAGATAATGCAAAGCGGCACGCCCGTGTTCGGCATATGCCTGGGACATCAGCTCATGGCGCTCTCCCAGGGCGCAAAGACGGTCAAGCTCAAGTACGGTCACCGCGGCGGCAATCAGCCCGCGATGGAAGCGGATACGGGCAGGATATACGTCACTTCGCAAAACCACGGCTACGCGGTGGACAGCGCCTCCATTCCCGCGGACAAGGGCTACGCGTCTTTTGTCAACGTGAACGACGGCACTTGCGAGGGCGTGAACTATACCAAGGCGAACGCCTTCTCCGTGCAGTTCCATCCGGAAGCGTGCGCGGGCCCGCTCGATACGCAATTTTTATTCGATAGATTTATAAGCAGGATGGAGGTGAAATAAATGCCGCTCAATAAGAATTTGCACAAAGTAATGGTGATAGGCTCCGGTCCTATCGTAATAGGTCAGGCAGCGGAATTCGACTACGCGGGCACTCAGGCTTGCCGCGCGCTGAAAGAAGACGGGCTGGAAGTGGTGCTCGTCAACTCCAACCCCGCTACGATAATGACGGATAACGCGGTGGCGGACAGGATATACATCGAACCGCTCACCCTCACCACCGTAAAGAGGATAATAGAAAAAGAACGGCCGGACAGCCTTCTTTCCACGCTGGGCGGGCAGACGGGTCTTACCCTTTCGATGCAGCTTGCCAAGGAAGGATTTTTGGACAAGATGAACGTCACCCTGCTTGGCGCCGACCCCGAAACGATCGACAGGGCGGAGGACAGGGAACGCTTTAAGGAAACGCTCGCGGAGATAAACGAGCCCGTCATCCCCTCCGACATCGCCGAGGATATCGACACGGCAATCGCCGTGGCAAGGCGGATAGGCTACCCCGTTATCGTGCGCCCCGCCTTCACCCTGGGCGGCAGCGGCGGCGGCATTGCGGAAGACGAAGCGCAGTTCATCGAGATTGCCTCCGGCGGCTTGCGCGTTTCCCCCATACATCAAATTCTGGTGGAAAAGTGCATAAGCGGCTGGAAGGAGATAGAGTTCGAGGTGATGCGCGATTCCAAGGGCAACGTGATCACCATCTGCTCCATGGAAAACTTCGACCCCGTCGGCGTGCACACGGGCGACAGTATAGTCATCGCCCCCGCGGTCACGCTTGCGGACAAGGAATATCAAATGCTGCGTTCCTCCGCGCTGAGGATAGTGGATAAATTGAAGGTGAACGGCGGGTGCAACGTGCAGTTCGCGCTCAAGCCCGACTCCTTTGAATACGCGGTCATCGAGGTCAATCCCCGCGTGAGCCGCTCTTCCGCGTTGGCAAGTAAGGCTACGGGATATCCCATTGCTAAGGTGGCTACCAAGATAGCAATCGGCTATACTCTGGACGAAATCTTGAACAAGGTCACGGGCAAGACGTACGCCTGCTTCGAGCCCGCCATCGACTATGTGGTGGTCAAGTTCCCCAAGTGGCCGTTCGACAAATTCTACTACGCAAACCGCAAGCTGGGCACGCAGATGAAAGCCACGGGCGAGGTGATGGCGATAGGCACCACCTTCGAACAAGCCATCATGAAGGCGGTGCGCGGCGCGGAGATTTCAAAGGACTGCCTTACGGACAAAAAGTACGCTTCCTGGACGGATTCGCAGGTGTGGGACAAACTGCACGACTGCGACGACGAGCGCATCTTCGTCATCTACGAAGCGCTCAAGAGGGGAGTGGAGATCTCCGCGATCAACATGATAACCAAGATAGACCCCTGGTTCATCGCCAAGCTGAAAAAGCTGGTGGAGATGGACAGGGAGCTCAAGTCAAGCAAGCTCACCGACGAGCTCTACCTGCGCGCCAAGAAGATGGGCTACCTCGATTCCACCATCGAGAACATAAGCGGGCAGAAGGTGGAACATCCCAGGTACGCTTCCTATAAGATGGTGGACACCTGCGCCGCGGAATTCGCCGCGCAAACGCCCTACTTCTACTCCACCTACGACGACGAGAACGAAGCGCGCGAGTTCATCGACAACTTGAAGAGCAAGAAAAAGAAGGTGATAGTCTTCGGTTCCGGACCCATCAGGATAGGTCAGGGCATAGAATTCGACTACGCCTCCGTGCACTGCGTGTGGGCGCTCAAAGCCAAGGGATATGAAGTGGTCATCGTGAACAACAACCCGGAAACCGTCTCCACCGACTTCGACACCGCCGACAGGCTTTACTTTGAGCCCCTCTCAAACGAGGACGTGCTCTCGATAATCAACACGGAAAAGCCGGACGGCGTGGTGGTGGCATTCGGCGGTCAAACGGCTATCAAGCTGACCAAGATGCTGCGCAAGAAGAACATCCCCATACTCGGCACCCAGGCGGAGTACATCGACATGGCGGAGGACAGGGAACGCTTCGACGAGCTGCTGGAAGAGCTGGAGATCAAGCGCCCCCGCGGCTACACCGTCATGACCAAGGAAGAAGCCATCAAGGTGGCGGGCGAGATAGGCTATCCCGCACTGCTGCGCCCCTCGTACGTGCTGGGCGGGCAGAACATGGAGATATGCTATTCCGAAGCGGACGTTTCGCAATACATGGACGTCATCTTGGCGCAGAAGATAGAAAACCCCGTGCTCGTGGATAAGTACCTCATGGGTACGGAGATAGAAGTGGACGCCATCTGCGACGGAGAGGACATCCTCATCCCCGGCGTTATGGAACACATAGAAAGGACGGGCATCCACTCGGGCGACTCGATAGCCGTATATCCTTCCTGGAACATAAGCGACGAGATGATAGATAGGATAGTGGACTGCTCGCGCAGACTGGCGCTCTCCTTGCACACGATAGGACTTGTGAATATACAGTACCTCATCTATCACGGCGAGCTCTACGTCATCGAGGTCAATCCCCGCTCTTCCCGCACCGTGCCCTACATCAGCAAGGTTACGGGCATACCCATGGTGGACCTTGCCACCCGCGCCATCTTGGGCGAAAAGCTCAAGGATATGGGCTTTGGGACGGGGCTTTACCGCAACTCCCCCTATGTGGCGGTCAAGGTGCCCGTGTTCAGCTTTGAAAAGCTGAGCAACGTGGATACCCAGCTGGGACCGGAGATGAAGTCCACCGGCGAAGTGCTCGGCATCGCCTCCACCCTGGAAGAAGCGCTCTTCAAGGGTCTTGTGGCGGCGGGCTACAAGATGCGCAAGAAGGGCGGCGTGTTCATCACCGTCCGCGACCAGGACAAGGGTGAAATAGGCGAAATAGCGCAGAAGTTCGACGACCTCGGCTACACCATCTACGCCACCGAGGGCACCGCAAACGTGCTCAAAAAGGCGGGAATCGACGTGCACGTCGTGGCGAAAATACACCAAAACCAGTTCGACAACAACTTGACGCTCATCGAAAGCGGCAAGGTGAATTACATCATCTCCACTTCCGCCAAGGGCAAGCTGCCCACGCGTGACAGCGTGAAGATACGCCGCAAGGCGATAGAGCGTGCCATCCCCTGCCTCACCTCCATCGATACCGCAGAGGCGGTGGTGAACAGCCTTATGAGCCGCTATTCCGAATACAACACCGAGCTTGTGGACATCAACAAACTGCGCACGGGCAAGGTGAAGAGGAACTTTGTGAAGATGGAAGGCTGCGGCAACGACTACATCTACTTCGACTGCATGAACGGCAACGACCTCGACAATCCGGAAGGACTCGCGGTCAGGCTTTCGGACAGGCACTTCGGCATAGGCGGCGACGGCGTCATCCTCATCTGCGATTCCAAGGTAGCAGACGCCAAGATGCGCATGTTCAACCTGGACGGCTCCGAGGGCAAGATGTGCGGCAACGGTATTCGCTGCGTGGCAAAGTACATCTACGACACCCATGTGGTGAACAAGAAGGAATTCACGATAGAAACGCTCTCCGGCATAAAGAACGTAAAGGTGATAACCCGCGCGGGCGAAGTCATTCAAGTGCGCGTGGATATGGGCAAGGCGGAGCTCGCGCCCGCGTCCGTGCCCGTCAATCTTAGCGGAGAGAGCGTGATCGACCGCACCGTGAGCGTGGACGGCAAGGACTACAACGTCACGTGCGTTTCCATGGGCAACCCCCACTGCGTGGTCTTCCTGCCCGCCGTGGACAACCTGGATATAGCCAAAATTGGCCCCGCCTTTGAAGAGAGCGAACTCTTCCCCGAGGGAGTGAACGTGGAATTCGTAAAGGTGCTGGACGAACACACCCTTAAAATGCGCGTGTGGGAGCGCGGCAGCGGCGAAACTTTCGCCTGCGGCACGGGCGCCTGCGCCACGGCGGTGGCGGCTTGCCTCAACGGCTATTGCAAGAAGGGCGAGGACATCACCGTGCGCCTGCTGGGCGGCGACCTCACCGTAAACTACACCGACGACGCCGTATATATGACCGGCAACGCGGTAAAGGTATTCGAGGGAAGCGTAGAGATATAACCCGCCCCCGACCGCGGCGGAGCGGTTTAAGCGGGCACCTTCCGCCCGCTTTTACACGATATGCCGACTCGTAGTAGCGCTGCTACAACTTCGCGTCATCTCGTGCAAAATCGAACGAAACCTACCTCGCTAAAACCGCTCCGTCGCGCTCGTGTGCGGGTAACCCGCCGCGCTCGTGTGCGGGTAACCCGCCGAAAAAAGCAAAGATCGAGTCCGCAAGCGTGTCTTGCGGACTTTTTTTGCCTACGTATGTCAAGTATTAAAAAGTTGTAACTATTACAACTTCTTTTTTAGATTAAGTTTAATTTGTAGAAAATTGTTGCGTTTATTGTCGAAGTGTGATAGAATGTATATTGTATAAATAATAGGGGGAATAAAAGTGAGTATTACCTTAAACATCGGCTTGGATCTGGGCAGCGACACCTTAAAGGCGGCGTATGCCTTTGATTTGGCAGGAAAGGTTTTTTACGGAAAGATCTCCAAAGAAAGTCTGCCTACCGAAGTTGCCGTACCCGCCATCGCTTACTACGACGAGCAGGAGGGCAAATGGAGCTTCGGCTATGATGTGAGCAGGGAAAAATCTTCTTCTTTCACCACCGTTGTCAAGATAAAGACGTTGCTGGGCATGCTCTCCCATGTGCCCGCGGGGAAGGGCGGCAGGAAGCAGGCAACGGAAATACGCGCGCGCAACGCCAAGTTTTATCGCGAGGGGACGATGTTCCCCAAGTTTTATTTTCCCGTGAGCAGGAAAGTGCTCTCCGACTTCAACGAGATGGTCAGCATGAAGATGACCTTCGACGGGGGCATTTCGCCACAGAGCGTGTGCGAAAAGTTCTTTGAATACGTGGCAAAGCTGATCACTGCGCGCATTCCCGCCCTTGAAGCCAAGGTAAAAAAGGACGTGGAGGAGATAAAGAACGGCAGGCAGGGCGATGAGATTTTGCGCGGCGCGCTGCGCGGATTCAAAACGGAATCCCTTGCCTTCGCCGGGCAGATAAAGATAGCCGCCATCTATCCCTCCGGCGCGTGCAAGGAGTATCAGCAGGAGCTGGAGCGCCTTATCGAGAAAGCCTTCGGCCGTGCGCCGGAAAAATCGCTCAGCTCCACCAAGGCGCTCAGCATTTACGCCATGCACCGCGGGATGATAGGCAGGAACGATTCCGCGCTCGTGTTCGATTTGGGCGAAACGGATATCTCCGTCACGCGCGCCAATGTGGACGGCATGGGCGAACTGATCATCGACGGCGCGGACGGCCACAGCGCGCCCTGCGAAATAGGCGGCAACGACGTGGACAGGGCGGTCGCCGAGCACATAGAAGAGGAGATAAAGGACAGGGAAACGATGGGCACCCCCTCCTACGGCGAGGAAGGGCACATCGTGGAAAGGGGCCTTAGGGAAGAGCAATACCTCTTTATGAAGAACATAAAAAAGGCGAAGATATTGCTCAGCGTGCCTCAAAGCAAGGAGATATTCCCCGGCGGAGTGCCCGTCAACTTGGTCAGGGACGTGCACATTCAGCGCAGCTTGACGCGCGAAGCGTTCGTGGCATGCATAGGGCTCGGCTCGGGCAAGGTCGGGGTTGCCAAGGAGATAGCCGCCTACATCATTAACGAACTTGCGCTTGAAATAAACAAGGACGTGAAGAAGATGATAATATCGGGCGGACTTGCCGAAACGTACGGTTTGCTCGATTACATAAAGCAGCGGGTGCACAAGGCAAACGCCGACGCGGAGATAATCACCTTCGACGAAGAAAAGGACGGGCAGGACGGGTTTTCCATCGGCACTTACGAGGATTCCACCTACGCCGCCGCCGTGGGTGCGGCGATAGTCGCGCTGGAGGATATTCAAATAAAGGTGTGCCTCTCGCTCACCTACGCCTCCTGGTCTTATCCTCAATTCCCCACCGAAGCAGAGCAGGTCCTCCACGGACACAAGATGCTCGCCATGATAGCCGGCAAAGGGCAGGTCTTGCGCAGCGACGGCTTGAACGTCTTCACCTTCCCCTGCAGGCTGGGGCTGAAGGAGGGCGAAGTCAAGTGCACGGAAGGGGACGAGATATATTCCCTCACCGTAAGGAGAGAGAAAGTATACGAAACGGCGCGGTCGCATCCGGAAATGCGCGGGCAGACTTACGGCGGCGGCGGCAAAAGATACGTGTATGTGGAAAAGTCGGGCACGACGGTCAGCGAAAGCGAAAAAAAGTGGCGCTCCAATCTGGAAAAGTACTTGGGGCTCAGGGTGGTTTCCGGCGGCAGGGATTCGCGCATATTCTACTACCACAAGGGGATAAGGGTGAGCCTTATCAACACCTTCATCTACTACCGCGAAGGGGTTAGGATAGACGCCGACGGCGTGGCAACGCCCATCATCTTAAATAACAAAGTGGACAATTTCGGAAGAATGGCAAGGGTGCATTACTTGCTCGACGAAGACAGGGATATTTGGACGAAAAACGAAACCGTCGTCCCCGCCGACGAAATAGAGCTCAGGTTCGAAGGCATGGAAGAATTTGACGCAATGAGCGAATGAGGTGGATTATGAAGAGGAATTTTAAAATCAAGGTAGAGGACTCGGCATTCGACGGGGATATGCAAAGGGCGGGCATATCCACGAATAAGAAGGCGTTCAACAAGGGCGTTTACGAAACCAATAAGGCGGTGGAAGAGCTGGACAGATACGACGACTTCGGCTTTTTCAAAATAGATCCCGCCTCCTACGCCAAAAAGGGCGGCGAGTACGGCATACCCGTAAAGACGGGCTTTAACGACAGCGTCATCTTGGGTCATCAAAAGGTGGCTGCGCTCTCCTTTTTAAGGGATTTGCGCGGCTTCGGACTGCTCGCGGACGTGGTGGGCAGCGGCAAGACGTACGAAGCGTGCGTGGTGTTAAGCGAGCTTGCAGCAAGGGGCAAGCTGCACTCCATGCTCCTCATCGTGCCCGACCAAGTTTACGGCACGTGGAAGGAGGTGCTGGAAGTTCAGTTCGGTTTGGGCAAGGGCGTGCTTGAAGAAGAGGGCGGCAACTTGGATATATCGAGCATCGAATGCGAGCACGTGGGAGAAAACATCCTGCGCCCCAAGCGCCCCATGATAGTCAAAACAGAGGACTTCGTCTCCTGGCCGGAGGACACCAGCAGGCTGCTCTTCGACGTGATAGTGGTGGATGAAGCGCACCACCTGTGCGCGGAAGAGGGCAAGTATGCCAGGGCGATGAAGCTGCTTTCGCTCATGATTCAAACCAAAAAGCAGGCGGATTCCACCTACTGCCTTCTCCTCTCCGCCACCCCTCACACGGGCAATTTGGAGCACATGTTCCGCCTGTGGTACTTCATCCGCTGCAGCGGCGGCAACCCCTCCGACTTCGACGAGAAGGACGACATGAACCGCACCGAGCAGTACCGCAAGGAAAAGGAGTATTATAAAAACCACATCTGCTACGGCGCCGCCACCGTAATGGAGTTCATCAAAAAGGTGAAGATAAAGGCGGTGTGCGAGGAATATCCCGAGGAATTTGCCGTCTACCTTAAGGGTGAAGGCGTGAAGGACTTCAACGGGCTCACCGAAGGGGAAAAGTTCCTGTACGTGCAGAGCTTTTTGGACAAGGGATATAAAAAAGACGGCAAGGATATAAAAAAGAACGTGCTCGACCGCGTTGCAAGCGCCTATCACAACGGCGTGCTGCGCTCGATAATGATCCGCCAGCCCAACACCATAAACAAGAGCAAGGTGCTGCACAACTTCCTGTTCTTCCCCATGAAAAACGCCCCCGGGGTGATAGAAACGGGCGGCATAGCGGGCGACAGGGTGAAGGTGGACCTCGCCAACCTCTATGGTGAAAAAGCCGTGACCGCGCAGGACGGGGAAGTGATGTCTTTAAGTAAGTATATCGAGGACAACAGGGGCAGCAAGAGCTTTGCCCAGGCGTATGCGGACATGGTGAGCGTCAACATAATAAACGCCGTGGGCATGCCGGAAGATATATTCGAAAAGAGCAATTCGGGCACCTATTACGGCAGCCAAATGGCGAAGATAGACCCCGACGAGGCGCGCTACCGCATAGTGCCCTACAACTGCAAAAACGACTGCTTTGCGCAGAAGACGGAAGTTGCCAAGCAGATTTTGCAAAAGCATGCGGGCAAGCGCATTTTGGTATTCTTCGACTACGACGTGAAGGATCCCGCCGCCGAACCAAAACGCTTTGTCCAAGAGCTTGCCAAGGACGAACGCTTTGCCGGCAGAGTGCTGGAAGGCGGCGCGCTGAACAAGAACAAGACGGTGGAAAAGTTCAATAAAAAAGAGGACGCCATACTCGTGATAGAGGACCCTTCCTTCACCGAGGGCGTCAACTTGCAGGCTTCTTCCATCATAATCAACTTCGAGGTGACCCCCGATCCCCTCTCCATGGACCAGAGGATAGGCAGGATCTTCCGCCTGGGTCAAACGGAAAAGCAGGTGCATATATACTCGCTCGCGCAGATGAACAAGCTGGAAGGCTATGTGCTCATGTACTTTTTGCGCATAGGGCTGATGTACAGCAGCAGCGGCGACGCCACCATAATCGCGGGCAGCAACAGCGAGCGCATGGTCACCGTGCGCTGCCCCGTGTGCAGGAGCGTGAAGCTTTACTCGCTGGAAGATTACGAGGCTAAAAAGAAGAGGGACGAGCTTTACTGCCGCGAAACTCAGCTCTGCCGTCAGGACGACCCCAAGGGCACCAAGATGGAGGAGATAAGCGTTTACGACTTCAAGTGCAGCGACTGCGACAAGGTGTTCGCCCGCTCGGTCACGGACGAAGGCTATATGTGCCTTGCCGCCAACAATACGGATAAGGGCATTATGTGCAACAGCGGGGAGAGGGGCGACAGGAGCGTTTACTGCCGCAAGATATGCGCCATGTCCCACTGCTCCTTCTTTAAAAAGCAGTGCAAGGAGAACGGCGAAGATTGGTGCCAGGCGCTGAGCGCTTACCGCAAGACCCCCGATATAGAGGACGCGGATCTCGCGCTTTTGTGCTACAAGTGCGCCAATCGTTACGAATGCCCCGACGACTGTAAATTCTGGAGAAAGGACGGCGGCGGGAATGTGGTGAGCGGAAAGGACGCCATAAAGGCGTGCTCAACTTGCGAATACGCCGAGTGCGTCCCCAGGCCGCATGTGCTGGAATTCAACGAAAGGTGGGAGGCAAAGTGCCCCATGTGCAAGGAGGGCGTGCTGCGCCCCATCGTGGCGCGCACCTTCGCCACTTACATACGCGCGGCATGGCAGTACACGCACGACGGCGGCAGGGCTTTTTGCAGCAATCTGCTTGCGGAAGCGGACAAGGTCGCGGATATAAAGGCCGTTTTGGCTAACGACAGGACGGAGTGAGCTTATGAAAGAGATATTGGTAGGAAAGGAATATAAAAACGCCTTCGAGAGCGTGTGTAAACTGCTTAAAGGCAGCGTGCCCTACGCCGACGTACACGTGAAGGAAGTGGACGAAAAGGAAAGGAAGATAGTCACTCAAACGCACGTCTTCAAGTACTCGGAAGAAGCCTCGTCTTCCGCCGCCTCGGGCAGCGCCATGTGCTTCACCCCCGCGGGCGCAAGCTGGTTTGCGGGACTGCGCAGCGGCGAGAAGGAGACGGGCGACGGCACCGCTCAATGGCTCAGCTTTATCGAGAGCGTGGCAAAAGCGTACCACAAGGAGTACTCCCTGCTCGAATTCAAGCAGAGCGCTTCCGCCATAGACGAAGAGGACGAGCGGCGCTGCCGCAACGTGCTGGAGAGCGTGCTCGCCTTGTTCTTCTCCTCCCTGCCCGGGGCGCAGATTTCCGGCGCCAGGGAAAAGAGCGTGCCGGACGACATATACGGCATATCCTTAAAGGCGGAGATCTCGGGCGGAACGGGCGCTTCCGTGCCCGTGCTGGGCAGCGTTTACTTCCGCATGCGCGGCGGCGCGGCGGGCGGAAAGCTCGTCCCCATCCCCGCGGAAGAGGCGGAGGAGATATACAAGAGCCTTTACTCCGTCATCCCGGAGGGGAATTCCTCACGGGTGGATTCGTCCGGCTCCTCGAGCTTGATAGACGCCGCCATATTCGCGCTCGATCAGCTGCTCAAGGGCAAGTCGGAGCGCACCTTCGACGAGTGCATAATGTTCGGCGAAAGGGACATGCAGACGGTGAACGAACTTGCGGAAAAACTCTCGCACGACGAGGCGTGCCTCGACTGCCGCAACATATCCGTGCTGGGCATATCCCACGTGAGGTGGACGAGCAACGCCTACTTCGTGTATCGCGGCGACAAGCGCGTGCTGCGCGCCATGGTGAGCATAAACGGCAGCATCACCCTAATGTGCGAAAACTGCGGCACGGGCGGAGCGCTTATCGACAACGACAAGATAGTTTGCCGCTATCGCGACAGGTACGGCAACCCCGTGAGGGAAGAGATAGTCATCAAGCCCGCGGAATACAACCTGGGACTTACCCAAGAGCAGGTGGATAAGATATTGAAGTACAGCGAAATATCCAAGCACCTGCAGAGCATTACCTGCGCGAAAAATCCGCGCGTGCAGGGCGGTTGCACCCGCTGCGTGTGCGCCGTACAGCTGCAGAACATGGGCACGGCGGAAAAGCCCGTTATGGCGTGCAAGGACTGCCCTTATCCGGAGATGGTCTACGAGGACGGCGAGGGCGGACTGCATTACACCCCCAACACGAGCTTTGCCCGCGACAAGATGACCATGACGGAAGAAGAGGTGAGAGAGTGCGTTTACTGCGGCAGGAAGTTTTCCGCCGCGGTCATGGAGAACACCAACGCCTGCCCGCTGTGTTCTTCCCGCTCCAAAAACGAAGAAGAGGGCAAAAAGAGATATTCCAAGTATGCTTCCGTATTCTCGCCGATAACGCGCATAAGGTATATCGGCAAAAGGAAGATGTGCTTTGAAGACGAAGATATGATGGTATTCTTTATGGGACAGGACAGGTATATTTTGGACAAAAAGGATTTGGAAAAAGACGGGTATCTACCCGCGCCCATAACTCCCGCGCGCCGCAGGCGAAAGGCGCTGAGCGGGGGAAAGGAGGGACGTAAATGAAAAGCGCGACTTTAACGGAAAAGATGATAAAAAGCCGCAAGTGGCCCGTCCTCACGGCGGCAGCGGCGGCTGCGGCGGCGGACATATTCGCCGTCGCCGTGCTGGGCGTGGGCGGCTTTGCTCCGCTCTACTTCATCATGCCCTGCCTGCTGCTCGCCTTCGACATCGCGCTCATTATTTTGGCGGCGCTCACCAACTTCCGCTTCCGCTATTCCGCGGGAGTGGCGGCGGGCTATGCGCTGGCGGCGATAATTTTAAGCGTGCTGGGCATAACCGTGTGCGGAGATTCCGGCTCCGGCTCCGCCCTCACCACGGCGGCAACGGCGCTTTGGATGGTCATGCACCTCGTCTCGGCGGCGGTCATCATCCTCACCTCATTGTATGCGGCAAAGCTCAAGGGCTTTAACGCCGTGTTTGCCGTAATATGCGTGGCGGTTATTGTGTGCGCGGCGGCGGTGTATTCCGCGTTCTTGTTCGACCGCGGCTTCTTCGGTCAGCAGTTCGGCGACCAAAACCGCACCTTGGCATATACCTATCACAGCGCAACGGACAGTTACGAGGTAAAGAGCGCGCTCGAGGGCAAGGGCGAAAACGTCGTCATTCCGCAAACCTTCAACGGCAAGAAGGTGAGCGCGGTCAGCGCGGGACTGTTCACCCAGGAGGGCATAGAAAGCGTATATATCCAAGCGGATGCGGATATAGCCGTAGAGGACGTGAGTCTTTTGAATAATTACACGGGCTTCTTCCCCGTTATCTATGCGGATAAAGGGGAGATAGACGATTTGCGCACCAACTTCTATGCCGCCGCAGACGAGGAAAACAGCGATGAACTGTTCTCCGTGGCGGCGAACATCCTGCCTTGCAATTTGGACGAGGGGGAAGTTTACGTCACCTTCAAATACGACCGCGAATCGTACGGCATTGTCGAGGGCGAGATACTGCCCACCTGGTTCGGCAGGAGCGGGGAAATCTTCGACATAAGCGAGTACGAAGAGGACTTCCCCTATATGCTGCACTCGGATAAGAACTCGGCTGCCGACCTGTATTGGTGCGATGTCAACTTCGGCGGATACATCTTCTCCGGCCCCGTGAACGATTACGGCGCGGCGATGACCGATATGCGGATAACCGAGGGTATGTCGCTGCAAGCGTCGTTTGAAAGGGTGTACAGGGTGTACATCGGCGAGGACAACGACGAGGTGTACGAAACGGCGCTCACATATAAGAATACGGAGCTGGAAGGGCAGACGCTGGAATATCGCTACGCCGTGCCCTCCACCGCCGACGAGCTGCTCGAGAGCATTCCCGCGCGCGAGGGACTTTCGGTCGAGAGCTGGAATTATACCTGGTATGAGGGCGGAACGCAGCTGAACATGAGGACGCCGTTCAGTCAGCTCCTCGGCTCGGCGTCTACCTCTTCTAACGAGATATACGTATTCCCTCAGTGGAAGGTGAACGACAGCGTGATAACGATCACGGGCGGCACTTCCTTCACCTACGGCGATGAGGTGGTGCTCGGCGCCGACGTCACCGCTCCCGCGGAGGGCTTCGGCCTTGCCTACGATTGGCAGGGCGCGGCGATAACTTCGGCGGAGAGCGGGCAGAGCGTGGACCTGGGCCTCCTCGCCCCGTTCAACAGCGGGAACTACTCTGTCACGGTGACCGCGTCCGCTCCCGAGATAACCTCCTTGCAAGGGGAAACCACGGCGGCGGTCTACGTCAACGTGGCTAAAAAGACGGTGGATTTCGAGTGGACCTTGCCTAGCGAATATACGGGATTCAGTCAAACGGCGATCTGCGCCCCCGAGGAAGGCGCGGAAGTGGACGGCAACGAGATACAGTACGCCATGTCGGGCGCTGCGGTGAGGAATGCGGGCAATTATACCGCATCCGTATATCTTACGAGCGATTCGGGCGATTACTACTCAATATCCGCCGCCACCGCGAGCGTGAGTTTTACCGTGGCTCGCGCCGAGGTGAGCGCGCAGTGGGATTCGACCCTATCCTTCGTATATAACGGCTCGGCGCAATATCCCGCCGTCACGATACAGGGCATAGGGGAAGACGGAGCTCTTGAATACACCTTGAGCGGAAATCCCGTAAACGCGGGGCAGTACACCGTGCGCGCAACTTTGGCAAGCGGCAATTATATCCTGACCAATCCCACCGCGCAGGTGACGATAACCGCCCGCCCCATAACGGTCAATTGGCGCGAAGGGGTTAGTTATTCATATAACGGCTCCGTCCAAAACCCCGCCGTGCAGAGCATAAACGGGGAAGTTACGGGCGAGGAAACGAGCATTATCCGCTCCCTCTCCTACTCGATAATATCGGGCGGCGGCGTAAATGCGGGCGAACACACGGTGGAAGTCACCTTGCCCGAGGGCAACTACGTCTTCAGCGACGCGCAGACCTATACTTACGAAATAAGCAAGCGCACGGTGGCGACCACATATTGGGATACCAACAGCTTTGTATACAACGGGCGGGAGCAGCACCCCGCGGTCACGCAGATACCCGGCGCGCTGAACGATGAGGACGAGCAGATGCTGCTCGGCAGCCTTGTCTACGGCGGAGGGCAGGTTAACGCCGGCAGCGGTTACACGGTGACCGTCACGCTGGATGCGGAAAACTACGAGCTCAACGCCGCTTACGACACATACTCCTTCTCCATCTCCCGCCGCGGCGTAACGCTCGTGTGGCAGGAGGAGTGCAACTTCATCTATGACGGCACCGATAAGGGCTTGAGCGTGCTCCGTGCGGAAAATCTTGCCGAAGGCGACGATATGAGCGATTTGCATTTATATACCGGCGTTGCCGAAGGCACCGCCGTGAACGCGGGCAATTACACGATGACCGCAAGGTTGGGCTCAGACAATGTCAACTACATGATAGCGGGCGGCGGCAGTGCGCTCTTCATCATAGAAAGGCGCGGTGTAACGCTCGTGTGGCAGGAGGAGCGCACCTTCACCTACGACGGCACTGAAAAGAGCATAACCGTTGTGAGTGCAGAAAATCTTGCAAGCGGAGAAGAGCTTGCCGATTTAAACATATCCTGCCTCAACAACTCCGCCTCGGACGCGGGCGAGTACACGGCGAGTGCGGTTTTGGGCAGCGATAACTACACGATAACGAGCGGCGCAAGCGCCTCGTTCACCATAGAAAAGCGCGGCGTAACGCTCGTGTGGCAGGAGGAGCGCACCTTCACCTACGACGGCACGAGAAACAGCATAGTCGTGGAGAGCGCGGAAAATCTTGCGGAAGGGGACAGCCTTAATTCCCTGGATCTGACTTACCGCGTCAACGGCGGCGCCTCGGACGCGGGCGATTACGTCACGACCGCGATTTTGGGCAACGATAACTACACGATAACAAGCGGCGAGAGCGCAGCCTTCACCATAGCAAAGCGCGAAGTCACCCTCGTCTGGGACGGCGAAACGTCCTTTGAATACAGCGGCGAGGCGCAGTATCCCAAAGTTGAAAGCGTAAACAATCTTGCAAGCGCCGACGATATGGACGATTTGGATATAACTTACGGCGGCTTCGGCGCCGACGCAGGGCATTACACCGTAACGGCGAACATAGGCAGCGCCAACTATACGGCGATAGGAGCGGAGTGCGAATACGACATCACGGCAAAGACCGTCACCGTCACTTGGCGGGGCGAGGAGTTTATCGAATCGGGCGAGCCGCAGGCTCCCTCCGCCGAGGTGAGCGACGAGGGCGCGGAAGCCTTTATCGTCTATACCTATTATAACAAGGAAGGACAGGCGCTCGAGGGCATGCCCTCCGCGGCGGGCGAGTACTATGTGACAGCAAGCTCCGCGAGCGATAACTACGCCGTGGACGCGGGCAGCGCAAGAAAGGACTTTACCATAGCCGCCGCGCAGGAAGAAGAGCAGGCGTGATAAGGAGGCAATATGATTTGCGAAAAATGTAAGCATACGATAGAACAGCCCCTTGAACTGTATAACGGGGAATGGGCGTGTCCCGACTGCAAGGCAAAGCTGGGCGGAGTTATGTCCGACTTTGAGATTACCGCGGATAACGAACAGCTCTTCAAGCTGGCGGAATGCTGCTACCACAACTGGCTGGAAGGGGCGTCCCGCGGCGAAGCGGAAAGGGTGCGCGAGCAGCTGGAAAAGGCGATAGAGTTCACCCGCGAAGCCGCCGCCATGGGCAATCCGGAAGCGGTCGTCCGCCTGGGGTATTATTACGACAAGGACTATACCGAGGTAAACAAGAGCGAGGCGGCGCGCTGCCGCGCGGCATACGCCTATTACAGCGCGGTGTGCTACGCTTCCTCCGAGCTCAAGGTGGCAAAGGAAGGGGTGAAGGGAGTGTACGACTTCCGCGCCATTCGCATAAAGGCGGCTGGGTATCTGCTCAAAATGCTCGCCTCCGCGCCGGAAGAGCTCACAAGCAGCGATAAGTTCAATTACGAAAACAACCTGGCGATGATCAAGGAAAGGCTGGGCGTGGAATTCCCCCGTCCGCTCGTGAGCGGCATAAAGCAGAGCGCGGTAGAGCAGGCTTTTTCCAAGCTGATGTCCTGCTTTGCCCGCCAAAACGCACCGCTTTTCGGCGTGATGCGGCTGAGCGGCGGCGAGCTGAAGGAGCTTAAAGAAAAGAGAGTGGGCAGTTACACCGTCATCAAGCTGATCAGAAGGGGGCTTTTCGTCGCGGCGGCTCAGGCGGCGGAGGACAGCGGCAAGGTGAGCATGGACGAAACCTTCACCGCCCTTAAAAACGAGAGGGGATTCAACGAATACATAGACGGTGAAGTGATGGACGGAGCGGACTATTGGCTGTTCTTCTTCAACGAAAAGGGCGGTCACCGCTTTTTCGGCAAGTTCGCCTTGGGCAGGATACAAAAGGCGCTCACTTCCTCACGTTACGACGCGGTAAAGACGATAATCGACGGCGGCGCGGGCGAAGACCTCACCTTCCTCGACGACGACGTTTATATGTGCAAATCCAAAATAGGCACCATGAATGATGCCGTAAAGAAATTGGCAGAATATGTGCAAAACGGAGGATTTTAATGGATAAAAAGGAAAAAATCCGCAGGATAGCCGAGGTGCTTCAAGCCAACGAAGTGTCCTTTGACGACGACTTTTGCGACCTCATCGCAAACGGCTACGGCAGCGACGGCTGTCAGGAGCTTTCCGACGTGCTGGTGGACGACGTCTACGCGCTCGCCGGCAGGGGAATGAACGACGATTTCAAGCTGGAGAAGGACGCCATACAGGACCTTATCTCCCTGGCGGTGAAATTAAGCGAGCCCAAAGCGGCAAAAAAGCTAAATACTTACAAGGAAAAACGGGAAAAACTCTTGTCTGAAGTAAAAAATCCCAAGATAAAGGAGGGCAAAATGGACTTTAAAGGTGAAGTGATCAAATATTTGGATTTCTGCGACAAGGCTGCCGACGCCGCCGCAAAAGTTGCGCTCACGCCCGCAAGCATAGCCAACTTTCAAAGGTCGCAGGAGCTGCTCGGCGAACTCCGCGGCACGATAGAGGAAGTGTGGGATAACACCTCCGCGGACGCGCTCAAGAAAGCTAACGACGTGGTGAACGCCATTTACGATTGGGTGCAGTGCTGCAAGACGAGCTCGTGCGAAAGCAGGCACATAGCCGTCCTGGAAGAGGCTCTCAGGCAGGCAAGGCAGTGGCGTTCCATCACCAAGATAGGCAAAAAGCCCTCAAAAGACGATTTGAATACCTACAACATCTCCTTTGAAGAGGCAATGAAGTCCGTCACCATGACCAATGTGACGTGGATAGTCAAGGGCGCAACGTATTTGCGCGAGAGCATGGCTTCCACGCAGGCGATAATCGCGGCGCAGGAAAATATGCTTAACGATAACATCAACAAATATATCTTCGAATACGAGCAGGACATAAAGCGCTGCGACGAAGAAACGGCGGAACTGGAAAAGGAAAAGCAGGATATAGTTTTAAAGAACAAGAACGGCGAATTGGCGCCCGGCTCGGCGGAAAAGCAAAGGGCGATAAGGCGATACAACAGCATAAAGGAAGAGATCGCCGACTTGCAAAAGAGCAGCCTCGAGGCGCAAAGAATGCTGCGCAGGATGAGGAACCAATCTCAGGCGACGAGGAAAAAGCTGCGTACGGTAAAGGGCATAGTGGCATTTATAAATTCGTGCAGCATCAACGTCGTCCTGTTCGCCAAGATAATGGAGAGGATCGGCGTAGACAGCTTGCAGCAGCTCGTCACCGGCAGTTTGACCAATGCGGAGATGGAGAGGTTCATCGACGGATTTATCAGCGCGCAGGCGGAGATAGTGGCGGAAGAGAATATAAGCAAGGAGTTCGTCATCAACGTCGACAAGCTGTACGAGGCGATGGACGGCTACCGCGTGGAGGAAAAGGAAACCGTGTCGGCAGAGGACTTGAAGCTGCAAGAAGACGAGTTCGACAGGGAGACCGCCGCCCTCACCGGGGACGCCGATACGGCGCTTGAAGCGGAAGAAGAGGAAGAAGAGAAGCTGCGCCGCGGCGCCAAGCCCTTCTCCGACGACGACATGTAAGGCATGGAAACGGCAAAGGACATACTCGAGCGGGCGAACACCGTATACTACTTCTCCGTAAACGCCGAAGAGCTCGGCGGGGCGGAGAGGGAAGTAAAGGCTCTCATAAAGCAGAGCTGGCTTTCGTCCGAAAACAGGGAGCGCGGGGAATCGCTCATGTGGCGCATAACCGCAAAAAGGCTCGCCTTGATCTACTTCGAGGAGGGGTACGACGGCGAGGACGCCGCCGCGCTCATTGACTTTGCCAAAGAAAAAGCCTCCCTTGCCAAGGGGAAGGGCTACGAAAAAACCGCCCTCATATTATCCGCCTTGGCGGAGTGCGCCGCGCGGGTGAACGACGTCATGAAGGACGCCGACGAGATAGCCTGCAAGGTGCGCAGCCGCGAGTGGAAGAGGGTTGCGGAAAGTGAAGAAGTGTGCCGCGAGGCAGAGAGGGCGTTTGCTCAAAAGGAAAAGCAGATAGAGGCAATCGCCTTTCCTTCCCCCCTCTTCAACAAGGGCGTGAAATTCCCCGACGTAAAGGCGGAGATATTGCGCGAGCTGAAAAAGGTGAGGGTGTTTGCGGAAAAGTGCGCCTTCGAGCTGGAGTGCAAGCGGGGTAAGGACATCATTACCGGCTTGCGCGACATCCGCGAAACCACCGAGTGGAAGTATTGCGAATATACCGCGCTTATAGACGCTTCACAGGCAAACACGATGTTTTTGTGCACCCCCTTCCAAGACGAAGCGGAGCTGTTTATCGTGCAAAACAGCAAGGGGCCGATATACGAGCTGAGCGGCGATTTGCTCGCCGGCAGGAGCGAGGAGGGCTTGAAGAAGACCTTTGAAATATTCCTGCGCGAAAAAGCCGCGGTCATGGTCACCGGGCTGAACGGTTACGGCGGCGAAAACGAGGAGGAGATCTTCCGCCTGTGCACGGAATACGGCAAGGGCGGCAATAGGGCGTTTATCGTGGATAGCAGCGGCAATCGCGAGCTCTACACGCGGGCGGCGCACGCCGTCGGCGCGGAGGACATAGGCTTTACCTACCTCACCATGCCCGGCTTTATCGACGTAAAGGAGTTCCTTCGCGCGCGCGGCATGATAGAAGACAGCGCCGAGGATATGCGCTTTATGCGCGAATATCTGCCGTTTATGGGCTATGCGGGGCTGAATATGGCGGTGCGCGCCCGCGCGCGCGGCATTGATTGGAGAAAGGTCGTAACCGCGCATGTGCGCGGCAGGGCGGAGCGCGCGGAAAAATATTTAAAGGAGCTGCCCACGCAGAGTCAGCTTTTAGACAGCGGCTGGGGGGATTATTCCGACCCCGGCAAAGCTCCCGCGGCAAAATCCGAGTTCAACTACGACGGCATAGCGGAGGTGGACAAGGGGAATATACAAAAGATAATGAACGCCCCCGTAACCTTTTATCAGCGGTGCGGCATGCTGGTGACATATTGCTGCTGCGCGGGCGCGGACTTCTCCGTATGGGGAATGCTGAGCATAGAGGAAAAGCAGGACAGGGTGAGCCTCGCTACCCGCCTTTTGATGAGCGCCATGGGCGTAAAGGTGAAGGGACGGGTGGAATTTTACGATTCCATCCCCGGCGCAAAAAAGGCGGAAGGGATGTGCTGCAACGGCGGGCAGGTGATAATGTACAGGAACGGCTTGCTTAAAAGCGATCCGGAATACGTCGCCGGGGTGATCGCCCACGAGTGCATGCACGCGCTGCAATATCAAGCCAAAACCGAGGGCTGGAGCGAGTGGATGTACCGCGACGCGGGTGTGACTTTTTCCAGGGTGGAGGAGTGGACTCTCAACTACGGCCACAAGATAGACGAACCTTACAACAAATACCGCAATCAGGTGCTGGAGGCGGACGCGGAGGCGTTTGCCTACGACTGCACGCGCGGCGTAAAGGACGTTTGGCACACGATCGACTTGGATTAGGAGGGGAAGATGCGCAGCGTAACGGACATATTGGACGAAGCAAACAAGGCGTACTTCCGCCTCATCGACGTTTGTGAGCTCAAGCGGCAGGAAAGCGCGCTCGCCGCCGCGGCGGAGGACGAGTACGTCTACGAAAAGAACAAGGACAGGGCGCTATCCCTGCTTTGGCGCATAAGGGCAAAGCGCCTGCTTTTGGAATATCTGCAGGAAAAGTGCAGCCTTCAAAAGGAAGAGGAGATACAGGACTTTGCGGAAAGCGCCGCTCCCGCCGCCCGCGCCAAGGGCTTTGCCAACACCGAGAGGATAATTTTAAGCGTTGCCAAGCTGGCGGAGAGCATAGGAGAGATAATAAGCGACGCCCCCATGCAAGCCGCGCGCGTGCGCTCGTCCGACGGCTCCCCCATGACCTCGTCTAAGGCGGAGTGCGCGGAGGTGGAGCGGATATTCGAAGAAAAGGCGCAAGCCATAGCCGATATGAGCGTCCCCGATCCGCTGTTCAACAAGGGAGTGGAGTTTATCGACGTAAAGGGCGCGGTGATCGCGGAATTAAACGGCGCGGCGGACTTTGCCCGCAAGTGCGCCGAAGGGATCAGGAGAAGGGAAGAAGAAGAGCTCATCAAGGAAGCGCGCAGTCTGCGCGGCGTCACCGAGTGGGAGAGCTTTCCCCTCTTCCCGGAAGCGGACTTATCGTCCGTCTGCGCGGCGATAGTGCTCAACACCCCGTTTATAGACGAAGCGGAGCTGGCCGCCGTGCACTGCTTGAAGGGGACTATACTTGAAGTGGGAGCGGACAAGTTCACGGGCAAGGACGAGCTCGATTTAAGCGGCATATTCGCCCGCTTTGCGCAGGCGGGCGCCCACGTGTTCATCACCGACTTCGGCAGATACACGGGCGCAAACAAGCTTGGCGTGATTAAGGCGGCGTCCTCTTACGCCGCCGGCGGCAGAGCGGCGATAATATTGGACGAAAGCGGCGACGCGGAGATATACCGCACCGGCGGCGGAGCCGCGCAATTAAGGCGCCTGCCCCTGCCTTCGCGCGAGTTTGCCGAGGATATTTTCAGGCAGGAAGGAATGCTCGGCGAAGGGGAGAGCCTGCCCGAAAAATACGCCTTTATGGGCTATGTCGGCATAAACTTAGCGCTTAGGGAGCACAGGAGAGGAAGGGGCTGGAAGAGCGCTCTAGACTGGCTGTGCGACGAGGGCAGGAGCAGGAGCGCGTTCGTCTTTTTGCGCAAGGCGGAAAAGCAGGAATATCTGCTCCCGTGCGATTGGGGCGACTTCATCTCTCAGGCGGAGCAAAAGCTGGGCGGCAAGCTGCCCTTCGATTACGGCTGCCTGCCTCAAGACAGCCGCGAGGCGATAAGGGAGATAGTCGAAAAGAGGATCTCCCTGTGGGAAAAGTGCGCTAAGATAATAGAGTACTTCTACAACTGCCAAAACAGAAGGACGCTGTGGGAGAAAAAGGACGTGAGCGAAAAGAGGGAGGCGATCACCGCCGCCACTCGCGCCGTAATGCAGCTGATGGGCACGGGGATCGTGCCCGACGTGCAGTTTCACGACGACTTTTGCTTTTTGGGAAAGGAGTACGATAGGGCAATCGGCGTATGCTGCAAGGACGGCAGGGAGATACTCTTTAAAAACAGCGCGGCGGAGCTGCTGGACGAAGCTGCCGACATCACCGTTCACGAGAGCATGCACGCCCTTCAGGCGCACGCGTCCAAAAACGGCTGGCAGCCGTGGATGTGGGAAGAGCTGGGCGTCACCGCCGGCAGGGTGGAGAGCTGGACTTACAACAGGGGCAGCTATACGAACATCGGCGATTATTGGGCTTACCGCGTGCAGATAATGGAGACGGACGCATGCGGCTTTGCAAATGATTGCAAAAAATATTTGAATATATCCGAGTAAGGAGGAGATATGCAGGACTATTTGGAACCGTTTATAGAAGAACTTCTTCATATAAACGAAGGTACGAAGAACAAGCTGATAGACTTGAATGCGGGTGACGCGGGGGACACCTACTATCTTTCGCACTATCTCCACTCCGACCTTGCAAAGTACGCGCTGGATATAATCAGGGAAAGGATTGGCAAGCCGGGCAATACGGTACTGCGCGGCAGCTCCCTCTCCGGCGACCAGATGGTGGGCAGGAAGATAAACGACTTCGACTGGGCAGACGGCGGCGGCGCCAAGGACGCGGCAAAGCTGAACGCCTTTATCACCGCCGCCTACAAGGAGCTCAACTTAAAGGGCAACAACCCCCTGTTTTTGAGCATAGGCGCGCTAAGGTGGAAGGTGAACGTCACGCGCGACGAGGTGAAGGAAGTGACTTCGCCCCTGCTCATCTTCCCCATCAGACTGATAGGCAGTACCGCCACCAAGCCCGTGTATATCGAGTTTGTGGACGACGAGGCATACTTCAACCCTTGCCTCATCCACAAAATGCGCCAAGTGCTCGCGCCGGAAACGACAGACGGCTTTCCCCATCCTAACGGGACGGGCGCTTTCGACGACCCCATCGATATGCAGGCGCTGGGGGACGGCACGGCTTACTTTGCGGCGGCGGAAAAGTATGCGGAAAGCTGCCGCAGAGGGGACATAGAGGCAGATACCGTGTTCAGCTTAGACAAGGACGTCATCGCCATTGCGCAATACAATCACAACGACATATGCATGTATTACGACATCAAGCGCAATCGTGACAAGATATACGCTCACCCCCTGGTAAAGAAGATATTTACCGAGGGAGCGCCACAAGAGGGGACGGACGGGGACATCGTGCCCGACTTCGTGCTCCCTTACGACAGCGCGCAGGAGAACATGATCCGCCGCGCCGTGAACGGCGAATCGCTCATCATCAAGGGTCCGCCCGGCACGGGCAAAACGCTCACCATAGCCAACATGATAGCCACCCTCATGGCGCAGGGGAAGAAGGTCATTCTCGCTTCAAAAAAGCTCTCGGCTTTGAGCGAAGTGAACGCAAAACTGCCCGAGGAGCTGCGCAAGTTCGCCATGCTCATGGACTTTGAAACAGAGGCGCAGACGGCAAAGATGAACCCCTCCGCCGTAAAAAAGCACTTGGGCGAGCTGGTCAAGGCGCGCAAGAGTTACACTTTCGACAAAAAGCATGAGCGCTCCCGCGAGGCCGCCTTTGCGGAGATAACCTCCGCCACCGCCTTCCTCGCCGACTATTACGAAAAGACGTTTACGGGCGAGGGGATAGTTGGCGGCACTTATTACGACGCGCTCAACGTCTTCCTCAAGGAAGATCTGCCGCTTGTGAAATTCCTCCTTCCGGAGCAGGCTGCCGCGCTCGGCGCAGAGCAATACCGCCTTATGTATAACGCGGTCAGGCAGGCGGCGGAATACTTCCTCCGCCTCACCGACGGCGGAGCGCACCCTTTGGCAAAAAGCCCGTGGCTGGGCATAGGCAGGGGGACGGATTGGGAAGGAGCGTATAAGGAGTACTCCGGCTTGGCGGCAAAAGCGGAAGAGCTCATGCCCAAAATAAGCCTCTACTTCAGGGGCGCGGAGGAGGCGGAAGGCGGCTTTGCCCTCTACGACGTCTTCGAGCTAATGCGTTCTGATTTGAGCAAGTACGAGTTCGAAAAGATAGTCGCCGCAAATATGGATTTTTCCGACCCGGAAAGAGCCCTTGACGATTATTACGCGCTCTCCCGTCACAGGCGCGAGATAAATGGCGCGGATTTGGACGAGATGAAAGGGGCGGCAACGCTCTGCCCGCCCTCACTTTTGGACGATATTACCGTAGGCAGGGTAAAAACGCTCGCCGAATGCGGCGATATATTGTTCGGCGCGGACGGCAAACCCATTAGGGAGAAGGAGCTGGACGACAGGCTCGCGCTCGTTGCGCAGATAGAGGAAAACGAAGAAAAGCGCGGCGAGCTCCTCTATTCCGCATGCAAGGTGTTTAAAAAGGAAGCGTGCAAGGAAAATTACGAGGAGATAGTGCAGGCGGGCAGGGTGCTGGCAAAATACATAGAAGGCGGAGAAAAGCCGAGTCTTTTCGACTTCAAGGGCAAAAAAGCCGCCGAAGATATTCGCAAATTCAGCTTTTTGACGGACGTCTCCTTCCGCGAGCTGGTGCTGGCAGCGGGCAAGGTGCTCGCCGCCCACGAGTGCGGGGAGAGAGTTAAAAAGAATATGAGCCTGCTGAGCAGACTGCTGGGCAAGCAGGCGGAAGATAAGGACGCGCAATGCCTTGCCACAGTAAAGAAGATGACGGACAGGGGCGTACCGTTCGCCGCTTTGGCGGAGGATGCCAAGCTGTACGGCTCCGCCGTCCTCGCCCTGGCAGAAGCCGCGCACATAGATGAAGAAGAGCGCGCAAAGCTGACCGTGCGCGAGCTAAGGCTCTCCTGCGAGGCGGAGTTCGCCTTTGCCAAGCTCAAATTCGAGGCGGAAAAGGCGCGCCGCAAGCTGAACATTGAGGGCAGCGGCGGAGAGGTGAATTTCGCCCGCTCTCTGCTCGCCGTGCGCAGGATGTTCTCCCTGCCCTCTGTCAAGGTGATGAGTTTAGAGGAAAAGCACAACAGGTTCTGCGCCCTGCAGCAAGCCCCCTCCCGCATAAAAGACGAGCTCAAGGAGCTGCTCGTCCGCCTGCGCGCCTTCGGCAAGAATTATTACGAAAATCACTATTCCCGCGTATTCACCGTCACCATGGGGGATATGGACATCTTTATGCGTGAAGCTAAGAACAGGGACTTGATCTCCGCCGCTCTCGGTTACGGGAAGATAGCGGGCGCGGAGCCGCTGCGCGCCTTCTTCAAAGAAATTGAGGAAGGGTCTGCCGCGGGAAATATCCCCGACATATTCGAGCACTCCTTCTACGGACTTGCGCTGGAAGGGGTGATGCGCGGCATGGGAGCAAGGCGAAACGGCTTGGGCAAAAAGGTGGAGAGCAAGCTGAACGCGCTCGCCGGGGCGGAGGAGAAATTGTTCAGGGCAAACGCCGCCGTCATCGAGCGCAAGTGCATGGAGCAAATAGATCCCGACGATCCCGACTTTGCCTTTGTGCACGCAGAGCGCGACCCTTCCGCCACCCTGCGCTCGATATTCAAAAAGTACGCCCGCGCCATATTAAAGCTGAAAAAGTGCTTTATCATCACCCCCTCCACCGCCGCCGTGCTCTTCCGGCCGGAAGAGTACGAAAACTTCGACGTGGTGATAGTGGACGAAGCCAGCCAGCTGGAACCCGTCTGTCTGCTGCCCGTATTGTTCAGGTCCAAGCAGTGCGTGATAGTGGGCGACGAGTGGCAGATGCCGCCCATCAAGCACCTTGTTGCACAGTACGAAAGGCGCGTTGTAGCCGACGACGGCACCGAAACCATGGTGCTCGAACCCGAGCTCTCCGCCCTTACTCTCGCCCTGCGCAACCAGGCGTTCCACGCCGAGGAGCTGCTCTGCCATTACAGGAGCAAGACGGAATCGCTCATCGCATTTTCGCAAGAGCAGTTCTATCCGCATATGCGCACCTTCCCCGCGCCCTTGCCCAAGGACGAAGGGCTGGGATTTAAGGACGTATACGTCGACGGGTATTGCGACGGCGGCGTGAACGAGAAGGAGGCAAGGGCGGTCGTCGAACTGCTGGAAGAGCATTTTGACCGCTATTACGATGAAAAAGCGGGCACGCTCTCGCAATCGGCGGGCGTGGTTGCCTTCGGTGAAAAACAGATAGAGCGGATAAAGCGGCTCGTTTCCGCCAACAAGGAACTGTATGCAAAGATAAATACGGCGCTTTCCAAGTTCGACGACGTCCCCGAAAAACTCATATTCTTCAAGACGATCGAAACCGTCCAGGGGCAGGAAACGGCGCATCTCATCCTCTCCCTCACCTACGGCAGAACGCCGGAGGGCAGGGTGACGAACGCCTTCGGTCAGCTCAACCGCGACAAGCTGGGCAAGTGCATCTTCAACGTGGCGGTCACGCGCGCACAATCGAGCGTCACGCTCGTGCACTCCGTTCACGCTTACGAGATAACCGGCGCAAACGTGGCGTATATCCACGATTACATGGTAAAGGCGGAACTGTTCAACAAGGACGGCGCGGCGCAATTCGTGTCCTCAAATCCCGGCAGGGGCTTTATCACGAGCGTCGCCGATTACGTGCAGTCGCTGGGGATAAGCAAGGACAGGATAGTGGTGGGTTACGGCGTTACCAAGGGGTCGATCAGGATCCCCGTCGCCGTGCTCTCGCCCGATTTAAAGAGGGCGCAGCTGGGAATTTGGTGCGAAACCGCCACCAAGAAAAACTATAATTACCTCGATTACAACATGAGGTATTTCAACATCTTAAAGGAGCGCGGCTGGAACATGCACGCCGTGTACGCTCACGAGTGGGTAAACAATGCGGAGGCGGAGAGGGATAACCTCGCCGAAGCCGTGAAAAAATATGTAACCAAATAAAGGAGGAAAACAATGTCACGTTTTCATAGTGAAGAGGAAAGGCTGACGGAAGAAGAAAACAGTCAGGCCGCCGCCATTGCAAGCAACATAAAGATAGACAGGCAAAAAAAGCTCTGTCAAGAGCAGAGGGAGGCTTACGACGAGCAGGTGAAAACGCTCGCCATGCAGGTGGCGGAGACCACTCTGGATTACGGCGAGGACCACTACCTTACTCATATGATGGTCATGTTTTTAGAGATGGCAGTGCAAATGCAGGAGACCATCAAGGTCATGACCGCCTCGCAGGAAGCCATCCTCACCATTCAAAAGGCGATGGGTGTGGTGAAGAGTGCGCTCAACTTCAATATGCAGGTCGCGGAATTCCTCACCGAACAGCCCATGGGCTTTTTCGCGCGTCTGCGCCGCAGCAGAAAGATGAGGAAGGCGAACAGGAATACGGTAAACTCCATCATCACCGTGTTCAAGGAGGTCATGAACTACTCCAAGATGGCGCAGAACATGGCTGAGGCAATGCGTTCTGTATCCGAATCCATGCAGCGTTCCACCGCCAGGGCGAGAAAGCGCCAGATGAAGCGCCAAGCCAAGATGAGCGGCAAGGCGGCGGCAAGCGGCGCTCCCGCCGCGCCCAGCCCCGTGCAGGCGCTCATCGATCAAGCCGTGGCAGAATTAAAGGCGAAGAGAGGAGGGGGCTCCGCTCCCGCAGCGACCGCTTCCGCCGCGGCAAGCACCGCAGGTACGTCGGGCGGCGTAAGCGGCATAGATGACATCGCCTGATCGGAGAAAGCATTATGGCAGGAATAGGTAAAATAAAAAAGTCAGAAGACAAAGAAGATTCCGTAGAGGTTTTGGAGCGCGATTTCAACGCCACTACTGACAGGATTCGTCAGCTGCTCGCGGGCAAGAAGGACAGGAATAAGATAGCCGACGAGGTGAAGGCAAAGCTGCGCTCGGAATATTCGCGTGCGGCTCAAATCGCCAACACCCTCTCCCAGCGCGTCACGGACGAGGACGAGGTGAAGAAGTACAAGGACTACTTCAGGCGCCTCAGCGACATGGCGGCAAGTTACGGCTCGGTCATAAAGAGCCGCGTGCCCGATACCACCTTCGACGACGTCAAGGGCTTAGACAACGTGAAAAAGCTGGTCAAGAGCTTTATGTTCATGGCGCAAAATCCCGAAATCTTGAAGTATTACAAGCTGGAGGGCGGCTTGGGCATGCTCATGTACGGCGCGCCCGGCACGGGCAAGACCATGTTTGCCGAAGCCATAGCAAACGCCATGAATCTGCCCCTGTTCATCGTCACCCCCGCGGATATCTTCAAATCGTATGTGGGCGAATCGGAGCAGGCGGTAAAGCAGATATTCCAGGAGCTGGACGCCTGCCCGGACGGCGCCATCCTGTTCGTTGACGAGTGCGAATCCATCTTCTCCCGCCGCGACAAGGACACCAAGGACTACAAAGCCGCCGTCACCACAGAGCTTTTGCAGCGTATAAACGGCTTTGGCGTGGACGGCAGCAAGCGCATCATGATAGCCGCCACCAACCGCCCCGACGTCATCGACCCGGCATATCTGCGCTACAAGCGTTTTTCCCACCTCATCCACGTCACCCCGCCCGACGAAGAGGCAAAGCGCGCCATCATCGAAAGCAAGCTCAAGGGCATCGCTTTGGACGGCGTCACCCTCGCGGACGTGCTCGCAATGAGCAAGGGCGTTATATATAAGGAAACGGCTATGGGCACAAAAGTGCCGCAGACCGCCTACTATTCCGCCGCCGATTTGTGCGGCATAATAGAAGAAGCCTGCCGCCTCGCCCTGGAAAAACTGCAAGCCGCCGGCTCCACCAACCCCATCCCCCTCACCCGCGACATGTTCGAAAAAGCGTTCGATAAGATCCCGCCCAGCATCTCGCAGGAGCTGCTCGATGAGTACGAGAATTTCAGGTAGGAGAGTGGATATGCCCGGATGCCCGACAAAGTAATGAGGCTTCCTCTTAAAATCTATCGATACTCGATAATACATTTTATCTATTATCAATACAAGACCTTATCGAAATATCCGCGCACACCTAGAATCAGATGTGTACATTAGCGGAATACGTCGCATTATTGATATACCTTTGCAGAAAAAAAGGGTAGCGGATAATCCGCTACCCGAATTTGTTCTTGTTTGCGCTTAGGTCAACAGGAAGGTTGCAAGGAAGATCGCGCCTATGACCCAGGTGGGGATGGAGATCTTCTTGATCTTGCCCGTGCAAATTTGAATTACGATATAGGTGATTATGCCCATTCCTATACCCTTAGAGATGGAGTAGCCGAGCAGCATCGTGATAAAGGTCATAAACGCCACGATGGCTTCGGAAGCGTCGTTCCAATCCACCTTGGTGACCGAGCTCATCATGAGCACGCCCACCCAGATGAGGGCGGTGGCGGTTGCGCTGCGGGGGATGAGCTGGGCGATGGGGCTCAAGAACATGGCGATGATGAAGCACACGCCCGTGATGAGGGAAGTAAAGCCCGTTCTGCCGCCCGCTACCACGCCGGAAGAAGATTCCACAAAGGTGGTGACGGTGGAAGTGCCCGCTATCGCGCCCGTGCAGGTGGCTATGGCGTCGGCGAGCATCATCTTTTCCATGCGGATGGGGGTACCGTCCTTGTCGATCAAGTTGCCCTTGGAGCAAGCGCCGTAGAGTGTGCCGATGGTGTCGAACATATCTATCATGCAGAGCGAAAGGGCGGAGGTGATCAATACCACGGCAAGCGAGCCGCCGTTATTCGTGCCCGTGGAAAGGAAGGTATCGAAGTTGAAACCTTCGTAGAAAACCACGCCCACGGAATCCTTGCCCCATGCTTCGAATGCGCTGAGCGGATTGGAGAGGCTTATGTTGTTGAACATATCTATTGCGCCTTGGCTGCCCGCGCCCACGGCGATACCCGCGAACACATAATACAGCACGGCGGAGCCCAAAAGTCCCCACAGTATCGCGCCCTTCACGTTCTTTTTAGAGAGCACCGCTATCACAACCACGCCGATGAGGGCGACGATCGCGGGGAGAATGCCGCCCACCGTACCATTGCCATATGTTACGAACTCGGGGGAATTGAGCAGATTGAAGGATACAAACGTGGTGAGGGTGGAATCTTCGTTCACGATGACGCCCGCCTGCTGCAAGCCGATGAACGCGATGAAAAGACCTATACCCACGGGGATGGCGTGCCTTACGCCAGCGGGGATGGCTTCGAATATCTTGCGCCTCAAGCCCGTCACGGTGAGGATGAGGAAGATAACGCCGTCTATCAGCACAAATACCATGCTGTTTGCGTAAGTAAGACCCGTGCCGTTGAGCAGGGTGTACACGATAAAGGCGTTAATGCCCATGCCGGAAGCCTGCGCCAGGGGCATTCTTGCCAGGAACGCCATCAAAAACGTACCCACGATTGCGCCCACGGAAGTGGCAATGTAAGCCGCTCCGTAAGGATCTTCGCCGCCGATGACTCCTTGGAACATGCCCGCATTTACCATGAGGATATACACCATCGCCATAAATGTGGTGATGCCGGCGAGCGTCTCCGTTTTAAAGTTGGAACCGCTCCTTGTGATCCCAAACCAGTTGTCCACCTTGCCCCAAAAGCCCTTTTTGGGTGAAGGCGCCGCGGCTGCCGCCGCTCCGTCCTGTCCTTCCGCAGTCACTTCCGCCGCGGGCTCGTCCTTTGCCGCGCCCTCGGTTTCATCCAAAACGGACGAGCCCGCTTCGGCTGCGGCAAGCTCTTCTTGCTTGTCCTTTTCTTCCATGCATGTACCTCCGAAAATTTTAATGGCGGTGAAATAAAATATTTCCCTTGCTCTTCCATGATAACACATCCCTGACCGAAATTCAACACTTGTCGTAAACTTTTTGTGCGCTTCGCGTTGCCTTGACAGTGAGTGTTTTTGGTGGGATAATAGAGGAGAGGTGAAGATTATGCAGAGTTATTGTTATTTATCCCGCGGGGAAGCGGGTTTTTGCGAAAAGGCAGAACCGAGCATTGTCGGCGAAAAGGACGCGATCGTGCGGGTGACGCTTTCCAGCATTTGCACGAGCGATTTGCACATAATCCGCGGCAGCGTGCCGCGCGCGGTGAAAGGCGTGACTTTGGGGCACGAAGCGGTGGGAATCGTGGAGCGCGTAGGCGGCGGCGTTAAGAGCGTTGCGTCCGGGGACAGGGTCGCAATCAATGTGGAAACGTTTTGCGGCGAGTGCTATTTTTGCAAGCACGGCTGGGTGAACAACTGCACGGACAAGGACGGCGGCTGGGCGCTTGGGTGCAGGATAGACGGCATGCAGGCTCCGCTCGTGCGCGTGCCGCACGCAGATACGGGACTTACGAAGATACCCGCAAATGTGACGGACAGGCAGGCGCTCTTTGTGGGCGACATCCTCGCCACGGGCTATTGGGCGGCGGATATATCGGAGATAGAAAAGGGGGATAACGTGCTCGTTTTGGGCGGAGGTCCTGCCGGCGTGTGCTGCGCTTTGTGTGCGCAGATAGCGGGCGGAGAGGTCCTCTTGTGCGAGAAAAACGAGGGCAGGGGTGAATTTTTGCGCAAAAACTTCCCCACGATAAAGGTGGTTGAGCCAAAGGAGGCGGAGCGCCTTTGCGCCGCCATGCCGCGCGGCGGAGCGGACAGGGTGATAGAAGCCGCGGGCGGAGAGGACACCTTTCAAGCGGCGTGGAAAGCCGCTCGCCCCAACGCGATAGTAACCGTGGTGGCGATGTACGACAAGGCGCAAAGCCTGCCTTTGCCCGATATGTACGGCAAAAACCTCACCTTCAAAACGGGCGGCGTGGACGGGAACAAATGCGCGGAGATACTCGCCCTCATCGCAGAGGGAAGGCTGGATACCACACCGCTCATCACCCACACCTTCCCGTTCAAGGAGCTGGATAAGGCATACGCGCTATTTGCCGAAAGGCGGGACGGGGTTATGAAAGTAGCGATAACTTACGGGGAGGAAAAATGATTAAACTCACGCAAATTTTGGGCATTACCGCCGAAGAGTACGGGGATTACAAAGTGCACCTTGCCACGGGCGGAAGCGATAAGATGCGTCCGTATAAAAAATTGCTTCTGGGTCAGGAGGAGTTCACCGAGTGGCAGGAGTGTCAGACGAATAAGAATTTCGGGCGCAAATATGTGATCTCGCTCGCATATATGGACAGGGATAAGTGGATGTTCGCGGGCGTGTATAAAGTTTTATCCGTGCCGCCCAAGCAAATCGAGAGGGGCGGCTGGACGGGCTGGAAGTACGAAACGCGCCTTGCGGACGTGCAGAAGGACTTGATAGGCAGGGCGGTGATATATTTTCATCGCAACTTCCGCCATTCGTATTTGAATTTAGAGATGATGCCTTCCGACGGAGGCATGCCTCCGCGCGATATGTATTTGGCTAGCCTTTTGGAAAACAAAGTGTCGGTGCGTGATTTCCCCGGCTTTGACAAAGTAGAATTAGATTACGAGCTGTTGCGTACGATCGTGAAAGAGGGGATAAGCTCATGGAAGACGGCGCTTTCCAATGTGAAGGGAGTATATTTGATAACGGACGCGCATACGGGCAGGCAGTATGTGGGCAGCGCGTACGGCGAAGAGTGCATATGGCAGAGATGGGCGGCGTACGCGGAGAGCGGACACGGCGGCAACGTTGAGTTAAAGCGGCTGCTCAGCGAGCGCGGCAAGGAGTATGCGGAAAACTTTCGGTTTTCCATATTGGAAGTGTGCAATATGAATTTGGGTAACGATTACATCATCGAGCGTGAAACGCATTGGAAGAACATACTCATGTCACGGCGGTTCGGATTGAACGATAATTGAAAGGAAGAGGAATAACGGGCATAAAAACGGGGCGCCGCGGCGCCCCGTCTTTTGTATTTTTTGTTATACTTCGAAATAAAGCGTCTTTATCTCGAAAGGCTTAAAGGCGAGGGCGGAAGTATCCGCTTTTTCACCCTTGTTTTCCAGCATGTCGCAGACGTATGCGGAAGTGCCGCCCTTCAAGGATACGTTTGCCACGGTTTCCTTGCCCTTGTATTCGTAAAGGCGAACCACTATGCCCTTCTCGTCCTCGGCGACTTTCACCGTTTCCACTATAACGCCGTCCGCCTGGCAGGTGACGGGAGAGGTCATCTCGAAGTCCGCTTTGCGCAGCATGACCACGTTGTTGTAGCAGTAGGCGCGCGCTTTTACGTCGCTTTCTTCAAATTTTTCTTTATGAGGATAGAGCGCGTAGCTGATGTGGTGCGTGCCGCGGTCGCATTCGGGGTCGGGGAAGCGGGGCGCGCGCAGGAGCGCGAGGGAGAGCATTCCCTCCTTCACCTTGTGCCCGTACTTGCAGCGGTTGAACAGGGCGAGAGAGTAATCTTCGCCGTCCAGGTTGACGAACTTATGCGCGCACACTTCAAACTGCGCCCTCTCGATAGAGGTGTCGTTTTTGGTGGAGCGGTCTATCTGACCGAACTGAATGTCGCACTTCACCTTGTCCGCAAATACGGAAGGGGTGAAGTCCGCGCGCAGCATCTTGAGCTCTTCGTGCCAATCCGCGTCCATGTCGAACTGCACGAGCGTATCGCCCAAGGTGAGCGCCACGGTCTGTTCGAATTGCGAATCCATATAGCGGTAGCGGTTGCGCCTAACCACGCGCACGCCCTCGATATAGGTATCGGTGCCCTCGAGTTTGAGGGTGTGGCTCCTCAGCTTGTCGTAATCCATGCGGATGTCCCAGGCGTTGTAGTACATGAAGGGGTCTTGGTAGATGGTCAGCTTGTTGAAGGAGCCGCCTTCCGCCACCAATTCTTTGTTGTTCTTTTCATCCTTCAAGGAAGTTATCTCGCCGCCCTTGCCGAAGGTTATCGTGACAAGCCCGTTGGATATGGTGTTTTCGCCGAATGTGAGGGAAGATATGTCGGGGTTTTCCACAGGTACTACCTTGCCCGCGCTCATGGGGGCGAGGTCTACGGAGTACCACTTGTCTTCCACGCGGATATATTCCTTGCGGGCAAAGTCCACGGGGTTTATTGCGGAGTATTCTTCGGAATCGCCCTTAGACATATCGTCGATGAGCGTTGCCGCCACCGCCTGGATCTGCTTATACAGCTCCTTATAGCGTTCCTTGCTCTCGTCGTAGACGCGCTTGATGCAGGAGCCGGGGAGCACGTCGTGGAATTGGTAGAGGAGCACTTCCTTCCAGATCTTTTCCACAAGAGCGCGGTCGTAGGTCACTCCGCGCAGCTTGCCTTCCGCGCCCAGCAGCTCCACCAAGTGAAGCATGTTTTCCATGCGCCTGTTCCACAGCTTGTTTGCCGCCTGAGAGGTGTATGTGCCCTGATGGCGCTCGTAATACAGCTCGCCGTCGTATTCGGGGATGACGTCGTTAAAAGATTCTAAATCCTCAAAGAAGTCTATCGCGGAGGAGAACTTCACGGGCGCAAGTCCGTTTATTCCCTTTTCCATGCGGGAAACGTATTCGATGTGCCCTTCGCCGGGACCGCCGCCGCCGTCGCCGTCGCCGTAGAGGAGCAGGCATTGCGGCACTATCTCTTTTTCCTTATTGCGCTTGTTGGATTTGAATATGGCAAGAGGGGAAGCGCCGGAGTTGTAATCGCCGGCGGGCTCCATATGCGCGAGCACTTCGCTGCCGTCCAAGCCCTTCCACTTGAAGGTGGAGTGGGGGAATTCGTTCACCGTGTTGGACATTATCTTTATCGTCATAAAGTAGTCCATGCCGCAGCCCTTGATCACTTGGGGCAGGGTGGCGGGGAAGCCGAAGCAGTCGGGCAGCCAGCACATCTTCATGTCCTTGCCGAACTCTTCCTTGAAGTAACGCTTGCCGTAAAGGAACTGCCTTATCCAGCTTTCGCCCTGGGGCAGGTTGCAGTCGCTCTCCACCCACATGCCGCCTTGCAGCTCTATTCTGCCCGCTTCCACCTGCTTTTTAACCTCTTCAAAAAGCTGCGGATAATCTTCCTTCAGCCACTCAAACATCTGCGGCTGGGACTCGGCAAATATGAACTTGTCGTACTTTTTGATGTTGCGCAGTTGGTTGGCGAACGTCCTGCCCACCTTGCGGTGAGTTTCGCGTATCGGCCACAGCCATGCCAAATCGATGTGTGCGTGACCCACGGCATAGTGCGTAACGGCGGGGTAGTCGATGGGGGTGAAGAGGACGGGTGCGAGCGCTTCGCGCGCCGCCTTTGCGCCCTTTTCCTTATATACCTTCCACGCCGCTTTCATGCCTTCGTCCAAAGCCTTGGCGCGGGAGACGTATTTTTCCGCCTTGTCTTGCTGTTTTTCCTTCAAATCCTCCGCGTCGCCCAGCAGTTTGCACATGAGGAAGTAGGCTTCGATATAGTCGTAATAATAGCCGTTCGCCTCGTCGTCCATTGCGGCGATGTCGTACCTGCGCAGGTGCGCCGCCATGTTTTCAAAGCGCAGTTTGCCGTTGAAGCCGGCGTCCACATAAAGTTCTATCTGTTCGCCGCCCTCGGCGCAGTCGGAGATGTCCACTATCTGCTTGCCGATAGAGGAGTGGAACAAGTCGCCCTTGGAGAGCACTTGAGTTATGCCCTGCAAGATGTTGCCGTCCTTGTCGTAGACGAGCCCTTCGCCCTGCAGCTTTATGCGCGCCACCACCTTTTTGCCCTTGGCTTCCGCGGGCACGGTGCCGGTGAAGCGGAACCAGGCGCAGCCGAACTTATCCGCCCACTTTTGCATAAAGCGCATATTCTTGAACTTGCTCTTGTCCAAATCCTCCCACTTGATGGGTTCGTCGGAGAGGATGCCTTGGGGTTTGAGCGATCCTATCTTCTTATAGATCTTCCCCTTTAAGGACATCAAATTCAAGGCGTGAGAACCGTTTGCCAAAGCCTTGTTCACGAAATTTTTGTCTTTACCCATAATAGCTCCTTGGTTCGGCAGGTGTATAGCCGAGTAGTGTATCATATATAATTTATCATAAATATCGCGCCGTGTAAACCACATACGCGCAACTTTTTGCGCGCATACGCATATACAGGGTAATATTTATGCAAATTTAATCAAAATAATCCGTCCGCTTGAGCTCCAGCCTGCCCAAATACCTGTTGTAGAAGGAGAGGAAGTAGTCGTCGCACATGCTCGCAATGAAGTCCGCCGCCACCCGTTCGGGCGCGTTTTCGTCCGCTTTTTTGTATGCCTGCACGGAAGAAGGATTGGCGTAGATATAGGGGAAGTATATCTCGTCCAGCAGCTTGCCGCCCGCCCTAAGATCGCTCAAAACAAACTCGAAAGCCTCTTCCACCGCCTTTTCCATGCGCTGTGACTGCTCTGCGGTTATGCCCGTGCTCTCCGTTTTGTATATAAAGGCGTAGTTTTCGCGCATGCCGTTTACCAGGGCGGCGTATATATTGTCGGAAAGCACTATCGCGTTCTTGCCGTAACTGTTGAAGATGATGTCCTCGCCCGCCGCGCGTATTATCTTGTGGTTGAGCACTCCCGCGCCGTAGTCGGTGTAATCGTTCAGGGGATGCACGCCCAGCCTGTCCGCGTCCTGCCTGTCCTTGCCCAGGTAGGCTATCACGTCGCATATGCGCACCAGGCAGCCTTCCAAGGTGGCGGGCATGAGCTCGGCTTGGGTTATCTCCCCGCGGTATGCGCGCTCCAGCTTTTTTTCCAAGTCGTCAAAAGTGCGAGTTGCGAGCTCGTTGGGCGCATATTCGCGCAGGACGTGTTCGCCGTTATGGCACAATACGCCGTCTATCACGGGCAGGGAGATATTGGAGCGGGTGATGTGGTCGAGGTAGCGCGCCGATTGCACATGGTGGGCAAAGGTATAGCCGTACTTGCGCGCGGCGGCGTTCAGCCACACTTCGCCCTTGTGACCAAAGGGCGCGTGCCCCAAATCGTGGGCGCAGGCGATGGCTTCGATGAGGTCGCAGTTCAAATTGAGCGCTCTGCCTATCGTGCGGGCTATGCGCGAAACGAGTCCCACGTGCGAGGCGCGCGTGGATATATCGTTGTTCGCGTGCAGGGAAAACACCTGCGTCTTGCCGCCGTAACGGTTGTATTGCGCCAAATTTATCACCGCTTCGCAATCGCGCACATATCCGCGGCGGTAGAAGTTGTAGGAATAGTCGCTTCTTCGCAAGCAGTCCTTTTCACGCGCGGCAAAAGGGGAGAGCCTGTCTTCCGCCTCTCGCGCCCGCAAGGTGACTTGTTCGCGTATTTGCTGTTTTTCTTTTTCGTCCATATCCCCATTATAGCAGAAAACGGGAAAAAAGAAAAGTGCCCGCACAGCCGCTTTTTATCGGTAAAAAAGGCGGGTTTACGCAGTTATTTTTTATAGCCTACTCCTATGTAATCATATTCGGCGTACCAAAATGTTTCTTTCATAAATTCGTTTTCGAAAAGTGCAAGCAATGTCTCCATCTCTTCAAATGCGTGGAAGTTCTCTTCAGTGTAGGGTTCTAACTTTAACTGTTTATGAAAATAGTTTATGCGGTAAGAAAAACTCTCGCGGAATAGATCTTCTCTTTCGTCTAAATCCAAGGAAGAGGTGTCTCTCATAAAACTGTACATTTTGACATTTGCAAAGCCCGACTGTTTGAGCCAATCGTAAATCTTTCTTCCGTGTAATCTGTCTGAAACATTGTGAGCCTGTAACGTTTTTGAAATTATAGTCGGCAATAACGCTTGTTCATCAGGGTAGGCTATTTTTGTGCCGTCGTCCGATCCGCGGACGATAATTACCCCGTCGTGGGATAGAAATCTGCGCAATTTGCGCAATGCGGCATAAGGATCTCGCAAATGATGCAGCACGAGAGATATAAATATCACGTCAAAACTCTCGATATTTTTGCTTTGCATTAAAGCGCTTAATTGGTCACGGAAATCGCTAGCTTCAACATCCATAACGGCAAAATCAAATTTTTCGGGAGTGTGTTCACACGCATAAGCGACGCTATCGTTATCTTTGTCTATCCCTATAACGCGAGTATAATTATCAGAATCGAATCGTGACAGCGTTACTACGCCGAAAGCACACCCTACGTCCAAAACAACACCGCCGGCATTCACTTTTTTCAACACGCTAAGGTCGCTGTTAAGTGAATTTCTTGACTGTATTTGCAGCCTGCCGAATTCGTCACCGAAATTTACGTCGTATGCAGAACAACGCCTATTTACAAAAGGAGAGGGTTTGATCTGTGGGTGCGAAATCATAAAATCTTTAAACAATCGCTTGTAATTTTCGCTTATCAAGTTGGGATCCAATTGCTGTATCCCGTTGAAATAACGAATCTTATCTATATCTTCCGGGAGCGTTTCCGGAATAGTGGTGTTGATAAAAACCGTTATAATATTTTTGTTGAGAGAAAGCGCCAGGCGTATCTCTTTGCGAACCCAATCGTTATCGTCAAAAATTCTTTCGCTGAATGTGGACGGGCTGACTATCAAAATAAAATCCGTGCACTCTTCGATATTCTGCTTGATAATGTCGGGAAATTTGCCCATGCGAATACTTTTTATATCAAAAAATACGCTATAATTGGCAGCGATAAGTTCCCTATAAAGTAAAAGCGCAGGATAAAACCCATCGGCACGCCTGTAACTTATAAATACTTGAGTTGCCATCTGTACCCCCTCCATCAGCATGTATCAAAGAGTAATTCTTTTGTGTAATTATATTTACTAAAAATACTATACACTTTTTTACAAAAAAAAGCAAGTCTTAATAGCACCTTTACCAAACGTCGATCAAACACATCAAATGAGGCAAGAGGAAGGGCGGACACGAAAATATGTATCTTGCAAATCTGAGTATTTAAAAGTGAAGAGATAGAAAAGGACAAATTTACAATTGTTTTACTGCCGCGTTACCTCAATTTAACCGCCGCGCAACGATAATTTAACATTAAAAGGGTAAACTAATGACAGAAAGAAAGGAAAGGAGATGAAAAAAATGAAAAAGAACATTACGGCATACGAGCAATTGGAGCGCAAGCAAAAGGCGGCGGCAATAGCCACATCTATAACCGTGGGCGCGGTGGGCGCACTCGCGGGAGGCATGGGCATAGCCCTCGCCGTAATCGGCGGCAGCGCAATAATGAGCGTATGCGGAGCCATCGCCGCAATCGTAGGCTTGGGCACGCTGGCATGCGCTTATCCCCTCTATAAAAAGATAGAAGGCAAGAAAGATAGCGCGGAAAGCGCCCGGCTTTAATAAGCGCTTGCAACCTGCCGAAAGGAAGTATAAGGGGCAACACACGCCGCCATATCTATTGCCGCGCAAAGAAATTTAACAGGCAAATTTCCACTTTTGGCGTGTGATATTCTTCTGCGAAGAGAAAAAGCCTTAATGCTCATCACTTCACATCAAGGCTTTATTATTTCACTAGCCAAAAATATCACTTTTTTGGGGTAGGTAAGGCGTGCTTATATTTTGATTTTTATCCCCAAAAAATCATATCCTTATCCCCCAATCGACTCCTTTAACCCCGTAATAGCCTCCACTATCTTCTGGAACACGTTGTTGTTCATCATCCAAGCGGAAACGCTGTCCAGCCCGGCGACGACTTGCTGAATGTCGCCTTCGTATTTGACCACAGCCACGACGGATACATAGCAGTAGAGCACAAAGCCGAACGCCAAAAAGCCGAAGCCCGCGCCCAAGACTGCGCCGAGCACGTGGTTGACCACGTTAAACGCGCCCTTGATCTTGCCGCCCCTCTTGTTTACAAAGTGCATGATGATAGCCTTGATTATAGAAAGGATGATAAAGGCCGCTACGAACACCACTATAAACGCCAGGTTGCCCGAGATAAGACCTTCCAGCCACTCCTGCCCGAAGTAATCCTGCTCGGCAAGCGCGTTGCGGATGGGGTCCACGCCGACCGCGCCCGCGGCTATGGAAAGGCCGAGCACGAGCACGCTGAGCAGCATCTTGATAAGGCCCTTCTTCAAGCCTATCAAAACAAACAGAGCGAGTATCACAAAACCGGCAATGGATATACCGGAAACCTGCGACATAAGAAACATATTTCTTCCTCCTGGTTGACTTCTTTATTTACACGCTTATTTTAACCTAAAACTTCTGCATTGTCAAACAAAGTTGTTGTAAAAACTGCAACAAACGCAAAAGATTTCAGGCGGGTACCATATATTATACAATACAGCGGTATAAAAAAGTTAATATCGCGCATTTTTTACGGCGTTTTGGATGTACTCGATCAATTTCATGGTTATGTCCGCCGCTTTAAGGGAGAGGGCGTTTATGAATTTTTCGTCCCCCTTGGCAAGGCGGGAGTAGTTGTCCTCTCCCTTTTCGCCCACCACCGCCAGCACGCCTATGTCGCCCAGGCTCTTGCTCTTTCTGCCCAGCGCTCTGCCCGGGTAAAGCCCGCATTTTGTAATCTTCACCCGCCCTACGTCTGCTTTTTCGCCCAGGGCGGCGTCTACCGCTATCACAATGTCCGCCTTGTGGCACACCTCTATCAAGTTTTGATATACGTCAAGTTTGCGGGCGTTTATGTTGCTCACGCTGTCACCGTAAACAAAGCAGTTCACGCCGCGCGCCTTCAAGATGTCGCCCACCCGGGGACCCACGCTGTCCCCGGTCACGCGCATGGTGCCTATGCACAATACCACCGTATTTATATTGCCTATGCCGCTCATATCCATGGTATTGTTTTTGCCCGCTTTGTGTAAAATATACTTATGAACCCGCTTACAAAGTATTTACTTGACTATTTGCGCATTTTATATTATTATAATCGTAACGTACACTCAAGTGAATAATTTGAGTACATAAATAGGGGATAATAAAGTGACCAAAAATCAAAAAATTCTGAGAATAGTTCTCATCGTCATCGCAATCGTGGTCATCGCGCTGCTTTTGTGGATGATCTTCGATACGGGCGGTCCCGAGGAGATAGATTATCAGACGGATGAAGAAGGAAGGCTCGGACTTGTGGACATGATCGTCGAAGGGCAGGTGCAGGCGGTATACGTGAACGGATACAGCGCCTATGTGCTCACGGTCGATCAGCAGATGTCCACCGCCGACTTCCTTAAAAATCCCACCTCGTCGGCGAAATACTTCTGCTATATGCCGTATAGCTACGCCCTGAACAACACCGTTTACACTCCCGAAGGAGGCGGCGAGGAAATCTCGCTTTCTTCCATGATAACGCTGCGCTATGCCAACGCGCAGAGCAATTCCACCATCACCTCGCTCATCGTACCCATCGTGGGCGTGATAGTGATAGGCATAATCATCTTCTTCATCTTCCGCCAGAGCGCGGGCGCGAATAAGCAAGCCATGAACTTCGGCAAGCTCAAGGCGCGCGTGAACATGAACGTAAAGGTGCGTTTCGACGACGTCGCCGGCGCGGACGAGGAAAAAGAAGAGCTGCAGGAGATAGTGGAATTTTTAAAGTCCCCCGCCAAATTCACCGCGCTGGGCGCCAGGGTGCCCAAGGGCGTGCTCTTGGTGGGACCTCCCGGCACGGGTAAAACGCTGTTTGCAAAGGCGGTGGCGGGCGAAGCGGGCGTGCCCTTCTTCTCCATCTCCGGTTCCGACTTTGTGGAGATGTTCGTAGGTACGGGCGCCGCCAGGGTGCGCGACCTCTTCGACCAGGCAAAGCGCAACATGCCCTGCATAGTGTTTATCGACGAAATCGACGCCGTCGGACGTCAGCGCGGCGCGGGCTTGGGCGGCGGCCACGACGAAAGGGAACAGACGCTCAACCAGCTGCTCGTGCAGATGGACGGCTTTGAAAAGAACGAGGGCATCATCGTCATGGCGGCGACCAACCGCGCGGACATCCTCGACCCCGCGCTCCTGCGCCCGGGCAGATTCGACAGGCAGATATACGTTTCCCTCCCGGACGTGAAGGGCAGAGAAGCTATCTTCAAAGTGCACTCGCGCAATAAACCGCTCGCGCCCGACGTATCCTTTAAGATACTCGCGCGCATGACCAGCGGCTTTTCAGGCGCGGATATAGAAAACTTGCTCAACGAAGCGGCAATCCTCGCCGCCCGCGCGGGCAGGAAAGTCATCGTCATGGTCGACCTTTTGGAGGGCATAAACAAAGTCATCGCCGGACCTCAAAAGAAGAGCCGCGTGGTGACGGAAACGGATAAGCGCATCACCGCCTATCACGAATCGGGGCATGCGATAGTGGCAAAACTGCTCCCCGGCTGCGACGAGGTGCAGGAAGTTAGCATCATCCCCCGCGGTATGGCGGCGGGCTACACGCTCACCCGTCCCGAAACGGATGACAGTCACGTCACGCGCAGCAAACTGCACGACACCATCGCCATGATGCTGGGCGGCAGAGCGGCGGAAGAGATAGTCATTCACGATATCTCCACGGGCGCTTCCAACGATATTCAGCGCGCAACTCAGCTCGCTCGCAGCATGGTCACCGAGTGGGGTATGTCCGAAGCCATCGGCAATATCTACCTGGGCGGCGACAAGGAAGTGTTCCTGGGCAAGGACTTCGGCGCAACGCATACGTACAGCGAAGAACTTGGCGGCGTGATCGACGTGGAGATCCGCAAGATAATCGACGGAGCCTACGACCGCGCCCTCACCATCCTGCGCGAGAACCGCACCATTTTGGACAATATGGTAAAGGTGCTCTACGCCAAGCAGACCATATACACCGACGAAGTGAACATGCTCTTCGACGGCAAGAGTGCGGAAGAAGTCATCGCCGACATCGACGAGCGCGCCAGCAGGCGTGACGCCAGGTACGGCGCCGCAAAGCCGGAGAGCGCAATGCGCCCCGTGCACATCGTGCCGGAAAAAGAGCAGGCAAAGGACGAGGAAAAGCCGGAAGAGGAGGGCGAGCCTTTGAAAAAAGACCCCGAAGAAAAGAAGGAAACTTCCGAAGAAAAGCCGAATGGCGCCGAAGAAAGCGGTAAACCGCAGGAAGGCGGCCATGAAGGGGACGAATAATTAATAAGGTTATTATATAAAAGGAAGCGGCGCTCGCCGCTTTCTTTTTTTGCGCAAGTTCTTATTTGCCGCCCTCCTGCATACGATATTTGCGTATGAAGGAAGCGGCTTTTTATAACGGTAAGGCGGGGGAAGCGAGCGAGATGTGCGTGCCATTTTTGGAGCGCACCAATTTCTTCGGCGACGCGGTGTACGACGTGACCTATGCGCAAAATTACGGGCTATTCGCCATAGGCGAGCATGTGGAACGCCTGTACGGCAGCGCGCGCAGAGCGGGCATTCAGCCGCCGCTTGCGCGCTGTGAACTCATCGAGCGGGTGCGCGAAGTGGCGGGCATGTGCGATACGGGCGACCTTATGGTGTATATGCAATTTTCCGGCGGAGCGGGCAGGCGCGAGCACGTGCGCCGCACCCCGGCAAGCGTGTGGATATATTGCTTCCCCAAGGGCATAGAGGATAGGGAGAAGAGGTATAAGCTCATCACCATGCCCGATATAAGATACAAACTTTGCGGCGTTAAAACGATAAATTTACTGCCCAACGTGCTGGCGGCGAATGCTGCGGACAGCGTTGGTGCGGATGAGTGCCTGTTGCTTTCGGGCGACGTGGTGAACGAGTGCGCGCATTCCAATGCGGTCATATTAAAGGAAGGGGAGCTCATCGCCCCTCCCGCGCGCGGGCAGATTTTGGACGGCATATCCATGCGCCGCCTTATACTCGCCTGTGCCGAGCTGGGCGTGCCCGTATCCCGCCGACCCTTCACCTTAGAGGAATTAAAGGGCGCGGACGAGGTGATCATCACCTCTTCGGGCGTGCCCTGCACCGCGGCAGAGAGGGTGGACGGCATACGCGTGGGCGGCAAGGATGGGCGCACCCTTGCCCGCTTGAAGGATATGCTCTATCGCCAATTTGAGCTTTCGTGCGCTTTGGACAGGGGGTAATATGGAAAAAAGCAAGACGGCGTCTGTTTCGATAATCTTCAACAAGGGCTTTACGGTAAGCGGAGTTACGGGCGTGATCTCCGGCACGGACAGGGAACTCGTGCTCAAAACAGAGGGCGGCACCTTAAAATTGCGCGGCGAAAACTTCGACGTGAACAAGGTGGATATGGAAACGGGCGCGGTGGAGGCAAAGGGCAGTGTGAAGGCGCTTTCCTGCGGCAAAACTTCCATTGCCAAGCGGCTGTTCAGATGATCCTTCCTCCCACCGCCTCCGGGCAGGCTATCTCGGCGGCGATCGCGCTTGCCGAAGGCTTGGGACTCGCCCTAGGACTGCTTTTAATTGCACTTTTCGTAAAATGGCGCCGCTTGGGCAGGCTGTGGAACGCCGCGCTCCAGCTGGCGTTTTCCTGCACCTATTTCGCTCTTGCCCTATGCATTGAGCTTTTTTACTTCGGCGGCACTTTTGAGCTTTACAGGATCGTGTGCTTTTGCGGGGGAGGGCTTTTTTATGATTTTTTCAGGGCGCTGTTATCAAGAAGGCAAGCATAAGCGCCGTGAAAAAATCGTGGAAATTTGCTTATCACACTTTGACTAAATGTCATAGTTATCAAAAGCAAATTTCCGCGATTTTTGCAAGTCGCCACCCGTAGCCGTCCCCAAAGGGGCACATTTTCTTAAAATGCTTGCTTTCAGCGATGGGATTTTTGTGCAGGTTTGTGCAAGGCGTCGCGGCAACGTGGGACGTTGCATCCCCTTATGGCTCTTGCGAAGAAAAACTGTATTCTCACTTATACCTTTCATCAAGGCGGTTAAGGGTGCAGCGGCTCGCTGCCCGAAAAGACCGCGCTCAAAGTGCCCTTTTGGGGACGGCTACGGGTGTGCTCGCAATAATTCTATTGCGACCTGAAAAATCATTGTAGGTTTGTCAATCATTTGTTACACCATTGGCATAAAAATTTGCGAGGTATTCATTGGGCGAGAGCCAACCTAGCGGTTCCATGGGGAAGTTGTTATACTCGTTTAGGTATCTTCTTAATTGCTTGTTGT
>CALWKO010000003.1 GCA_944381275.1 uncultured Clostridia bacterium | reverse complement strand
CTAGGTTGGCTCTCGCCCAATGAATACCTCGCAAATTTTTATGCCAATGGTGTAACAAATGATTGACAAACCTACAGAGTTTCCGGCTGCCTGTTTGAATTTCATGTTGACATTACCTTTTGCTTGTAATATACTATTAGTGGCAGCCGGTGCAACGGCCTACGGTCATAGACTGTATTGGTTGCATCGGCTGCTTTTTTATATTTGTCGAGAAGCGTTGACATCTTCGGCATTTTGCGATATACTATTATTGGAAATTGAAGTTTCCAACGAAGATTCCGCACCTTCTAGGGTGTCTCTTTCAGAGCTAGCCCTATTTGCGGAATCTTTTTTCATGTCAAAATAGGCGGGCTGTAAATCGACCGGTATATTCAAGCTGACGTGAGCCGTCTTCACTCTTAACCTTTGCAGCCATAGGCGGATAAAGTTTGCCGTCTATTATCTGCATAGTGTGTTTTTAGGTTCAATAAAATTATTTGAATTTTTATTGACATCGCCCTCTTCTTGTGATATGTTATTATATGGTAGTCGGTGCAACGCTACTACGGTCGTGTGCTGTATTAGTTGCATCGGCTGCTTTTTTATATTTGTCGAAAAGTATTGACATCTTCGATGTTCCGGTGTATATTATTAGTAGAGACATCTCTATTCGATGCGGAGCTACTGCCTTCAGCAGTTCCAGCCGCTCGTGCGGTAGAGATGTCTGTTTTTATATCATAATTGCCCTTGTTTCCGCACGAGGTTGCGAGGAGCTTTGCTTCCTATATAGTGTCTGTAAGTGTTTCCTGCATAACTTTAATGATTATTGTCTATGCTCTTGCTCGCTTGTACTGCTGCCCTTACTATCTCCGTTTCGGTCGCTTGCAGTTTGCCCCCTTTTAGATGCGCTATTATCCAATTGTTGAACGCCACTATCTTGTCTGGATTGTCTAGAAGGTACACTATTAGAACTTGATTGTGTTCTTGCAACGGAATCTCGGCGTTTATCGAGTTGACTAATCTCAGTAGTGCCTCTCTGAATTGAGCGTATTCTTCCGCTTCGTCCATATTTTTTAATATCCTCCACTATCCTGTTGTATTCTTTTTTGGTTATGCGCTTCATTATTTGATAGACGTTATCTAGGTCATTAAACTTTTCTACTAAATACCATCTATCATTATGTGAGATAAGAGTTTGGTCTCCGACTTTAACATCTTCACGATATGCCCACCTGGTTGCAAGCTCATTTGCCTGCGTTCCTTTGCCCTCTTTATATGTAGGGAATGAGCCGTTTATTAATCCTTTTTTATTATATTGCACTCCTTCTTCGGTGTCAATATTTGAAGAAGAAATATCAAGCAAAGCAATGGCAGTAAATACCGAACCTCTCACAACGCCTTGTTCGCCGTCGGAGCTGAGGGGAGTTGCCTTACAGCGATTGGTGGCGAGGTGAGCCGGACTTGCAATTATTAGCCGTTCGCCCAATCGCGTGCAGCCTGTCGCGGGACTGAAGGGCACGCAACAGGGGTGCATTCCCCTCGGTTACACCAGCACAAGATTATAAAAAAGAACCTAGCTTGCGCTAAGTTCTTGTGCTGGTGGAGCTGAGGGGAATCGAACCCCTGTCCGAAAAACTTTAAGCAGTGACTTCTACATACTTAGCCGATTGTTATTGTTCCCTCAAAGCCGGCCAAACGGCAAGCCTGCTTATCGGAGAGCCGCTTTTCTTGCAATCCGCAATGCGGCGATTGCGGTTGCCCTTTTCCGCCGGATGCTGCCGAAACGGGATCGCGGAACTTCCCGCCCGACACTTCGCTATAAGTTAAGCAGCGAAGGCGAGAGTTTGAGTGCTCTCTACTTTTTTGTTGTTTGCGTTTAATTTTAATTTCCGTATTTGCGGAGACGAGCCTCCGGTATGCTTACACTGCCCGCCATTCCCCGTCGAATGCCGTAACAGCCCCTTGGATATTACATTATATATTATGCGCAAAAATCTGTCAATAGCGAAAATTGCATTTTTTACAATTTTATTATAGGTTTGTCAGTCAATTTTTACACCTTTATACAATTTTACCCCTACCCGCACCCAACCTCGGCAGAACACATTTTACATATATAATCGATTTTTTGGATATATATCTCTTTGTTTGCATTTGACATTACCCGTAAAATGCTCGCTTTTAGCGGGGTGAATTTCGTTCAGTTTTGTGCGAGATGTCGCGGGAGCGCGGGGCGCTCCACCCCTTATGCGCGTTGAAGTAATATATGTATATATCATACTTTGCTTCTTCGCAAAGGCAAGTTATTTCATCATAGCTTTTGCGAAGACAATGACTTCAACTTAACGCACTATCACTTCAAGGCAAAAAGGGATGCAACGTCACGTTGCCGCCCGCTTAAAGTGGTCTGCTGAGGCTGGGGGCGGGTATGACTTATATCTTGCGCGCGGCGAAAGTATATGATATAATGTGAATGATCAAATCCCTATCAAGGAGGAGGATATAATGGTAAGAGTTACCTTGCCCACGGCGTGCGTGGTGCCGAACGTTGAGGGCAGATATAAGAGGATGCGCGCGCTGAGCATTGCGGGCTTATGCGTGGCGATAGCGGCATTTGTGGGCACGATATTGTGCATAATTCTCTTTGTTGCGGCGGATATAAGTTCCATACAATATATGTCCATACCCATGCCCTTCATAGTCTTCGGCATGATGATTTTTATCTTTGCAAACGTGAAATCCATGCAATATGCGCGGGTGAAATCGGTGGTGAATACCGTGAAAACGCGCGAAAAAGTGCTGCTGATCGATATATTCCCCTTTGAAGCCAACGCTTTGGAATTGGCGCAGGCGCTGATAGATACGGGCAATTTGGCAGAGTTCGAGCTGGTGGCGGGCGTGCTTTTGGCAAAAAAAGAGTTGCACGTGAGCGAGGAAGAAGCCGTCGCCATGCACAACGAACGCATGAGCGGAGCGGGCAGTATGATGGGCGCGATGATGGGCGTACCGCCCGTATATCCCGCGGCGCAGGACGATATGACTCCCACCAAAACCGCCGAGCCCAAGCCGCGCTTTTGTACGCAATGCGGCGCAAAACTTTCCTCAACGGATAAATTCTGCCCTTCTTGCGGAACTAAATTGGATAATACCCTTTAATCTCTGCCCAGCAGATAGTCCGTCGAAACATCAAAGAAGTCCGCAAGCAATATAATATAGGTTGCCTTGGGTTCGTTTACTCCGCGTTCCCAATAATCTATCGCTTTTTGACTTACTCCTATCGCGCGAGCTAACGCCGCCTGCGATATGCCGCGCTCTGTTCGGAGTTCCTTTATACTTTCTGCTATTGTCATATGAATTATTTTAGAAGAAATCTTCTGATTATATTTGACTAAGAAGAAATCTTCTTGTATAATATAAGAGAAAAAATTATACGGGAAGGACTTTTTTCATGAAAAAACTTATTGTTTTATGTATGATTGCAATTTTGGCTTGCTCTTTTTGCCTGCTTGCGGCATGCTCTTCCGGGGGAGAAGCACCCGTAACATCAATAGAATTTGCCTCGTTGGAAGATATAACGTTGAGCTCTTCTTTTGATTCCGAAAGTGTGGATGTGCACGTGTATCCCGCCGATGCGGACGTTTCGGACATAACGCTCACGGCTGATATTGAAGGTTATGTTGAAATCGAAAAAATGACAAGGTTATTCGATTTTGAAGAAAGACCGTATGTAGTGGTCAGCTTTTCCGTTTCGCCGATTTATAACGGCACGGTAAAACTTACGGCTTCGTCGCAAAAATACTCCGTAAGCACCACTACATCTATAACCGTTATCGTAGAGAACGCTGACGATATGCCCGTGACCGATAGCAGCGAAAAAGCCCTGCTCACGCGCGGCGGCTGGAGCGAAGCGATGATCTCCTCGTTTGTTTCCGTCCGCACACAAACGGGCACGGCTTTGGCGGCTTCCTCATTAACGGAATCAAACGGAGCTTACACTTTTATCGGAGCAGACAAAGACACATACAAAGTCGTTTTCGAAAACGAGGAGGTATCTTCGCTTTATGACTGCAACGGTGAGAGGAAAATTTACCCGAATAACGGCGTGATCTTGACCGCCGAAAAACTCGATGACAGCAAGGCGGCATTGCGCGCAAATGCGGAAAAAATAGTCAAGGATCGCCTAACATACCCCTTGACCGCCGATTTTCCGCTGTTTGCATGGGTTTATAATTTGGATACGGAAAGTTGCGATACGGCTTTTGTTGTCTCTTCCGTAACAGCCAAAAATGCCTTCGGCGTACCTATCGAAATGACTTTTGCCATTGAGTACAAGTTTGATAAACAAGGCAATTTCACATGGCAAAATATGATGATCGATACGGAATTTTACACAAATCCCAACGCATAAATATGCTCAGCCGCAAAGCCGCCCTGTTATAAGGCGGCTTTTTGCCGCGCTTTGTTGCCATATCGGCGGCGGTGTGATACAATTAACTTATGGATACGATAGCGGCGATAGCCACGCCCGCGGGTACGGGCGCGGTGGGAATAATAAGGATGAGCGGAGATAAGGCGCGCGAGATAGCCGCCGAGGTATTTTCGCCCTACAAGATAAAGAGCTTTAAAAACGCCCAACCGTATATGATGTATTTGGGCAGGCTGGAGAGCGGCGGAGTGCGCGACAAGGCGCTCGCCGTGTACTTTGCCGCGCCCAACTCGTATACGGGCGAGGACGTGGTGGAATTGCATTGCCACGGCGGCACCGCCCTGCTGCGCCATGTGCTGGAAGGGCTGTGCGCCAAGGGCGCGAGGATAGCCGACAGGGGCGAATTCACAAGGCGAGCCTTTTTGAACGGCAAGATGGACCTGAGCGACGCGGAGGGCGTGATAGACATGATCAACGGCGATTCCGCGGCGGCGGTGAACGCGGGCTACCGCCTTGCGACGGGTGGCGTTTCCGCGGCGGTGCACGAACTCACCGCGCCCCTTTTGGACGTGATAGCGCACATGGAAGCGGCGCTCGATTACCCCGAGGAGATGGAGGAGGAGGCGCGCCTTGCCGCAAAGCCCGTGCTGGATAAGCTGATAGGCAAAACGGAGAGGTTGCTCTCCACCTGCCGCGCGGGCGGTGTGGTGAAAAACGGCATAACCGTGGCGATAGTGGGCGAAACGAACGTGGGCAAGTCCTCCTTGCTCAACGCGCTCACGGGGCGCGAGCGGGCGATCGTGACGGACATAGCCGGCACCACGCGCGACAGCATAGAAGAAACGCTTGAGTGGAAGGGGATCGCCCTGCGCTTTGTGGACACCGCCGGCATACGCGAGAGCGAGGACGTGGTGGAGAGCTTAGGTATAAACCGCAGCCGCGACATAGCCAAATCGAGCGATATAGTGCTGTTCGTTGCGGATGGGAGCCGCCCTAACAATGCAAAAAAATCCGAGCTGCTGAAGGGCGTGAGTGCAAGCACCCCCGTGATAGAGGTGGTGAACAAGAGCGACATCGAGAAAAACGCCGGCTTGAAGGGTTTGCGAATAAGCGCGAAGACGGGCGAAAACTTGGATAAATTGAAGGATATGATAGTGGAAACCGTGCTGGGGAAGAACATCGACGCGGGCGGCGAGATGATCACCTCTCTTCGCCATAAAGAGGCGTTGGAACGCGCCCTAGCAAGCCTAAAATCCGCACGCACGCAGTTCGACGACGTGCCGGCGGAGTGCACTCTGCTCGATTTGAGGGCGGCATATTCCGCCTACGGCGAGATAACGGGCGACACGGCGGACGAAAAGATCATCGACACCATCTTCTCTAAATTCTGCCTGGGCAAATAGGGAGCGCGGCAACGCGGGGCGTTGCATCCCCTATGCGCGTTGAAGTAACATATGTATATACTATACTTTACTTCTTCGCAAAGGTCTGTTTTTTCATTATAGCTTTTGCGAAGAGGGTGGCTTCAACTTAACGCACTATCACTTCAAGGCAAAAAGGGATGCAACGTCACGTTGCCGCCCGCTTAAAGTGTTCTACTGAGGTTAGGTGCGGGTACCCAAAATATTTATTTCATATTCGAGCGGGTGGGGAGAAACCGTCCCCGCCCTCACTTTTTCCGCGAGGTTATAGTAGTCGCGGGCGGTGGCGGTGCCCGTGTTCACGATAAAGCCGGCATGCTTTTCACTCACCTGCGCGCCGCCCTCGGTCATGCCCTTGAAGCCGGATTTTTCTATGTAATACGCGCTGGAAACTTCTCCGCATTTTTTAAAGGTGCAGCCCAAGGACGGGCGCCCCGGCTGGGTAGACGCGCGCAGCGCGCGCCAAACGCGCATATCCTCTTCTATCTTCTCCCCGCTCGAAGGAGTGAGGCGGAGCATTACGCCCAAGATGAGCCCCTTCAAGGAACTGTGCCTGTATGAAAAGGATATGTCCTTGGCGTAGACGCGCTCCACCCTGCCGCCGATCGCCACGTCCGCATACACGATAAGGTCGCTCATCTCCCTGCCGAAACAGCCGGAGTTGCCCGCCGCCGCGCCGCCCGCCGTACCGGGGATCCCGCACAGCTGCTCCATGCCGGAGAGGGCGCGCATCTTCGCCCAACCGCATGCGGCGCTCAAGCTCTCCCCGCCCATGACGTATATGTCCCTCTCCCCGTCGATTATCCCCTTCATGCCGCCCATGCACACGGCAAGGGGGATGTCCTCGAGCACCAAAGTATTGGTGATTCCGCCCAAATACACCGCGCCCTTGCACGCCTTTGCCGCCTGCGCCGCGGCGGTGAAGTTGCTCGGAAACACCGCCGTTTGCACGGTGAAGGTGTCGCCGAAAGCGCTCCTTAAGCGCGCGTTTGTTTTGACCGTGCAGCCGTATTTTTGCAATCCGTCATAAAAAGCCATAGTTCATTGTATGAAGAAAAAGGATAAAAAGCGCACCGAATAAAAATTTTTCTTCTGCCCACACTCTCTATAAAGCGAAGCTCCGCCCTTTGATACGGCGGCGCGGCGCAATAAAATTTTACGGGAGTGACTATGCAACTTAAAGACAGCAAGACTTATCAAAATCTGACAAATGCCTTTGCGGGCGAATGCATGGCGATGGTGAGATACCGCTTTGTATCTTACGGCGCGGCCCAGCAGGGCTACAAGGCGATGGCGGCGCTCATCGACGATGTTATCTACAACGAGTTTCAGCACGCCAGAATGCTCTACACCTTCATCGAATCGGCGGACAAGGGCACGATAAACAACCTGCCCGTCAACTCCGGCTTCCCCTTCAAGGAAAAGTGGAATTTGCTCGATAACTTGAAGTTCGCCGCGGACGACGAGGAAGCGGAGGTGGAGATATACTCTTCCTTTGCCAAGACCGCGCGCGAAGAAGGCTTCGACGACGTGGCGGGGCTTTTTGAAAACCTCACGCAGGTGGAGAGCTGCCACAACAAACTGTTCACCCAACTGCACGCGCAGATGAAGGAGGGCAGCATGTACAAAAAGCCGCAGGCGATAAAGTGGAAGTGCGGCGACTGCGGCTACGAAGCCACGTCAAAGCAGGCGTGGACGGAGTGCCCCGTTTGCCAGGCAAAGCAGGGCGCGGTGCTCATTCAAATAGAAGATTAGGCGCGTTTGCGCCGCCCCCTTCCCCGGGCGCCAATCCGTCCGAGGAAGGTTTCTTGAAAAATTTTTTGCCGCTCAATACGCGGCTTTTATTCCATATATGCTCATAATGCAACATTTTGCCCCGATATTATAACTTTTTGTATATAACTTTTTTATTGCACGCGCGCGCTTTTTATTGTATAATAAACACGCGCTCGTTTTAGGGCGCACAGGGGTTTATATATGAGTAAAAAGTCCAAATATCTTTCCGAAACATTGGAATTGGAATGCGAACTGCTCTCCGACGTGAGTTACGGCACTTACTATTGCCGCTTGCCGCTGTTCACCCTGCTCAGGCTGAACAACAAGGGCGAGGCATCCACCGAGGCGCTCACCGTGAAAATTTCAAGCGCGGAGCAGGGACTCGTGCTGCCCAAGGAGATAGAGATAGACGACGTCCAGCCCGATTCCGGCGTGGAGATAGCGGCGGGCGAAGTGCTCAACCCCAAATTTTTGGCGGAAACGGAAGAGATAACCGAATGCGCCGTGACCGTGACCGTGCTCACGGGCAAGGAAGAGGTGCTCACCGTTACAAACACCGTCCGTTGCCTGCCGATAGACTGCTGGCAGGGGCTGGGCGCAAACGTGGAAATGCTTTCCACCCTGGTGCGCCCCAAGCTGGCGGACTGCCGCAAGATCCTTTCCGAAGCCGCCCTGCAAATGCAAAAATGGGGATATCCCGCCGAATGGAGCGGATATTCCGGCAACGACAAGAACGCCGTGCGATCCGCCGCGGCGGCGATATATTCCGCAATAAGGGCGCAGGACATCAACGCCCTGCCTTCCCCTCCGCTCACCTCACCCCAACAGACGGGCGACCTTACGGCGGTGCTTTCGCAAAAGGAAGCTACTCCGCTGCAAGCGGCGCTCCTTTACGCCTCCTGCGTTGAATGTGCGGGCTTAAACCCCGTGATAGTGATGGGCGAAAAGGGCGTTGCGGCGGGCGTATGGCTGAGGGAAAACTGCTTTACCGCCACCTGCGTGGACGACATGTCCGTGATAGAAAAATATGTGCAGGACGGCGTAAACAACCTGGCGATATTCGACGTAAACGACATATTCTCCCACAAGAACGCCAGCTTCACCACGAGCGGCATGCACTTTGTGCAGGCGCTCAAGCGCGGCGAATACGAAGCGGCGATGGACGTGAAGAGGTGCCGCATAGGCGGGCTCTTCCCCCTGCCCATCAAGGTGAAGCAGAACGGCAAATACGAGCTGCTCGACGAAAAGAACTTCTCCTACGACAACAAGCCGGAGGAGCTGCCCGTATTCACCGCCACGGAAAGGGGCGCGAGCAAGGAGCGCACTTGGCAAAGGCGCCTGCTCGATCTATCCCTCAAAAACAATCTGCTCGCCTTTAAGACGGGCGGCGACAGCATAAGAATTTTGTCCGGCGACCTTTCATCTTTCGTTCAGGGGCTGGACGGCGCGGACAAGTTCAATCTGCTCCCCTCGGCGCAGGAAGTAACGCAGCCCTCCGGCTTCGGCGAGAATTTGGAGGTGCGCGCCCTGCGCGAGCTCATTCAAATGCAGCTTGCCTCCGGCACGATGCGCTCTTATTTGAAGGCGGACGAACTGAGCGAAAACTGCTCCTCATTGATAAGAAAAGCCAAAACCGCGCTGGAAGAAGCGGGCGCGAACACGCTGTGCCTGGCGCTGGGCTTTTTGAAGTGGAAAAAGGACGGCGCCGTGCGCTATGCTCCGCTCATCCTCCTGCCCGTAACCTTGCAGAAAAACCGCCGCCAGGGCATTACGCTCGTGCGCGACGAAGATTACACGATAAACACCACCCTGCTGGAATTTTTGAAGAGGGAGTTCGACATAGATCTGCGCGGGATAGAGGACGAAAACTTCTCTGTATCCCAAACGCTCGCCCTCTTCCGCGCCAAGACGGCGGAGATGAACGGCTGGGAAGTGACCGAGGACGTCTATATATCCCAATTCACCTTCGCCCGGTACGCCATGTGGAGCGACGTGAAGAACAACATCTCCGTATTCAAGAAAAATCCGCTTATAGCTTCCCTGCTCGCGGGGGCGAACAAGCTGCCCTCCGGCAAGCTCGCCGGCAAGAGCGAGGACGAAGCCGACCCCTGCGAGATCCTCACCCCTCTGCCTTGCGACAGTTCGCAATTCCAAGCGGTGGCGGAGTGCGCGGCGGGCACAACCTTCGTACTGCACGGACCGCCCGGCACGGGCAAGAGCCAGACGATAACCAACATGATAGCGAACGCCCTGAACGAGGGCAAGCGCGTGCTCTTTGTGGCGGAAAAACAGGCTGCTCTCTCCGTGGTAAAAAAGAGGCTTACGGACATAGGCATAGGCGACTTTTGCATGGAATTCACCACGGGCAAACCCGCGGACAAGAGCGCGCTCATCTCCGCCATCCAATCCACGCTCGAGCTGAAAAACGGCGACTATAACGACACCTTCCGCGAAGACGGCAGGAAAATAGAAGAAGTGCGGCAGACGCTGGCAAAGCCTTACGCCGCCCTGCACAAAAAGCGCACGATAGGCGCTTCCGTTTACGACGGCATACTCTACTATTTCCGCAACCGCAAGGCGAGCGATTTGATGAATATCGAGAGCACTTTTTACGACAGCCTCACCGCGGAAAAGCTGGAAAAATGCGAGAGCATGCTCACCCGCGCGCAAGTCGCCGCCAAGGAGTGCGGCGGCGTGTACCGCTCCCCCTTCGACAACGTCAACCTCGCCGAATATTCCGAGGACGTAAAGGTCTCCACGCTGTGCGCGGCGGAAGTTCTGCTCGCCGAGCTGAAGCATTTCCGCAACTACGTGGGGCTGTTTTTGGAGCTTTTCAGCCAAAAGATAAGCTCCTTCACCCCCAAAAAAGCGGAGAGTTTTGCGCGCGTCCTCACCATTTTAAAGAGCGGCGCGCTGCACGAGTTCTTCGGCATAGACGAGCGGCAGATGCACGAGTTCTTCAACGCCTCGCTCACCTACGACAGGGCTCTCAGGCTGTGGTTCAAGCGGTTCGACGACATCCCGGACGCGGAAAAACTCATGCCCGGCTTGAAGGAAGAGCTGGATAATTGGGACGAAAATTACCGCTCCTCCCGCAAGGTGCTGGCGGTGATAAAAAAGCTGAACAAGTGCACGCAAAACAAGCTTGCGGAGAAGGAAGAAGCGGAGTGGGTAAAGCGCGCCTGCGACCTGTTCTCCGCCCGCGCGAGGATAAAGGACACGGCTATAAGCAAAAACTTCCTCACATTCACCGGCTCGTTCAACGAAAAAAAGCGCGAACAATATATGCAGCCCATCTATGAGCTCCACGACTTGTGCGCGCAGGTATTTATGGATTACAACGCAGACGCCTTTAACAGCGTGTGCCACCGCATGATAAACAACGGCGCGGCAAAACCGCTGCTTTCCGGCATTTTGAGCGCGTCAAAGTCCTTCACCGCCGCCAAGGACAGCTTTATGAAGGCTACGCGCGGCGACGAAAGCCTCTATTCCGACGAGGACATCTTCGACTGCTACACGGCAAAGTGCACCTCGCTCATCGACAACATCGACATGCTCCCCGGCTGGTGCGCATACAAGAAGACCGCCAAGGAGCTCAACGCGATGGGCTTGTCCTTCGTCACGAGCGCGATGGAGAGCGGCGCCATCTCCGGCGACAAGATACTCTCCTCCTTCCGCAAGAACGTCTACCGCAACTTCGTGCAGACGAACATCCCCGCGGACGAGGATTTGGCGACCTTCTCCGCCGGGCTTATGGACGAGAGCGCGTCGAAATTCGCGGCTCTTTCCGAAGCTTTCGCCCTCGACGCCAAGGCGGAAATACGCAAAAACCTCATCTCCCGCCTGCCCTCCGAGGGCACGGAAGGCCCGCTCGCCCTCGAGCTGATGGCATTCAAGCGGCGCACTTCCGGCAACGTCAAGCGGATAAACATGCGCGAGCTGTTCGCGGAAATCCCGGGGCTTTTGCGCGTGGCGGCGCCCTGCATGATGATGAGCCCTTCCGCCGTTTCGCAATATCTGGCGGCTCAGCCCGACCTCTTCGATCTGCTCATCTTCGACGAGGCTTCCCAGATCCCCACCTGCGAGGCGGTCCCCGCCCTGGCGCGCGCCAAGAGCGCGGTCATCGTGGGCGACCCCAATCAGCTCCCGCCCACCACCTTCTTCATGGCGCTGGGGCAGGATGAAGAGGAAACGGAAGCGGAGGATTTAGACAGCGTTCTGGACGACTGCCTCGCCCTGGGCATCCCCCAGCGCCATCTGCGCTGGCACTACCGCAGCAATCACGAAAGTTTGATAGCTTTTTCCAATATCATGTACTACTCGGGCAGGCTGTGCACCTTCCCCTCTCCCGACGCGCCCGACAGCCGCGTAAAGCTGAAATACGTGGAAAACGGCGTATACGACAGGGGCTTTACCAAGTGCAACAGGCAGGAGGCGGAGGCGGTGGTCGCGGAAGTCATCCGCCGCTTGAAGGACGAAAAACTGCGCCGCAAATCGATAGGCATAGTCACCTTCTCCACCCCTCAGCAAAATTACATAGAGCGCCTGCTTTCCAAAGCTCTCGCCCAAAAGGGGCTGGAAGAAGCCGCCTACGAGCGGGAAGAACCGCTCTTTGTTAAGAATTTGGAGAACGTACAGGGCGACGAACGCGACGTGATAATCTTTTCCGTATGTTACGGTCCTGACAGGCTGGGCAGGATCTCGCTCAACTTCGGGCCCCTCAACCAATACGGCGGCTGGCGCAGGCTGAACGTGGCGGTTTCGCGTGCGCGCACGGATATGCTGATATACTCTTCCATGCGCTATTCCATGATAGACCTCTCCCGCACCAACTCGCGCGGCGTGGCGGGGCTTAAAGCCTTCCTCGAATTTGCCGAGAAGGGACGCACCGGCATAGCCGTGAAGAGCGACGAGATGATCTTGAATAAATCGGGCATAGGCAAATACGTGGCGGAGGAGCTGGCTTCCTACGGCTATGACTGCCGCTGCGACGTGGGCGTTTCCGACTTCAAAATAGACGTCGCCGTAGCCGACCCCAAGAACAAGCACAACTTCATACTCGCCGTCTTGTGCGACGGCAAGAGCGATTTTTCCGTAAAGGACCGCACCGTTATGCAAGTGCAGACGTTAAAGCGCAGCAATTGGAACGTCACCCGCCTTTACGCCATCAACTTCTTCAACAACCCCAAGCGCGAGATAAAGCGCATCAAGGAGCTGCTGGATAAGATCTGCTCGGGCGGCAAGACGGCGGCTCCCGGCTTTAAGCGCGCATACCGCGCCGCCAAGGCGGAAGAAACCACCGTGGATACGCAATACGTCCTCTCCGGCGAGCACGACGCGGACATCATGAAGATAATCCGCGCCATAGTCGCGGCGGAAGAACCCATCTCCGCCCGCTTCCTCATCAAGCGCACGTTAGCCACCCTAGGAATATTCAAATTCGGCGTAAAGCTGGAAGGAAAGCTCTCTTCACTAATAGAAAAATGCGCCTTTAAGCACGAGGAGATCTTGGGCACGACCTATTACTTCCGCTCGGATAAGTTCGGCGCATTCGACCGCTACCGCGTGGAAGACGGCACCCAGCTGCGCACTTCCGACGCGGACTATTCCGCCTACGACGTCATCTCCGCAATCAAGAGCGTGCTTTTGAGCAAGGTGAGCATGTACGCCGACGAGCTGGCAGTCGCCGTCCAGCGCGAGTTCAAAGTGCCCCGCCTCTCCGATAAATTCGCCGCCTTTATCAACTCCTGCGTGGACTACGGCGCAAGCAAGGGCATCTTTGTAAGAAGCATTTCGGATAAGGTGGCGCTTGTGTAATGATTTTTGAGGGACGCAAAAAAAGGGGAACCCGCGGCTCAAGCTGAGCGAATGGCGGGGTTTCCCCTCAGCAAGCGAAAAAGGAAAAAGCAACTTACGAAGTAAACGAAAGTACTATATCTTTTTTTCTTTTTCGCTTATTTCGTAAAATAAGTTTGCACCAGGTTTTTATCCCCTTCTTTCGCCGCCTTGCCGCCCTCGATGAGCACGGCGCGGTCGCAGAGCGCCTGGGCGGGGCGAAGGTCGTGGGTGACGGTGATCATGGTGTTGTTATCGCGCATATGGATCTTGCCGAGCACGTCCACAAGGCGCTGCAAGCCGGCGTAGTCCTGACCCACGGTGGGCTCGTCCAAGAGGAGAATTTTGGGGCGAGAGGCAACCACGGCGGCGATGGATACGCGGCGTTTTTGCCCTTCGGAGAGCGATTGGGGATGGCGCGTTTCCAGCGAGTGGAGATCGAACATATCGATTATCTCGTCGGCGTATTCCTTGCTCTCCGCGCCGAATTCTATCTCCTTGCGGACGGTGGGCATAAAGAGCTGATAGTTGGGGTTTTGGTACACCACGCCCACCTCCCTGAACCAGCGTCTGCTCGCGCGGCGGGAGCCCGGCTTTTTATCGATGAACTGCTCGATTTTGCCGCCGTCCTGCCTTTCAAGACGGGCGATTATGCGCATTAAAGTGGTCTTTCCGCAGCCGTTTTGACCGAGGATGAGCAGGCGCTCGCCCTTGTAAACGGTGAGATCCACTCCCCTCAAAATCTCGCGCTTGCCGAAAGATTTGGTTATGCCGGTAAGGGTGAGGAGGGGTATTTTTTCCTGCGGAGGCGAGCAGATGTCGCGGATTATCTCCGCTTGGGAGCGCAAGTACGCCTGTTTGTCCTCCACCTTGCGCACCACGCCCTCGCTGATGTTCCAAACGTCGTCCACAAAGGGCAGGACCATATCCAGCCTGTGTTCGGAAACTATCACGCAATACCCGCGCGCGGTGAGCCTGCGCAGAGCCGTCATGAGTGTGTGAGTGCCCTCCTTGTCCAAATTGGCGAGGGGTTCGTCGAGGATGATTATCTTCTGCCCCATGGCTAGGGTGGCGGCGGTGATGAGGCGCTGTTTTTGCCCGCCGGAGAGGGTGCGCGTTTTGAGCGAAGGGTCTATCTCCATCATGGCGCAAGCCGCCTTTACGCGCTTTTCTATCATCTCCTGCGGCATGGCGAGGTTTTCGCAGCCGAAAGCCACCTCGTCCTCCACTATGTTTTGCACAATTTGCAATTCCGCGTTTTGCAGCACGCAGCCCACGGTGCGGGAGATCTCGCTCGCCTTCATGCCGCGCACGTCATTGCCCGCGACGACCGTCTCCCCCTCCAGCGTGCCGGGGGTCATATTGGGGATGATGCCGCAAATGATCGAAAGCAGCGTGGATTTGCCGTCCCCGGACATGCCGGAGAGCAGCGTTATCTTGCCGTATTCGGCGGTAAAGTTCACGCCGCGCAGCACCCAAGTATCTTTGACGTACGCAAAGCGCACGTTTTTCATTTCTACCGCGTTCATATAAAGCAAAGGACGATTATCGCCGCGCTGCCCGCGACCAAACCGAGCAGGAAAATCACATCGCGCATCGTGAGCTTTACGGGGTGATATATAGTGTACGGCACTTTGCCCGTGCGAAACCCGCGCGTTTCCACGGAGAGGGAAAGTGTATCGGAGATGTTCACAAGGCGCGCCGCAAAGGGGACGAGCAAGGCGCGGTAAAGCACCTTGGGATTGAGCAAACTGCCCGCGCCGCGCGTGCGCATCGCCTCACGGATGCGCTTTATCTCCTTGCCCAAGAGGGGCGCGAAGGAGAGCACTATCATCATGCCCAGCGTGACCGAGCGCGGCACATGTATCTGCGAAAGGTTGCGCGTGAGCTTTACCGCGGGCAGGGAAAGCCCCGGAAGCACCGCAAGGCACACCGCCGCCGAGCGCGACACCGCCGCAAGCGTGGCGCCGAGTTCGCGGGAAGAAAGATATGTAATGCCCGCGAAAATGCCCGCTACCACGGCGGCGCAGGGGATGATGATAAGGCAGCTGCGCCAATATCCGAACAGCAAAAACCACACCCAAACGGCGAGGAGATACCACATCCCCTCAACATGTTTGGCTGTGGCAAGCCCCGCGGCAAATATGAGCAATGCCGCAAAAAATCCGAAGAGCGGATAAACGGGGCGTTTGGCGTGGAAGGTATCTATCATTTCTTCATCAACCCCGCCTTTCTTATTTCACGGGAGATGAGAATGCCCAGCCCCGCGCCGAGCGCGCATACCGCCACCACCGCGGCGGAGATGCCCACCGCCATCCAAGGGCTGTCGCCGGCGGCCTTAAAGAATATGGAGTTGGTGTCGAACGCAAGGCAATACAGGTAGTAGAAGGGCAGCGTCATTGGATTGATGAGCATGCCGGACACAAAACAAGCTATATCCTTGCGATAGCCTTTGAATATGGCGATATTCAATAGCTCGATGATTATTGCGGAGATGAGCGAGGTCACGCCCATTGCGGGAGCCATGAAGAGCTCCAGCACGCTCACCAGCACCGCCACGATGAACACGCTGCCCGCCTTGCGCACCTTCATGAGCCCTATCGTGGGGAAGATGGACATCTGCAATCCGGTGACGAGCTGGGGCAAGCCGAAGATGGGCACCTGCGCCACCAAGGGCATGACGGCGGAAGTTATGAGCGCCGCCGCGCCGATTATGGCGAGGAAGACGATATCTTTGACGGTGAAGGGCTGGAATATGGCTACTTCGCCCTTTTTGTTATACCTCACCCCGTCGCGGATGTTGGGGTTTTGGCGCTTTTTGCGTTTTTTCGCCCCTGCCTCTTCTTTTTGCTCGTTTTCCTGCCCCTGCCCGGAGTTTTCCTCCTGAACGGGGATATCTTCGTCCAGCCATTCGAGGTCGGATTTTTCCGCCCCTGCCTGCGTTTTTCCCTCCTTTATCTCCTCGGGATCAACGCCCTTTTCAAGCTCGTCCTTTTCGTTCATGTGCAACTCCTTTTTCTATTTGATATACTCTGTCTGCCGCCGCCGTGGTGGATTCGCGGTGAGATACGAGTATCACCGCCTTGTCCTTGCAATTGTTCTTGAGCGCGCGCAGAATTATGCCCTCGTTTATGCTGTCCACATTGCTGGTGGGCTCGTCCAAAAGGAGCAGACCGCTGCCGCGCAGGAAGGCGCGCGCAAGCCCTATCCTCTGCTGTTCGCCCGCAGAGAGGTTATCCGCAAGCGCCGCCACCATTGTGTCGTACCCCTGAGGAAGGGTGAGGATGAAGTCGTGTATGCCCGCCATGCGGCAAGCGTTTTCCACCTCTTCGCGCGTGGCGTCCGGTTTGGCGATGAGCAGGTTGTCGAGCACCGTTTCGTTGAAAAGATAAGTGCTTTGGCTGACCATGGTGACCTCCTTTATCAAGGAGGAAGTGTTCACCTCGTCGATGGATATACCGTTGTAATTTATCTCGCCGCCGCCCCTGTTCCAAAAGCGGAGAAGCAGCTTGAGCAGCGTAGACTTTCCGCAGCCGGAAGCGCCCACAATGCCCACCGTTTCACCCTTTTTGATATTCACATTCACACCCTTCAACACCTCTTCTCCGCCGTAGGAGAAGGTGAGATCCTTTACGTCCAGCCTTGCAAAGTCGATGTCCTTGCCCTGCTCCACCGGCTCCACCGCGGGCTGTTCCGCGAGCAGGTCGAGCACCCTGTCCCCGCTGGCGAACGTCTGATTGAGGTTGCCGGGGAGCGCGGCTATCGCCGTGACCGGTCCGAAGGAGCCGAACACCGCCACCACGCCGACGACCGCCTTGCCCACGCTGAGGTTATCCGTGAGCACGAGCGCCGCCGCCACGGCAAGGCTCGCCGCGATGAAGAAGGAGATGACGAGGGAAGTGCGCGCGCCGGCGCGGGAAGAAAGCCGCTTTATTGTGTACGTCTTTTGCAAAAGCACGTCCGTGCGCCTGTCCGTCTCCTCCCTGCGCTCGCCCTCGCTTCCACTCAAGAGCACGTCGCGCACGCCCTTGATGCTGTCCATATAAAAGGCGTTGAAGGAGGAGAATTCCCGCCTGTACTCCACGCCCGGGCGATTGAGCTTTTTAGACGAGAGGGCGGGCAGAAGGAGCGCTATCACCAAATACCCTGCAAGCGCGGTCAAGGCGATGTACCACGAGGACACAAAGCCCGCAAACAAGAACACCGCGAGCGATACCGTCACCGCTATGCATATGGGGGAGATGGTGTGGGCATAGAAAACTTCCAGCGTTTCTATATCCGCGGTTATCATGGCTATTATGCTGCCCTTCTTCTTGCTCTCCAGCTTGGCGGGACACAGCCTGCGCAGCGCGCCGAAGATCTTATCCCTGAGCGTAGCCAAAATTTTGAATGCGATGAAGTGGTTGCAATATTGCTCGGCATAGCGCAGCAATCCTCGTGCCACGCCGCACCCCACGGCTATGCCGATGAGCGCGTAGTAGGAGATGGCAACGCTTTCGCCAAGCAGCTTCGCCACCGCCGCCGCGCCGGACACGGTCACGCCCATGGCGCATACGTAGCCCAAAAATCCGTTTATCACGGCAAACACCATCACATAGGACAAGCTGCCCAGCATGACGATGAGTCCCGCCATTATCTTGCCGCCGCTGCGGCGGAGTTTTTTCTCTTTCATAATGCTTCCTCCCCGCCTTCTTCCAGCGCCTTTTGAGTTTTGTAAAGCCCGGCATACACGCCGCCTTTTTGCATGAGCTGCTCGTGCGTGCCGCTCTCCGCCACCATTCCGCCGTCCAGCACATAGATATTGTCTGCGCAGGTGACGTTTGCCATGCGGTGGGAGATGAGCACCACAGCCGCGCGGCGGGAGAGCTTTTTTACGCCGTCCATTATCACCCTTTCGCTTTCGCCGTCGATATTTGAAGTGGCTTCGTCGAATATGTAGATGGATTTGTTTGCAAGCAAATTCACCGCAAGGGCAAGGCGCTGGCGCTGACCGCCGGAGATATTCACGCCGTCTTCGCTTATCACCTTGTCTAAGCCGCCCTCTTCGCGGATAAATGCGTCTAAGTTCACCTCTTTGAGCGCGGCGTACATCTGCTCGTCGGTGGCGCCGGGGGTATACATGAGGAAGTTGTTGCGCACGCTGTCGTTGAAGATGTAGGTGTTGTAGGACACTATGCCCAGGTGGGAATAGTAGTCCGCCCTGTCCAGCTCACCTATCGGCGTTCCGCCTACGGTGACTTCACCCTTGTTTGCCCTGATCGCGCCCATCAGCAGGGATACGCAAGTGGACTTGCCGCTGCCGCTTTCGCCCACGATAGCGGTGAGGCTGCGCTCGGGGAAGGAGAGGTTCACGCCCTTGAGCACGTCCTTGCCGCCCTCATAGGCAAAGGTCACGTCCTTTATTTGCAGATCGGAGGACGTCACCTTCTTGTCCCCCCACTCGGGTTCGGGCAAGGCGAGCAGGGAGAGTATCTTGCGCCCTGCGGAAGCGCCGTTCATCGCCACGTGGAAGGCGGAGCCGAGCGCGCGCAGCGGCAGGAAGAACTCCACCGCCACGAGCACCAAAAAGAGCACCTTGGCGGGCTCTAAACCGCCGTCCACGCCCGCCCAAATGGCGAGCGCAATGCCGGCGCCCGCGCCGCCGTACGCCACCAAGTCCATAATGGTGGTGGACATGAGCTGCATGACGAGCACCTTCATGGTTATCTTGCGGAATTCTTCACTGCTCTCGTTCATCTTCTTGTGCCTGGCTTCGTCGGCGCCGAATATCTTCAGCTCTTTAAGCCCCTGCACGCTGTCTAAAAAGCTGTCGCCCATCGAGGTGTATCTGCCCCAATATTTGGCGAATATCTTCTTTGCGTACTTGCTCACCGCCACGATGGAGAGGGGGATGAGCGGCACGCACGCGAGCAGTACGAGCGCGGTTTTCCATTCTATGGGCGCGCATATAATAAAAAGAAGTATGGGCGCGATCATCGAATAGAAGAACTGCGGCAGATATTGCGAATAATAAGTATCGAGCTGTTCCACACCTTCGAGCGAAACCTGTGTGAGGCCCGCCACAGACATATCACCCGAAGAGCGAACGCCCAAGCGCATTATCTTATCGTAAGTTTTGTCGCGCAAATTGCGCTTTACACTGCCGCCCAATCTCGACGTGCACTCGCCCGAAAGGCGCATTAAAAGATAGCGCACCCCCGCGCCCAAAACTATGATAAGGGCGGGATAGAGATATGTTATATCCCTTACCCCGCTGTAGATCAAGTAGACGATGTAACATATACTCGCCGTGATCAGCGTGTTCACCAGCATGGAAAACACGTTGAGCAGCACGGTATAGATCACATATCGCTTATCCTTACCGATAAGCCCGATTAGTTGTTTGTCTATCATACTAATTTTCTGCGAAGCTGCCTTCCGGCACCAGCACCGCTTGCGTAAAGTCAAGGGCGATGGTGAAGTTGGTATCGCGCTTCATCATAGTGGCTACATATACTCTTACGGGTATTTCGCCGCTTATATCCTCCCATGTTAAATTGTTAAACCGATAATTGTAAACCTCACCCGTTTGGCTGGTTTCCGCACTCATCTCTTCCCCGTCATACACCAGGCGCGCGTTGTTCATCGAGTCTGACTTGGCGTGGTAGATGAGCGAGTAAACGTCGCCGCTCTTGATTATCGTCACATAATCCTTGCGGGTGTTATCTACCATCATTTTACCCATTGTGCTTTCGGAAAACGATTCCGCGGGAACCCTGAACCAGCCGTCCGCCGCAGTTTGGTCGAGCGTGTACGTCTGCCCGTAAGTCCTGCCCGCTTCGTCGCCGCCCTCGAAAGTTTCTTCTTCCCCGTCCTTGCATGCGGCAAACGCGAACACGACGCCGATAAGGGCGAGGAGAGCGAAAATTGCTATAAGTTTCTTCTTCATATGGACCTCCGAAGATGATTTATTTACCTTGTTTTTGCTTCTTGCGCTTTTCCTTTTCCTCCTTCCTGCGCTGCCTCTTCACGCGAATGGTCTCCGCCACATGCCCGAACGCCTGCTTAGGGTCGTAGAACATCATCCTGGGTCCCGCGAACTTCATAACATTGCGCATCTTTTCGTGCATTTCCGGCTTGTAACAATGTATTTTGCAGTTGGAACAAAATGTCTTTTTATCCCCGAACGGGCACAGGCTCCTGCGGAAGCGGGCGTAGTCCAAAAGATCTTGGCATTCCGCGCACAGCCCGTCCTTGTGCTTGTGCTTTTTGCGGCAATATATGCCTATCATAAATTCAAGCGTCTTCATCTCCCGCTCCGCCTGTTCGGTGAGCGGCCGCCCCTTGTACTTGGGCGCCCCTTTTTCCGCTTTCTGCCCGCTTCCCGCCTGCTCGGCGCCCTGCGAGCTGCTTTCCGCGGCTTGCCCTTGCGGCGCCGCCCCTTCTTGCCTTTCCTTTTCGCCGTCCATATTCATTACCCCTGCAATTAGCTTTAACTAACCGCTTTGCACACATATGCGGGATTTTCCCTTTTTTACCCCGCATAACGATTAGCCCTAGCTAACCGCACCTCAAAAAATAATCGGTTAGTCTTTGTTAACCATATAAATAATACGAGCAAAGCAAATAAATGTCAAGCATAATTAACATTTTTCTCCCCCATTAGGCAAAATTTAATAAGGCGCGGCCGAAGCCGCGCCCCAATAGGGTGTTTCGGCAAAATTGCCGAAAGGTTATTACTTTGCTATATGTCCCCGTCCGTGCAATGTATGGTGTAGTTGCCGGTGTTGGTGTTCCAGTCGGCGTACTTGTTAATGGCCTTCCATTGCGCTTTGGTTCCTTGAAAGGTTATGCTTTCAAGTGAGTTGCAACTACCAAATGCATAACTTCCTATGCTTGTTACACTATCAGGGATGGTTATGCTTGTCAGCGAGCCGCAATTATAGAACAGTTCATCACTTATAGAGGTAAGATTCGCCGATAATGTCACGGTAACCAAATCGGTCGCGGCAAAAGCGTTGTTCCCTATAGAAGTAACGCTATCTGGAATTACCAATTCGGTGATACCTGATGACGCAAAAGCAAACTGCCCTATGCTTGTTACGCTATCCGGGATGGTTATGCTTTCAAGTGAGGTGCACCCACCAAATGCATACTGTCCTATGCTTGTTACGCTATCCGGGATGGTTACGCTTGTAAGTGCGGTGCAGCCGCGGAATGCATACTGTCCTATGCTACTTCCTCCCGTTATGGTTACGCTCTTCAAACTTGAAGGAACATAGCTGCCATTAGATGAGTAGGATGACGCCCCGAATATATAGCCGAAGTGAGTATTGCTAGTTCCGTTAAGCTCAGCTCCTACAAAAGGTATCGTCATGCTTTCAAGCGAGGTGCAACCATAGAATGCATACCGCCCTATGCTTGTTACGCTATCCGGGATGGTTATGCTTGTAAGCGAGGTGCAACCGGAGAATGCATACTCCCCTATGCTAGTTACGCTGCCATCCATAGGTATAACGCTGTTTTTGCAGCCGGCTATCAATGTTTTGCTTGCCGTTTCTATAATGCAATTGCCTGCGCTATGGTATGTACTATTCCCTTCCTCCACAGTTATGTTCTCAAGCGAACCACAACCGGCAAACACTCTTATTCCTATACTAGTTACGCTAGCGGGTATGGTTACGCTTGTAAGCGAGGTACAATTATAGAATGCATAATCTCCTATGCTTGTCATGCCATACGGTATTTCAAGCTCGGCTACAAGATTGCCGTTTAAGTAGAGATTCCCCGCATAATAAAGAGGGTTTGCATATTCATTACTAAACTCTATTGCACACCATGCCTCAATATCCGATATATGTACTTCGGTTAGCGAGTCGCAAGAAGAGAATGCATCCCCCCTTATGCTCGTAACGCTATCCGGGATAGTTACGCTTGTCAGCGAGTCGCAATTATAGAATGCAAAACTACCTATGCTTGTTACGCTATCCGGGATGGTTATGCTTTCAAGCGAGGTGCAATTATAGAATGCATACCAACTTATGCTTGTTACGCTATCCGGTATTGTTACACTTGTCAGAGAGGTGCAATTATAGAATGCATACTCTCCTATGCTTGTTACGCTTTCGGGGATGGTTATGCTTTCAAGCGAGTCGCAATTATAGAATGCATACCACCTTATGCTTGTTACGCTATCCGGGATGGTTATGCTTGTAAGCGAGTCGCAATTATAGAATGCATAAGCTCCTATGCTTGTCACGCCATACGGTATTTCTAGCTCGGTTACAAGATTGCCGTTTAAGTAAAGATTGTTCGCATAATAAAGAGGGTTTGCATATTCATTACTAAACTCTATTGCGCACCATGCAGCAATATCCGATATATGTACTTCGGTTAGTGAGGAGCAACCAAAGAATGCCGAACTTCCTATGCTTGTTACGCTATCCGGGATAGTTACGCTTGTCAGCGAGTCGCAATAATAGAATGCATCAAACCTTATGCTACTTCCTCCCGTTATGGTTACGCTCTTCAATCTTGAAGGAACATAATCGTCATTATCTGAATAGGAAGACGCCCCGAATATGTAGCCAAAGTGAGTATTGCTAGTTCCGTTAAGCGTAGCTCCTACAAAAGGTATCGTCATGCTTTCAAGCGAGGTACAACCATAGAATGCATACCGCCCTATGCTGGTTACGCTATCCGGGATGGTTATGCTTGTAAGCGAGGTACAATTATAGAATGCCCTATCTCCTATGCTTGTTACGCTGCCATCAGTAGGTATAACGCTGTTTTTGCAACCGGCTATCAATGTTTTGCTTGCCGTTTCTATAATGCAATTGCCTGCGCTATGGTATGTACTATTCCCTTCCTCCACAGTTATGCTTTCAAGCGAATCGCAACCGGCAAATATTCTACTGCCTATGCTTGTTACACTATCGGGGATGGTTACACTTGTAAGCGAGGTGCAACCGGAGAATGCAGAACTTTTTATACTTGTTACGCTATATACTACATCATTATATGTAATGCTTGCGGGTATCTCTATCGCTCCGCTTAAACCTTGCGATTGTCTTGCAACACTAACTGCTTCGCCATTTAATGCATAACGGAAGCCGTTTTCGGCGACATAATAGATATTTCCGTCATCTGCCACGTCTGTATTATTGCAATCCCACACCACGGGGCAGTCGCTGTAATTCCAAGTACTGTTCCAACCGCTAGGCTTACTTGCCGCTTCGCAATATATGGTTAGCGCGGTGCAGTTTCGGAATGCATACTGTCCTATGCTTGTTACGCTATCGGGGATGGTTACGCTTGTAAGCGAGGTGCAATTATAGAATGCATACTCTCCTATGCTTGTTACGCTCTCGGAAATGGTTATGCTTGTAAGCGAGGTGCAATTACGGAATGCATAATCTCCTATGCTTGTTACGCTTTCGGGGATGGTAATGCTTGTCAGCAAGTCGCAATAAGCGAATGCATAATCTCCTATGCTTGTTACGCTTTCGGGTATGGTTACGCTTGTTAGCAAGCTGCAACCGGAGAATGCAGATCTTTCTATGCTTGTTACGCTATATACTACATCTTTATATGTAATGCTTGCGGGTATCTCTATCGCTCCGCTTAAACCTTGCGATTGTCTTGCAACACTAACTGCTCCGCCATTTATTGCATAACGGACCCCGTTTTCGGCGATATAGTAGATGTTTCCGTCATCTGCCACGTCCGTATTATTGCAATCCCACACCACGGGACGATCGGCGGAATTCCAATTGCTATTCCAACCGCTCGGCATACTTGTTGCTTCGCAATATATGACAAGCAAGGAGCAATTATAAAATGCATCCTCTCCTATGCTTGTTACGCTATCCGGTATGGTAATGCTTGTCAGCGAGGTGCCATTATAGAATGCCGAACTTCCTATACTTGTTACGCTATCCCCCATGGTTACGCTTGTACCGCCAAAGCCCGCAAAACTATAAGCCTTAATTTCCGTTATCCCCGCAGGTATTTCAAGCTCGGTGACAAGATTGTCGTTTAAGTAAAGATTTTCCGCATAATAAAGAGGGTTTGCAGAAACATTTCCAAACTCTACTGCGCACCATGCCTCAATATCCGATATATGCACTTCGGTCAGCGAGTCGCAAGAAGAGAATGCATAACTTCCTATGCTTGTTACGCTATTCGGTATGCTTATGCTTGTCAACGAGGTGCAATTGCGGAATGCATAATCTCCTATGCTTGTTACGCCGTTAGGTATTACAAGCTCGGTGACAAGATTGCCGTTTAAGTAAAGATTTTCCGCATAATAAAGAGGGTTTGCATATTCATTACTAAACTCTATTGCACACCATGCCTCAATATCCGATATATGTACTTCGGTTAGCGATGTACAATCATAGAATGCATCCTCCCCTACGCTTGTTACGCTACCCCCTATGGTTATACTCGTAAGCGAGGCGCAATTATAGAATGCATAACCTCCTATGCTTGTTACGCTATCCCCTATGGTTATGCTTGTAAGCGAGGCGCAATTATAGAATGCATAACCTCCTATGTTTGTTACGCCGTTAGGTATTACAAGCTCGGTCACAAGATTGCCGTTTAAGTAAAGATTTTCCGCATAATAAAGAGGGTTTGCATATACATCGCCAAACTCTATTGCGCACCATGCCGCAATATCCGATATATGCACTTCGGTCAGCGAGGTGCAATTATAGAATGCATCCTCCCCTATGCTCGTAACGCTATCCGGGATGGTTATGCTTTCAAGCGAGGTGCAACCGGAGAATGCGTCCTCCCCGATGCTTGTTACGCTATCCGGGATTGTTACACTTGTCAGTGAGGTGCACTTATAGAATGCATACTGTCCTATGCTTGTTACGCTGTCGGGGATGGATATACTCGTAAGCGAGCCACAATTATAGAATGCATAGTTTCCTATGCTCGTTACGCTATTAGGTATGGTTATGCTTGTAAGCGAGGTGCAGCCATAGAATGTATACTCTCCTATGCTTGTTCCGCCATTAGGTATTACAAGCTCGGTTACAAGATTGCCGTTTAAGTAAAGATTTCCCGCATTAGCAAGAGGATTTGCAGATGCATTACTGAAGTCTATTGCGCACCATGCCGCAATATCCGATATATAAACTCCGGTTCGCGCAATGCAATTATAGAACGCATAACTTCCTATGCTTGTTACACTATTCGGTATGCTTATGCTTGTAAGCGAGGTGCAGCCATAGAAAGCATACTCCCCTATGCTTGTTACGCTATTCGGTATATTAAGTCTGGTTATTAGATTGCCGTTTGAGTAAAGATTTCCCGCATAATAAAGAGGGTTTGCATATTCATTACTAAACTCTATTGCGCACCATGCCGCAATATCCGATATATGCACTGCGGTCAGCGAGGTGCAATTATAGAATGCTTTCTCTCCTATACTTGTTACGCTATCCCCTATTGTTACGCTTGTAAGCGAGGAGCAATTATTGAATGCATACTGTCCTATGCTTGTTACGCTATCGGGAATGGATATACTCGCAAGCGATTCGCAATTATAGAATGCATATTGCCCTATGCTTGTTACACCATAAGGTATACTTATACTTGTAAGCGAGGTGCAATTATAGAACGCGTACTCCCCTATGCTTGTAGCACCCCCCTGCATGCTCACCGATTGCAAGGAAGAGCATTTATAGAAGGCGTAATCCCCCAACGACTTTACGTCGTTTTCCATATCGACGCGGCGCAAATTAGAGCTCTCGGCAAAGGCATAAGCTCCTATATATTCCACGCTGCCGGCGGGCATGGTTATAGAGGTGAGATTACTTTGATAGAAGGCGTAATCGGCGATAACCTTGGTATTGCTGTTTATATTGATTTGGTAGGAAGTATTAGAAGGTCCCATCGCCGCATGGTAGGGATTATCCTCATTTCCCAAATATTTCACGCCGTATCTTACGTTATAGCTTACGCTGCTGCCAAAGGCGTTTTTCCCCACGCTCGTTATTGTGGAGGGGATAGATACCTCGGTAATGCTGCCGCAATCTGCAAAAGCCTCTGCTTCTATGCCGGTAATCCCTTCTTCTATTGTGAGAGTAACGATACTCGTGTCAATGCGGTCGACCAACTCCTCGGTGATAATACCCGTACCGCTGATGGCGGCTTCGCCGTTCGGATAGACGATATACTCCACGCCGCCGCTACTGCCCGTTTCCACATTGCTGTTGGGCGCAACGGATACGGATAAATTCACACTTTCACCGAACGGATTATACGCTTTTAAGTCCGCATATCCGCTCATCATTTCCGCCATTACGCTTTGCGTGCCTTTATATATACTGCCGTCCGTGTATTTAAGGGTGTAAGGCACTTCAACCATTTCGTACCCGACAATCTCATCCACGGTAACTTGGGAAGATTTAAGCCGTTTGGTGTTGTCTTCCTCATCCTGCGCATTGGCGTCAAAGCGTAAGGAAGTCACTTTGCCATGCTCGTCAAAATAGACCTTGGTCTCCTTGTAATCCATTTCTTCGAGTTTTTGTTCCAGCTCCATCTCTTCTTCCCAGGCGTTGCCGAGATCTTCAAAATCCTCGAAGTCGTCAAAATCCGAGCCGGAGTCGAGCTTTTTTAATATCTTTTCGTAACTGCTGCTGTAATAGGTAAATACCGTGTCACTCGGATCGTAATCATAAGGCTCGCCCAAAATGTCCAGCACCCTCTCCTTGCTGTCCCCGATATTGATTCTATCCACGTTGACAGCCGCCGTAGGACTGGTAAATATGACCGCTACGGGGACGATTATCGCAACCAAGATCGCCACGAGAACGGCCGTGGCTATCACTTTTTTGCCATTGCGGCGCATAAAGGACTTTGCCGAATCGGCGAAGGTAGTCTCCCCTGCCGTTTGCGCTCCGCCGGAACTGCCGCCATAAGGCGCCGCCATGCCCGATTGCGCGCCGGCATAGCCGCCTGCGGCATAGGGAACACGCGATTGCGCGCCCGTGTAAGAATATCCGCACTTAACGCAGAATTTCATTCCGTTTTCACGGGGAGCGCCGCATACGGGGCATATTTCTGCCGCTGCGGGAGCCGCCGCACTGCCATAGGCATGGCCGCACTTAACGCAGAATTTCATGCCGTTTTCACGAGGAGCGCCGCATATGGGGCAAATTTCCGCGTCCTCGGCTTTCGCTCCGCAATAAGGACAAAACTTTCCGCTGAACGTTTTGCCGCACTTGGAGCATGTTTTATTCTCTCCCTGCGCTCCAACCGCCGCTTGCACGGGAGCTTCTTCCGCGGGCCGGTCTTCCGCAACCTGCGCGGTCGCTTCTTCCGCGGGCTGATCTTCCGCAACCTGCGCCGTCACTTCTTCCGCGGGCTGTTCTTCCGCAACCTGCATGGGAGCTTCTTCTGCGGGCTGGTCTTCCGCAACCTGCATGGGAGCTTCTTCTGCAGGCTGGTCTTCCGCAACCTGCATGGGAGCTTCTTCCGCAGGCTGTTCTTCCGCAACCTGCGCCGTAACTTCTTCCGCGGGTTGATCCGCCTCCGCGGGCGCGGTTTGCGCAGCCCCGCTCTCTGCCGCCGCATGGCCGCAATAAGGACAAAACTTACCTTCGAATTCTCCTTGACAATTAGGACAAATCATATAATCCCCTCCACCATTGTACGCACGCCGCCGAAGCGCACATACACATAATTATATATTAACCATATATTAAGTATACTACTCTTGAAGTGTTTAGTCAATCCTTTTAATTTGCTTAAATAATGATTTTTTCAAGTCGCAATAGAATTATTGCGAGCGTTAGCGACTTGAAAAAATCGCGGAAATTTGCTTTTGACAACTATGACATTAAAGTAAAGTGCGGTAAGCAAATTTCTTTGCGCGGCGTAGAGATGTGCAACGATACTCGACCAAGCAATCAGTTTTCCTTATAAAAAATAGCGATACCCGATAAAGTCAGGGAGCGCAAAAATCTTTTTCCTTCATATACAATACTCTAATATGCCTCTTTTATAGGAAGGTAAAAGGCGAAATCTTGCGGCGGATATGCTTTACTTCGATGAAATTCTTGCCGTTCGCCGCAAGGCGGAAATTTGCCTGTCAAATTTCTTTGTGCGGCACCGAGCCAAGCAGCGATACCCGCAACCTATCTAATATCCGCATAAAAAAACTAGCGATAACAAAAAACAGGTAGCACAAAAAGCTCCCCTCAAACCGCAGAGCGACGAGAGGGCGGGCGAAATCCTCGAACATACAGCCGCGAGCGGCGCTGTTCGAGGGCGAAGGCTCCGCAAGCGGGTTTACAACTACTTTTTCTTATAGCGAAGGTCATCGCTCTACCACAAAATAAACTATTAGTTGGACGAAGAGATAAGGGCGGAAATTTGCCCGTCAAATTTCTTTGTGCGGCACTGAGCCAAGCAGCAATACCCGCAACCTACCCAATATCCGCATAGAAAACTATCGATACCCGAAACACTACGCAGCACAAAAGGTGCCGCAGGCGCATTGAAATATGATTTTTTCAAGTCGCAAAGTATTTGTTTGCGAAGCGTTAGCGACTTGAAAAAATCGCGAAATCTTTTACCCTCTTAAAGTGTTACAAATTATCTTCACATTCTTGAGGGTAAAAGGCGAAATCCATGCGCGTACAGTTGCGAGCAACGCCGCGCAAGGGCGAAGGTGCCGCAAGCGGGTCTACACTTGCTTGGTCTTATTGCGAAAGTAATCACTCTACCCCATAAGATTGCGAATAAACATCTTGCGCTTTTGTGATTAAAGCCCTTGCGAAGATATAAAGAAGTATAGATAAAGCGCGGCAAATGCCAAGCGTTACCATTAGAGAGGCTTGCCCTCTCGCGGAGCCGTGCGTGAGCAAGGCGGAGCTTGCGCAATGGCGGAGAAGCTAGGTTACACTTTAATATTAAAAGCCCTTGCGAAGAAATAAGGTGGTGTAATAGAGCGCGCCAAAACCGCGCTTTTGGCAAGCGTAACCTTGAGAGAGGCGACTGCCTCTCGCGGAGCCCTGCGGAGCACGGAAAGGGTGAATTTTTGCGGCTAACGCCAAGTGCGCTACGAGATTAAGTGTGCCGCAAAAAGAGGGGAAACCGCGGCTCAAGCAAGCAATCTTGCGGAGCAACGGAGTGGCTCAGCAACGTGATTAAGCTACTTCATCGAGTAGTGTTGCTTGCGAATGGCGGGGTGTCCCCTCAGACAAGCGGAAAAGGAAAAAGCAACTTACGAAGTAAACGAAAAAACTCTATCTTTTTTCTTTTTCGCTTAATGCAATAAAGCGCGGCAAAATCGCACTTTTGTGGGGCGTTACCTTGAGCGGCGCGACTGCGCCGCGCCCGAGCGGAACGACGGGGCGGAGCAGAAAACAATTAGCCATACCCGCGGTATAGATTACGCTTTTCGTAGAGTAATATTGTTTTTAATGGAAGGGTTTCCCTGCCGGAGCAAGGTGTAAGGCAAGCGGCTGAGAGTGGTAGATTTTCGTTCTATTTCGGACGGGGCGGTGAAGGTAATACCCTGTGCCGCTATCAGTCGTTTGCCTTTCGCGTTGATACGGCCAAAGCGAAAAAAAGGCAGATACCGTTGAAAACGGTACCCGCCCTATCCTTTTTGTTTTTCGTTTAATTACTTCCCGTAATAAGCATTAAGATACATCTGCTTGATCTCGCTGATGAGGGGATAACGAGGATTTGCGCCCGTGCACTGGTCGTCGAAGGCGTCCTCGCTCATTTGGTCGAGCCTGTCGAGGAAGTCTTTTTCGTCTACGCCGTAAGCCTTGATGGTGGGCTTGATCTCCACTTCCGCCTTGAGGTTATCGATGGCTTTGATGAGGTTTTCCACCTTCTCGGCGTCCGTCTTGCCGCCCAGCTTGAGCATATCGGCGACGTTTGCGTACCTCTTCATGCACTCGGGATACTTGTACTGAGGGAAGGTACCCATCTTAACGGGATTTTCCGCGGAGTTGAAGCGGATGACTTCGTCTATCATGAGCGCGTTTGCAATGCCGTGAGGCAGGTGATGATAGCTGCCCAGCTTGTGCGCCATGGAGTGGCACACACCCAAGAAGGCGTTAGCAAATGCCATACCTGCCATGCAGGAAGCGTTCGCCATCTTCTCCCTGGCCTCGGCGTCGTGAGCGCCCAGCTTGTAAGCGCGGGGGAGATATTCGAATATCAATTTGATGGCTTCGGCGGCGATGCCGTTGGTGAAGTCGGTAGCCATCATGGAAGCGGTAGCTTCGAGCGCATGGGTGAGCGCGTCGATACCGGAAGCGGCGGTGAGGCCCTTAGGTATGGACATCATGAGGTCTGCGTCGATAATAGCCATATCGGGGAGCAGTTCATAGTCCGCCAGGGGGTACTTGGTGCCCGTCTTTTCGTCGGTGATGACGGCGAAAGGCGTAACTTCGGAACCGGTACCTGCGGTGGTGGGGATGGCGATGAAGTAAGCCTTGTCGCCCATATGAGGGAAGGTGTATACCCTCTTGCGGATATCCATAAACCTCATTGCCAGATCCTGGAAATCTACTTCGGGATGTTCATAGAGCACCCACATGATCTTGCCGGCGTCCATAGCCGAGCCGCCGCCGATTGCCAAGATGACGTCGGGCTGGAATGCAGCCATAGCCTTGGCGCCTTCCTTGGCGCAAGCCAGGGTGGGATCGGGAGCAACTTCGAAGAAGGTGGTGTGGGCGATGCCCATTTCGTCCAGCCTGTCGGTGATGAGCTTGGTAAAGCCGCTCTTGAAGAGGAAGCTGTCGGTTACCACGAACGCCCTCTTCTTGTTCATAACGTATTTAAGCTCCTTCAGCGCCACGCCGAGGCAGCCCTTCTTGAAATATACCTTTTCGGGTGCTCTGAACCACAACATATTCTCTCTCCTTTCAGCAACGGTCTTGATGTTTATCAAATGCTTTACGCCTACGTTTTCGCTTACGCTGTTACCGCCCCAGCTGCCGCAGCCCAGAGTGAGGGAAGGAGCAAGCTTGAAGTTGTAAAGGTCGCCTATACCGCCCTGGGAGGAAGGCGTGTTCACGAGAATACGGCAGGTGTGCATGGTCGCGGCAAACTTGTCAATCTTTTCCCTGCCCGTTTCGGGGTTGGTGTAGATTACGGAAGTGTGGCCCAGACCGCCGTCATCTATAAGCTTGTATGCCTTGGCAACGGCGTCGTCGAAGTCCTTCGCCTTGTACATTGCAAGTACGGGAGAAAGTTTTTCGTGGGCGAACGGCTCTTCCAGCTCCACGCTTTCCACTTCGCCTACCAGGACTTTTGCCCAAGCAGGAGCGGTTACGCCCGCCATTTCCGCAATTTTAACCGCGGGCTGGCCGACTATCTTCGCGTTGAGCGCGCCGTTGATAAGGATTATCGAACGCACTTTGTCCGTTTCTTCCGCGTTGAGGAAGTAAGCGCCGCGCGCCTGCATTTCCTTCTTGAATTCGTTGTAAACGCCTTTGAGCACCACTACCGACTGTTCGGAAGCGCATATCATGCCGTTGTCGAAGCTCTTGGAGTGAACGATGGAAGCAGCCGCAGTCTTGATGTCCGCAAGGTCGTCAACGATTGCGGGGGTGTTGCCTGCGCCCACGCCCACGGCGGGCTTGCCGGAGCTGTAAGCCGCCCTGACCATGCCGGGACCGCCCGTTGCCAGGATAAGGTCGGCTTCCTTCATGATAAGTCCGGAAAGCGGAACGCTGGGTTCGTCTATCCAGCCGATGATGTTTTCGGGTGCGCCCGCGGCAACCGCTGCGTCAAGCACCACTTTCGCCGCCGCTATCGTGCTCTTCTTGGCGCGGGGATGGGGCGAGAATATAAGTCCGTTACGGGTTTTGAGCGCCAGCAGGGACTTGAATATAGCCGTAGAGGTAGGATTGGTGGTAGGCACTATCGCCGCCAGCACGCCCACGGGCTCGGCTATCTTGGTAATGCCGAAACTTTCGTCGCGTTCGATAACGCCGCAAGTCTTGGTATCCTTATAAGCGTTGTAGATGTACTCGGAAGCATAGTGGTTCTTGATAACCTTGTCTTCCACCACGCCCATGCCGGTCTCTTCAACCGCCATTTTAGCGAGCGGGATTCTCATCTTGTTGGCAGCCATAGCTGCGGCAAAGAAGATTTTGTCAACTTGTTCTTGCGTGTAAGTTGCGTACTTTGCCTGCGCTGCCCTGACTTCCGCAAGGCGGGCGTTCAAGCTCTGTTCGTCGTTTACTACCTGTACTGTTGCCATAATGACTCCTTTATATATAAAATTTATTTGCTCTTTTGTGCTGCCGTCTGCCCTTCGGCGCGGGGATTGTTAAATTTCTAACAATCGTTTGCAGTACCATTATATGATATAGAAAAAGGTATGTCAAGCGAATTTGTTAAAAAAATAACAAAAACGGAAAAATAATTTTTATTGTGATTTTTTCAAGGCACAAAGTAATTGTTTGCGCAGCGTTTGCGCCCCATAAAAATCTTATTTCTCCCCCTTGCTCTTTCCCCCGATAACGTGTATAATAAAACTACCATATTATTATAAAGAGGTATTTATGAATAAGGTAGACATAGTCATAAACACGAACATGGGCGAGATAGACGCCGAGCTTTACCCGGACATAGCTCCCGTTACGGTGAAGAACTTTGTGGACCTCATCGACAAGGGCTTTTATAACGGGCTCACCTTTCACCGCGTGATAGAGGGCTTTATGATCCAGGGCGGCTGCCCCAAGGGTAACGGCACGGGCGGACCGGGCTATTGCATAAAGGGTGAATTTAAGGCAAACGGCGTGAAGAACGATTTGAAGCACGAGCGCGGAGTACTCTCTATGGCGAGGGCGATGGATCCGAACAGCGCGGGCAGTCAATTTTTCATCATGCACGAAACCTCCCCTCACCTGGACGGGCAATATGCGGCTTTCGGCAAGGTGACCAAGGGCATGGACGTGGTGGATAAAATAGCTTGCGTGCGCACGGATTTTTCGGATAGGCCGCTGCAAAAAGTGGTCATCACGGATATGCACGTTGTGAAATAAACTTTCATACAATAAAGAAAAACTGGGGATATAGGAGATTATGAGAAAAATTGTAGCGGTGATAGGAGACGCCAAAATAGAGCGCCCTTCACACAAATTCGATATAGCCTTTGAAACGGGAAAACTGCTGGTAGACAACGGTTTTCGCGTGCAGTCGGGCGGGCACGCGGGCGTGATGGCGGCGGCTTTTGAGGGGGCGCACTCTTCAAAAAACTACCGCGAGGGGGACACCATCGCAATTCTCCCCGGCTTTACCGCGTCCACGGGCAACAGCTATGCGGACATCTGCGTGCCCACGGGCTTGGACGTCTATCGCAACGCCATCGTGGCGGGCGCAAGCGCGGTGATAGCCGTGGGCGGAGGCGCGGGAACGCTTTCGGAAATATCCTTCGCCTGGACTTTCCGCCGCCTTGTCATAGCATACACGGGCGTGGAGGGATGGTCCGCCAAGGTGGCAGGCACCAAGCTGGACGGCAAGTTCCGCTACTCCTTTGAAGACATGATCTTCCCCGCTTCCGCACCCGAGGAAGCCATAAAAATACTTTTGGAAAAACTCCCCCTCTATACCGCCGAGTATAAGGGGATAAGGATGGGCGAATGAAGATTTTATTTGTGTGTTCTTCCAATATCTGCCGCAGCCCTTATTGCGAATTCGTGTTCAAGCGAATGTGCGACAGCGACCCCGCTCTTGCAAATCACATAACATGGATAAAGAGCGGTGCGGTTTTCCACCAATGCAAGAAGCTGCACCCCAAAGCCAAAGCCGCGCTTTTGGCGGAAGGCTTTGCCGAAGATGAGCTGGACAAGCACTCCCCCGCCTTTTGGCGCAAATTCCCCGAACGCTTTGAAGAAGCGGACATAATCATCGGCATGACCCGCTGGCACAAATACTTCATCCCCAAAAAATGGCGGAGCAAGTATATCGACCTGGCGGAAGCCGCCACCGGCACCTACACCCCCGTCCCCGACCCTTTCCTTGCCAAAACGCAGGAAAAATACAACGAAGTCATGCGCGTGCTGGACAAATACCTCGCCATGATAGCGGAAAAAATCAAAGGCGGCGTGCCGCTTAAACCCTAACCCGCCCCTTTTGCAGCCTATAAAAAACGCGCCCCGTCGAAATGATATGCACCCCAAAAGTGTCCCGCTTTTGGGGTGCATATTAAAGGAGCGCTTTTTTAAGAGGTAATATTTCCATAATTTCCATTCTTTTATTGATTTTTATATTATTTAATGATATAATTGCTTTAGAGTCATTAAGGGGGGTATTATTTTTGGATAAGCCAAAGACGATATACGATAGGGTAAACAGAAAGCACGATAAGTATATATTTATCTCTTATTCCCATCGCGACTGCGACGTTGTTTTCCCTTTACTCGACGTACTGTATAATAAAAACGTCAATTTTTGGTATGACACAGAACTTTCCGAAGGCGATGTGTGGAATAAAAAAGTTGCGAATATCGTAACAAACAAGGACTGCGTGGGCATTATATTTTTTATGAGCAAAAACTCCATAGCCAGCAACGCGGTACATCAAGAGATAATCTTGGGACAAGAACTCCTGGAGAAAAACGAAAACTTCCGTATTTTACCCGTTTTACTCGGTTTCGACCATTCCGATAAACCGTACGGAGAAATACTGAACGCCGCAATCAGCTTGTGTGATTACGACCTGGTAGCCGATATTCAAAAATTATTTGATAACGGTAAAAGGCTTTTCCTGTCTGCCGAAAGCTTCGACCTTGCCGAAGATATTGCAAAGTTTTGCAAAAAGAACGGCGCAAGTGAGGAAAATTATGTGGAAACAAGGGATTCACACCTGGCTTCCGCCGAGAAATTCGGCTCTTATCCCTTCGGAAAATCAGGAATGCACGAACCTATAGAATTTTTGCTTTTTAACCGTGAAAATTCGTTGTTTTACTATGTTTCAAAATATTGCCTTGATTTTGTAAACCACGAAGAAGCGCTGAATATTACGAAAGAAACGTTTAATTTGAATGACGACGCCGTGATATTCGCGGGGCTAATCGACGAAAAAACCATTAAAGAACACCGCGACATCATCGGGCGCGCCATCCCCTGCGATTATGCGGATTTGCACCGCACCCAAAGTTTTCGCACTTTTTGGGTAAGGGATGATAAGGGCGATCTTGTGCTCTATAATGCCGAAAACGAGCGAATTGACGAAACCCCCGCCGAAGATAACTCCGCTTTTACCGCGGGAATCCGGCTGCTTTTGATCGTCAACGACGATCTGCTGATAGATAAATCTATGTAATAAAGGAGAACTGCTATGGACTTGATCAATAAAAACAACCCTCTTTCCTTGGTGCTCGACGAAAACGTTTCCGCGAACGCTTCACAAACAGAGGAAGAACGCATCATCTATAAATATAAATCCGCAAGCGAAATAGGCGGGAAAATTTTGAACTCCTTTATGGCTTTTTACGATGAAAGTCACGCCTCTTTCCCTCTCGGCGACAAGGGCGGCAAGGATAAATTCGGCACGATATGCGATATCATGTCGCTGTCAACAATGCTGGAAATAAAATCTTTGGGCGTGGATCTTGCCGACTATCTCGACGTATATTACGGAACGATAGAAAAAGTTTTTGCAAACGCTTACACCGATGAAGGTTTCGTTTGCGACGCAAAACCCTATTGGCAGGACGACAGTTACAAGATAACGACATCGGTAGAAACCGCTTCGAAATTGGTATCCACGTTGGTAGACTTGCGCGACGACCTTTTGGAGAGCGAATTATTCAGGAAAAACACAGGTAAGCAGCCCGACATGAAAGCGCTTTCGATACGCGGAAGGAAGGTGACTTCTTTCCGAGAGTTGAGAGAGCTCACGGAAGCGTTTATCATAGACGCAGTAAATATGCTCAACGGCGCCGCCCTCCCCTTAGACCATCCCTATACATTCTTGATAGACGGCAAGCCCTCCGCTCGCAAAGGCGTAAGCACGGACGTGGTGTGCAGAGGCTGGGCGTTTCAAAAGCCTAAAGAAAACGACGCAAACGAATATGAAACTTCGCTGTATTACACATATTACGGCACCAACGCCTTCATTTCGATATACAACTCTTTAGAAGACCTATACGATTACAAAGATACGGGAGAGCAACCCTCGTTTATCTCTGCCGATTTGCTGAGCGAGATAAGCGACGCCGATAAGCTGCGCAAATACAAGTTCAATGCCAATAACGAATTTTTTGAAAAGAATGCGGCGGCGCTGAATACGCTGCGTGAATACACCGCTTCTTCCGGCAGATACATAGACACAAAGCTTAAAGAAAACGGCGTGGATATCGCCTTTGACTATGTGGATAAAGAACTGCATCGCATTTCGATAGACACCATAGGGAAAGGCAAAAACAACTACATCATGAATTCCCTGTTCACCTTTGCAATTCTGATAAACGCCGGCATTGACGACGATTATTCAAGCGTGGGCAAGTCGAGTATCTATCAATCAATACAGTTTGCTCTTACCAATATCAAAAAGATATATATATCCTATCGCGACCGCAGGCAGGAAGACTTGATAGACTCTTTTTCTTTGGGCGAAGACAAGTGCCCCGTTGAAGAAAGCGTAATAATGCAAGCCTGGCGTAAAGCAGGCAGTATCTCCACTTACGATCTGGTGCCCCTCTACTGCAACACCTACAACTTGATTTCCAACTACATTATCAAGTATCCGCAAAAAGAAATGCGTGAAAATTTGGTGTGGATCCTGGAAAACAAGGCGGACGGCGAATGGTTTTGGACTAAAGAGAGCTTCAGCGTAAACAACAACCTCTACTATATATACGCTCTCGACTCCTTCTACGCATACTATTCACAATACGAGCAGGGCTTTTTGGACGCGGACAACAAAAAAGCTCAGCTGAACAAGAAAAACAGGGAGATCAAAAAACTTAAAGACGAAACAGAACAAGCGCTGAAGAAAAAAGATGAAGAGTGGGAAGCCAAAGTGAAAGAGGCGGAAAACAGCCGCTCTCCTTTGGATAAAGAGTTGCTTGACTTTGTGGACGCCATCCTGCAAGACAAATTCGAAGCTCTTTTAAAGAGCACTTTGGATAAATATTTCGACAAGGGATTAGATTTGGCGCTCAAAGCGGCAGTAGGCGGAGCGGAATATTTGCAATCGGTAAAGGACGCAATAAACGACGACCCCTTGCTCCATCTGCTGTTCAACCTTTCCAAGATGGACTCCTTGGGGCCCGTGGCAAAAAGGTTGTACGGAGACGGAAAACTCACAAGCAATGATGAAACGGGGAAAACCATCCTTTCGGAAGCGTTTAAAACCGCTTTGATAGAAACCATCGCAAGCAGATAGATATATAAAATACGGAGGAAAAAATGAAAACGATATCTTTCTTTTCTTATAAAGGCGGCGCAGGGCGCTCTTCTATCCTTTATAACACTATCTCCTTTCTTGCCAAGGAGCTAAATGCTACAAGCGAACATCCGATCGTGGTAATGGATTTAGACATAGACAGCAAGGGCTTGTCCTACCTGCTCCTTTCCGACGAATCCTATAATCCGTCCAAACTTGACGCGATAAAGATATTAAAAAACCCCTCTGCATATCTCAACCCCCTCGATTCGCCCAAGACGCTGTATAGCAAGATGTACGCCGTGGGCGACAAGTTCGGGCTGGATAAGATAGATTCCGTATTGTTCGTTTCCGCCCATTCAAACGAAACCTTGGGACAAGGGAGCAACTATGACGGAGAAAACATTTCGTTAAATCCCTTTGTTTCCGCGCTGAAAGCTGCAGGCTGCTCCGCTCTTGTGATGGATAACCCCGCAGGCGGGCAGCTCTCTTCTGACGTGGCTTTGAGGATATCTCATAAGATAGTGCTCGCACTGCGAATTACCGGCCAGTTCCGCTTTGGCACGGAAGAATTTTTGGCAAAGAAAAAGTGTTTTGATAATAAGGAGTACATAGTAGTCCCCAATGCGGTTCCTTCGGCTGAGGGAACGGATTACAACATCACCGACATCCTGTCGCTTATAAAAAAGCGCTTTACCTTTGCCGCGCAAAAAAATAACGACACCATAAACACCGCCCTGCTCGATCAAGGCGGAATAGGCGAAGTTCGAATGTTCAAGTTCGAAGAGGCGAATTTAGTACTCAAACAAAAATTGAATAGGAAAATCGAACAGGACGAAGAAGAAGCCATGAAAAAATATGAACTGCTTGCCAAGGAGCTTGTAAAAGAATGACCGCCGCCGAAAAACCTTTTAGTTCCCGCCGAGATACCATACGCTTGCTCATCGGCGATGAAAACTTGCGCAATATTATTTTCGGCGCCGACCCCGACTTTTCCGATAAGACGCAATATCTTTTATATGTGAAAAATACCCTTTATTTAAGTATTTTTCTTGCGTATGTAAAATTTGCGCATTTCAAGAAAAATCTGGAAAGTCTTTCTTCGGACGATCGCCGCAGGGAAATAAGCGGATTTTCCGCTGTGATGGTGCGCCTTTACAGCATGTTCGACAGCTGTTATTCTTCCGAGAAAATGGACTTCGATCTGGTGGAAAACGCTCTTTTAAACATGCAGGTGGATGACAGCAACGGCTTTTTGTCTCGCTTGGGCTTAAATAAATTTTTCAACCTCAACGCCTTGGAAAACGACTTGAGCAAGACTATCTTTTTATTGAAGCAATCGATACTCTCTTCGCGTTTCGACCCTAAATACGAGTTTGACAATATGTGTTCGTTTTTTGCCGCCTTCCCCTTTTTAAATCAAGCCAAGGTGTCCTTTTACGATCGCTCGCCGGACGGCGAAACGGGCATCCCCGCAAACAAGTGCGGCTTGCAATGCGCAAAATTGACCTACTTAGGCGAAGAAATCGATTTAAAAGATTTGATGCTGTTCATAAACGGCGATCCTTACTATCTTTACGGCATAGATCTTACCGACCCCAAACTTTTGGAAAAAGACAAGACGAAAACGCAATTCATCACCGCAAAATATGTGCATTTGCATTATTCGGCGGACTTCAGCGCGATTTTTTCCAATACTCCCATAGCAGACAGGCATGAAGGAATATTGTATATTTCCGGCGGCTCTGCGGTGGAAGACTTGCTGTTGCAGCTTCGCGCTTTCGACATAGCGGGATTGGAAGATAAGAGCTTTTTCGGAAACTTTTTTTTCATAAACAACAAATATATTAAAAACTTGGCTCTCGTCATTTCCGATTCCCTTACCATAGAATGCAAAAACAAGATCCTGTGGGCTTATAGCGCCAAGTACAGCGAGCTGTTCAATCAATTTTGCGGCTCTTACATAACCAGGTGGGATGAAATTATCATCTTCTTGTTGATAGAAGTGGGCGTTTATGAGCTGCTCACCTTCCTTTTCAACGACAATTCGTTGGATTACGAAACGGTGAAAAACGCTTTTTCCAAACGTTTCGGCGAACGCGCCAAGACTTTATCTCAAGATTACGATTTGATAGCAGACCCCTCTCACGGTCTGCTTATGCGCAACCGCAACAATATAACTCATTGCAAAGTGCGGGCATTGATCTTGCTGGCTTCAAGCTTGCTGTCAACAAATAAGGTGAGCTTCTCTTTTCCTCAATCGCTGGATTCCATACCTGAAGTTATCGCCGACTTACAGGCAACGCTTGCAAGAAAGATCGACCGAGATCAAAAGGTTCTTTACGCCGCAAACAAACTAATAAATACCAACGCGTTTATATATAACTTTAAAGAAAGCGCCCTCTCTTGCTATAAGAGCTTTAAAGAACGCACCCTGGGCAAAGGCTCGGAACCATCGGTATACGACGGCAAAAATCCGTTATTTACGGAATTCTACGAAAAGACTAAGTCCATTAAATACCCGGATTATTTCGATTATACTGCATTGTGCGACATCACTTCGATCCGCGGTAAAAACGACTTTGACAAGCTGTGCAATCAAGTTAACGCTTCGTTTAATATGCTTGACGCTTTAAACGACAGGATTTGCAGGCGCAACACCGTTTCCAACGAGCAATTTTACGATTTGACGGGCAGGCGCGAACTCTTTGATAAGGAGAGTTTTTCCTCTTTGAAAAACGCCGTGGTATCCTGCTTGTCCTCATTGCAAGAAGCAAACGGCGGCACTGCCGACGATTTGTACGGCGCCATTATAAATTATCTTTCCTATTTGAAAGACGGCTCGATTGCCTCTCGTTATGTCATAGAAGACGCCATAGCCCCCATATTGGGGACCTGCTCACAGGCGGTGCTTTCTCAAGACGGCTTTAAATATTACTACCTTTCCGTCAACTTCGGCAAAGACGGTAAGGCTGTGCAGATAAAGATAATTTCCAACGAATCTTTGAATGTGGGCGAATTATACTATTGCGTACCCAATATCAAACGCTGCTTGCACGTTCCGGATGCGGAAGAAGGCAAGCGCAGCATTTGGCTGAACCCCTTTATCGTTCCCTACTCGGCATATAATTCCAATAATAAATACACCTACGAAACGCTTAAGGACAAGGCTGATTACGACAAGACCGCCACCTTGATCTATTATGCGGATGAGCGTTTGAACAAAAAACTTTACGGAGATAAAGATACCGCCGTTGAAGTTATAAAGCAGCTGTTTGACAAAAGCTATTCGGTATACGCAAAAAAATATGTCAGATTTTTACGGCTTGCGGACGATAAAAACGGCCGCGGAACAATTATTGCCGTAGCAACTTTATACGATTCCCTTCCTAATTGGGAAAAAGCCAGGGCTGCACTTGAATCCTGCTTCCCTCAAGAAAAACGTCCGTCCTCTTACGCCTCTGCCATAGAAAGCGTAGCGGACACTTTCAACGACTCAATAGGAAATAACTTTTATGTCAATGATGTGTGCGTGGATAAAGAGTATAGAAGAAAAGGGTTTTCTAAATTGTTGCTGAATAACCTCTTCCGCGAGGCGGGAAGAGATCGGAACGACAAAAATCTCGTGCTCTCGGTGTATTGCGAAAACAAAATAGCTCTAAATCTTTACAATAGAATGGAATTTATTCGTTTTGTTACAGGGCATGACGCGCGCGGAGATAACTATTATTCTTCACGCTACTACAAAATGATTAAATATCTTTGAGCTTCGCTCGACGAAAATATAACCGCTTTTTTTAGGGCAAACCGCCCTTTTACAACCTATAAAAAACGCGCCCTTTTCGGGGCGCTTTTTTGCGGATTTTCGAGCGGGCTGAATACCATAATGCAATAAACGGTTCTGCCGTTATTGACTTTTTATCACCACAATACTCCTGCTGCTTGCATTCCCTTGACAAAGCACTTGCCGTCTGCTATTCTATATTCAAGTAGATCTCCCTCGGCGGCGCTTGCGTTGACAAGTTGCTCACGAAAGTCTACTTATTTTTTATGTCGGGTACGTTTAAGTGCCGCTTGAAACTACTGTCACTCGTTTTTATAGACACCACCTCTTATTTAATTGTACTTTTTGAAATTTTCCGCCTGCTCCATTACCTTATCAAAAACTTCCTCATCCCATTCGGGGGGATAGCCGTTTTTATAGAGTAATACCGTCAAGTCCATATTAAGTTGATTTTTGATGTCGTCGCGATTAAAAAAGTCGGCATATTGCACTTTATCGTCTACCAGCTTTTTTATTTCCTTTGCCAAAGAAATACACTTTTTATCGTCAAACACAAACCCGTGTTCATCGCGTACTTTTACCAAAATATCATAGAACGCTTTTTCTTCGTAGGATATTCCCATCGCCTCAAACGAAGTCTTATCCTTTTCCAAGTCATGAAAAATGCGCAGCAACTCATCGGAAAGGTCGTTGATAAAATCTGAAACGACCTCACTTGTAAACACCAATTTATCACGGGTATTGTAAATTTCCACCACTTTGCGTAACCTTTCGTCGAACTCAATGGACTTGACCTTATTCACACGCCCGTAACTGATGATCGCTTTACGCAACAATTTAATGAGAGCATTGAATTTAGTGATGGGCAACTTAATGGCGCCGAGCTGCTTTTCAAAGTCCTCGCTGAATAAATCGATTGATTTGTTTGCATCGACTATATTCTCCACACCGGTGCATGATATTGCTTTTTGCACCATGCCTTCTACCACCTTGTTCATAATTTCGGCATCGGGAGCGTCACCATTCGTTTGCTTGTAGATTATGGAACGTATCGCCAGATAAAATTGTGCCTTTGCAATTTCCGCTTCGGTAAGTTCCCCTGAAGGGAATACGATATTGTATGCCGCCTTCAGCTTGCGCGAAAGCGTCATGAACCGTGTTTCCATCTCCTTGGACGCCTGCACATATTCTGCCGCCAAATTGAGGCACATGAGCCGTTCCAAAGGCTCCCCTTCAAAAAACTTTGCGGCTTTGAAATTGCACAGCAAATCATCGATCAATTTGAGATGATTGCGGAATATTCCCAGGGATATTTCCAATTCATCTACGGGGCTTTCCTGCGGACCGCCATAAATTTTGATCGCTTCCATCATTTCGGCTTTGATGCCGATATAATCGACGATTAACCCCTTATCTTTGCCCTCAAATACTCTGTTTACACGGGAAATCGTCTGGATCAAAGTATGCTTTTGCAACGGCTTATCTATATACATGACCGCGAGAGAGGGAACATCGAAACCTGTAATCCACATATCAACAACGATTGCGATTTTGAAGTTTGAATTGTTGTCCTTGAACTGCTCGTCCAGCTTTTGTCGATGCTCTTTGCTTCCGCACAATTCAAACAGCTCCTTCTCATCGTCTGCACCGCGAGTTGCAACAAGATTGATTTTTGCAACTTCCGGCAGTTGTTCCAGTTCCTCAGCCGCGAATCTACTTTCATCTTCGCATTTTTTAGGAACAGTCCATTCGGGGCGAAGCTGCGCAATTTCCTGATAGACGCGAAAAGCCAGTTTTCTGTCGGCACATACTATCATAGCTTTCTGCACGATCTCCGGCTTTTCCGCACACAGCGTTTCATAGTGCGAAACAATATCTGCGGCAAGTCTTTTCAAGCGTTCGGGGTGTCCTAAAATAGCAGTCATTCGACTCATCGCGCGCTTACTTTCTTCGATTTGCTCTTCGTTCGCGCCCTGTTCGGCACAGCGATTATAATATTGTTGAATTTCTTTTGCGTCCTTGTCGGACAAAATCACCCTGACAAGGCGCGGCTCATAGGCGATGCGCACGGTAATGCCGTCATCGCTCGCCTCCTTCATAGTATAGGAATCAACGATATCCCCGAAAACGGCGATTGCCTCATCGATGGGCGTTCCCGTAAAGCCGCAATATGTGGCATTGGGGATGCTCCTGTGTAAATATTCGGCGAATCCGTAGGAGGTAAAGACACCCTTATCCGTCTTTTTGAGCTTGGCCCCAATGCCCGTTTGCGTTCTGTGCGCTTCATCTGAAATACAGATGATATTACTCCTTTCAGATAATTTCCCAATCCCCTCACAGAACTTTTGTATAGTGGTGATATATACGCCGCCGCTTTCACGATTATGCAGCGTTTCCCGCAAGTCCTCTCGCGATTCAATGCTGCGCACGTTCTCGTCGTGCAAATATTTTTTAGCCGTAACAAACAATTTGGATGCCTGCGTATCGAGATCCTCCCTGTCAGTTATGAGCACTATCGTCGGATTATGAAATACATCGCTCTTCCGCAGCATGAGAAGGCGCGCCAAAAAGAGCATTGTATAAGTTTTTCCGCACCCGGTCGCGCCGAAATAAATGCCGCCTTTGCCGTCGCCCTGCGGTTTTTTATGCCGCTCGATGTTGGCAAGCATCTTATTGGCGGCAAAAAACTGCGGATAGCGGCAGATGATTGCCTGCTGCTTTTTACTATCGTCCGGATAGAATATAAAATCGCGCAGAATACTCAGTACTCTGTCTTTTGCAAAGACGCCCTCGACCATGGTGAACAGCGAACTAATACCGTTGGAAACAGTGTCTTGTTCGTTTGCCTTGTTCCAAGAATAGTAAAATTCATACGGCGTGAAAATCGTGCCGAGGCGGGTATTTGCACCATCGCATATGACGGAAAGAGCCGTATATTTAAGTAGCGCAGGAATATCGCGCGCATAACGAATGGTAATTTGCTCCCATGCGTCATGCACCGTTTTACCCTCTTCGATGGCGGTTTTGAATTCAAAAATCGCCACGGGTATCCCGTTGATAAAGATGAGCATATCGGGGATTCGCGTATGCCCGTCATCCACAACAAATTGATTGACGACTTTAAAGCAGTTATTTTCGATATGTTCAAAATCGATAAAGTTGATATGGATGCCGATTTTTGAAGAGTCTTCCCTCATAAAGTCGAACCCTTCGGAGATAATGCGGTATGTATCGCGGTTGCCCTCGTACAGCGGAATAGAAGGGAGATTGTCAATTCTGCTGACAATTTTTTGAAGCTCTGACGGCGTTAAATCGGGATACTCTTTTAACAAAAAAGCGTTTAGGTCATCATATAAAAGTACATTATCAAACCGCCGATGAATTTCATCGCCGTGCAGATAGGTATATCCCTGCTGTTTGAAAAGTTCAATAATTGCCTTTTCAAGCTCCGCTTCCGTAAAGTTCCCTCTTACAAAATGATAGTCCATAATCGTTCCTCTATTCCAGTCTTTGAATAATATCGCTTAAATTGCTAACAAACCATTCAAGCTGTAGTTTTTTAACTTTATCGTCAATTTTATTTTCGGCAAGCAATTTTCCTATTCCTTCTTTAAGTTTAACTAGTGACAATTTATCCCCGCTTAAAAACTCTTTTATGTTAATAGAACTATAAACACCCAAAATGGTGCCGCGTAATTCACGGATGATTTTTGCGTTGCATTTCGGCAATGTCTTTAATAATCCATCGATATCAAGTTGCTGTGCAAAGTTTTGCCGTCCTATATATCTTGAACTATTCGCGCGAATATTTTTAACAAGTTTTTGAATATCTTGGGGCGAAGAAATATCATCTGAAATATCGATGTCATCTGCTTTTATACCACCTAAAAATTCTTCCATGAATTTATTGTACTCATCGCGTTGCTCTGCTGTCCACAATTCTATACCATTATGATAGGCTAAATCGTATATCGCTACACTATCGAGCACTATTCCGCGTGTTTTCTTGAGTATTTGTTCTTTACAATCGTCAATTATCTTTTCATCATCTACACATTGGCGAACCGCAATCAAATAATTTGCTAATTTGCCATATTGCGTTAGCGGAAAATAACTTACGTCTTCTGTAAGGTACCCATATATCGTTCTCACAGCATCGGAAGTTTCTGTTTCCGTTAGCTCGTAAAAATTATATAATATATCCAATGCGCCTTGCAGATCTTTTTGCTTTACGTCAAAATCTTTTTGTTTAATAAATGCTTCTTCGTCCTTTTCAAATTGCTCGCGATCAAAATACTGCGTTTTCATATAATCATAACAGCACTTGTATAAGGGGAACTTATAACTGCCAAGTTCAGTCGGCGATTTTAAATTATCCGTCCACTTCAAATTGCTATTTTGACTCAATTTTAGCGCGAATGCCGTATTTGAACACAAAATATTCATGAAATATTGGATATTATAATCTTTACCGCCTTTCAAAAACATCTCTAATGTCTTTTGACATGAATATAATAATGCTCTAAAATTACTGCATTTTACATCCAACATAACACAGGCAATCTCTTCCACAATAAGAGGAATACCATCCGCTGTTTTTGTTTTAAGAGCCTCATCCGATAGTTTACTATTAAATAATTTTATTAAATTCTCAACAGAAGAATTTAAATCTGCATAAAACGGTATCGTATCGCTAACCGTTTTTTCTTTTATACGAAGATATTCTCTTGACTTACTCGTGGGAACTTTTATTGCTTTTTTCTCATTCTCTTTATCTAGTTGCTCATTATCTTCATACTTGATAATTTCATCCTCATTCGCGACTAAAAGAACTTTTATGCCGTCTTGCTCTACGAGATTATTCACATAACCCATTATTTCAATAATATCTATTCCCGATCGCTCCAAATCCTCTAAAACAATTAGTTTATTATCCAAATTGATTGAAGCAAACAATCTTTCTAAATCTTTATCGGAATACTCCACAGGCACATTAAAAAATCCCGCAACGCCTTTAACTATTGTTTTACCAACTAAAAGTGTGCCACTTGCGACCTCTTTGCCGTGTTTTTTAAACCAAGCCTTTATTTTATAGAACTTACCTGACTTATTGTTATTGCCGTTTGTAAATTTGTTCGATATTTTTTTAATTGCTTTTTTTGCGCGAAGTTCTAAATATATGCTTTTATTTAAGTCAGCTATTGATTTTATCCCATACAGGGAAACAACTGCAAGGTCTTGATTATTTTTATTGAGTTCGTTAGTTAAGATATTTTGTATATAATAGCTTTTACCGCACCCCCATTCACCCGTAAGCATGATTGCGCTACGAGTTCTGTCGTTTTCTAGATAATTTTTTATGTACTCTGTTAATTCGGTTGTATTCATCATTTCTCCCTTTATAAATTACCTTGCTTCATCTAAGGATCCTTTGATTAAAATCGGGCAGATGGCTTTGATCTGCGATTTTAACCTTTCATTGATTTCCTTGCGTGTGTTGCAAATTTTTAGTATGTTTGCTATCGATTTTTGCACTTCAATAGAAGGAATGGGGATTTTAACTTCTTGTAAATCCGTCCAAGTAAATGTTTCACGCGCAGACCCCCATGAATGAAAGCGTGCATACCTATCAAATTCCTTCCTATTAAAAAACAAACAAAGATACTCTGGCAATATCATTCGCTCATCTGTAGAAAAAACTTCATTTACAGATGAAACAACAATATCTCTATCAGTATTATTAAACGCATATGCGAATACTTTTTCGTTGTGTGTAGTTTGAACAAAAGCAATTTGTCTCGGTTTGCAAACTTTATAATTTGACAACTCGTCAACATTGACTTTTGATGTAGGTATTCTAAATTCCTTATACACACTAATACCCATTACATTTTGTGTACCATGTTTCCCATTTCTTAAATCATAACGCTTAATATACTTCCCTATCGGTTCGGAAGGTAATTTGCGGCGCAGGTCTTCGATATAGCCGTCACAGACGAGTTTTAAGTCGTCTAAGCCGCGCTCATATGCCTTTTGGTTATTCACCATGCCGCGATAAATATCCACATACTTTTGCTGCACGTCGATCGGCGGAATCTCAAGCTCCATATCGCATAATGCATCCCAAGAAAATACTTCCGTAGAACTGCCCCACGAACAAAAGCAAGCATTCCTATCCCATTCTTCTCTATTAAAATGCAAAAACAAATAATGCGGTAAAATCAATGAATTTGCACTATCTTTAATCTTAAAGGCCGTATTATTCCAGCTAATAATAAAGCTACTGTCTGTATCATTAAAACCAAGACCAATTTTTTTACCGTGAGTCCGAGGGTTATAAATAAAGCAATTTGGATGGACAACCCAATATTTAGATAAATCAGCTCTGGAAGTATCTGCTTTTGTGGGAATAATCTGCTTTGTGATTGTCATACCTCTGACATCTCGCTCTCCAAATGACAGGTCGGCATTTGGCTCCTCGACCAGCTCAATCAAATCGCCCAACTTGTATTTACTCAATGCCATATCCGATACCTTCAAATGCCTTAATCAAAAGCTGCTGCGACTGCTTTTCCTGCTCGATGACTTCCTTCATTTCGCGCTGAATACGCGCCATTTCCTTGGGGAAATCGATATCGAGGTCGTGGTCGATAAACTCGATATATTTACTGGGTGTGAGCGCATAATTATTGGCGCGGATGCCGTTTTCACCATCCATTTTCACCGCCTTACAATATTCGGGAACATCGTGATAGTCGGTTCTATCAACGCTCTGCCATGCAAAGTAGAGGTCGCGTATTTTTTCGATCTGCGCACGGGAAAGGACGGTTTTCTTCTTTTTCTTATTTTTATCGAGGACGTATTCTTCGGAATTCTCATCCCAGCGCCTCAGATCTACGAACAGCACCTCATTCGTCCTGTCGCGCAACTGCCTGCCGTTGAGCTCATGCGTCTTTTTGTTGTTGTTCAAAATCCAAAGAGATACGGAAATATCCGTCGTATAGAACATATCGCGGGGGAGGACGATGATAGCTTCTACCTTGTCGCGCTCTAAAAGTTGCTTGCGTATGATATATTCGGGGTTTTCGGAACTTTCATTGCTACCGCCGCCGGAGTTAAATGCGTTGTTTGAAAGTAAAAAGCCCGCAATGCCGTTGCTCTCGTCCATTTTAGAGAGCATATGCAAGATCCACGCATAGTTGGCGTTGGAAGCGGGCGGGATGGCTCCCCAACCTTTAAAGCGGGGGTCGTCCTTCAATTCATCTTCTCCGCGCCAGTTTTTAAGGTTGAAGGGCGGGTTTGCCATAATATAGCGGAATTTTCTGTCCTTATGTAAATCTTCTGTGAATGTAGAGGCATTCTTCTCGCCTAAATCGCAGGAGATACCGCGGATAGACAAGTTCATCTTTGCAAGGCGCCAAGTATCGGCGTTCGATTCTTGACCGACGACGGAAACCTTTTTGCGATTGCCCTTGTGCATATCCACAAAACGCATGCTCTGCACAAACATGCCTCCCGAACCGCAACAGGGGTCATATACGGTGCCGTCGAACGGCTCTATAAGTTCGGTGATGAGTTCAACTACGCAAGCAGGCGTGTAAAATTCGCCATCCTCCTTAGTGCCGGAGGCGGCATAATTTTGCAGAAAGTATTCATATACCCTGCCTATGAGGTCTTCTTCCTTAAATCTCTGTTCGTTGAGTTTGTTGACTTCGTCGATGAGCGACTTCATTGCCGCCCTGTCGGCATTGAGCGAAACAAATAGTTGTTGAGGCAATGCACCTCTGAGCGGCGGATTCTTTGCCTCGATGTCCGCCAATGCCTTGTCGAGTTTTACGGCAATGTCGTCCGCACCGGCATTTTTAACGATATAACTCCAACGACAGTGCTCATCTAAATAGTAGACGTTTTCCGCATTGTAAAAGGATACTTTTTCTAAAAACACGGGAATATCGCCGTATTCGTCGATGATTTCTTGGCGGCGGCGCTCAAACTTTATGCTCGCAAAGTTCAAAAAGCACAAAGAGATAACAGCGTCCCTCTTTTTTTCCATGCTACCGACATTTCTCAGCGCCACACGGCAATTCCAAAGCACTGTTTCCAACGATATGTCTTTTGTTTTTTCTTCTTTCTTTGGCATAATTACACTTTCCCCTCAATAAAACTTTCTAAGTACATTATTAGCTTTCTGTGCTCGCTGCAGTCTTTACACAATTGATAATATCCGCATAACGATCACAAATTTCAACTCGCCTCATTTCGCGCGGAAAAGCCTTCTAACTAAATCAGGCTTACGCAAAGTTGCAAGATAGCATTTTTTGCGGTTACATCTTTTCCGGGGCTTTGATGCCCAGGAGGGAGAGCCCGTCCACGAGTACGCCCTGCACGGCTTTTACCAGCATGAGGCGGGCTTTACGCACGGCGTCGGGCGCTTTGGCGATGTTGCAGGCAAGGTAGAATTTGCCGAAGGCTTGCGAGAGGTCCACGAGGAAGCGGGAGAGGTAGCTAGGTTCGTACTTTTCCACCGCCGAGAGGATGACGTCCGGGTAGGAATCGAGCAATTTGAGCACTTCGCCCGCCTCTTCCCCCGCAATGCCGGAGTAGTCGGGGTCGCAGTCGGGGTAGGCGCACTTTTCCAAGAGCGAGCGGCAGCGCGCTTGGGTGTACTGCACATAGGGGCCCGTTTCGCCGTCGAAGTTGAGTGCGCGGGAGTAGCTGAAAGTCATGTCCTTTATGCGGTTGTTGTAGAGCACGCCGAAGATGACCGCGCCCACGCCTATCTGCTCCGCCACCTCGTCCGGGTTGGGGAGATCTTCCGATTTTTCCTTGATTATCTCCCTGCTCTTGCTCACCGCCATGTTGAGCACGTCGTCGAGGTAGACGACGTTGCCGCTGCGCGTGGAGAGGGAGCCTTCTTCCAGCGAAACCATGCCGTGCGCGACGTGATAGAGGTCCTTATACCACTCCTCGCCCGCGAGTTCGAGCACCTTGAACCACTGCCTGAAATGCAGATTTTGCTGACTTGCCACCACATAGAGGCACTTATTGAAGTTGTACGTCTTTTTACGGTAGAACGCCGCGGCGAGGTCGCGCGTGGCGTAGAGCGTGGCGCCGTCCGAACGCACCAATAGGCAGGGGGGCATATCGTCGCCCAAACGCACTATTTTTGCGCCGTTGTCGTCCACGAGCAAGCCTTTTTGCGTGAGAAGGTCGAGCACGGGCTGCATCTTGTCGTTATAAAAGCTCTCGCCCGCATACGAATCGAAGGTCACGTTGAGGCGCTTATATATCTTCTCCACTTCTTCCAGCGTGGATTTTTTAAAGCGGTTGAAGATGGAGAGGGCTTCTTCGTCGCCGTCTTCTATCTTCTTGAACCAAGCGCGCGCCTGATCGTCGAGGGAGGGGTCTTTTTCCGCTTCCTTGTGGAATTTTACATAGATGTCCACGAGCGAGCGCACTCCGCGCTTTTCTATGTCCTTGTCGTCGCCCCACAATTTGTATGCCACTATCAGCTTGCCGAATTGCGTACCCCAATCGCCCAGATGGTTGATACCCACCGTGTGGTAGCCCACCTTTTTGTGAAGGCGGTAGAGCGCCGCGCCCAGCACCGTGTTGAGCAGGTGCCCGATGTGGAAGGGCTTGGCGATGTTGACGGAAGAATAGTCTATGCACACCGTCTTGCCGCTGCCGATATCGCTGTTTCCGTAAAATTCGCCGGCGGAGAGCACCTTTTCCAGCACCTCTTTGGCGTATGCCTGCTTGTTGAGGGTGAAGTTGACGAAAGGACCGACCGCCTCCGCCTTTTCCAGAAAATTATAGCACCCTATCCTGTTCACAACTTCCTTGGCAAGCTCGGCGGGGTTCTTGCCCGCTTGCTTTGCCAAACGGAAGCAAGGCAGCGAATAGTCGCCGTGCGCCTTGTCCTTTGAAGGGACTATTTGCGAAGCTATCTCCTCGCTCTCTACCCCCTCGATTATAACGGTGTCCGCCAAAAGTTTTTTGTAGTCCATGTTCCTTTCCTCGCCCGCACGGGGCTTATTCCTAATAGTTATAATATTAAAATTCAAATCTACATTTTTATTTTTGTTTGTTGTTTTTATATTCCGCTGCCGCTCTCCGCAAAATGCGTTGCTTGGGTTCTTCGGAGAATCATATTCCGCTTATATCTGCGAAGCGACTATTCCCATTATATCTGTTCGGGGCGCAGTAGTTGCGCCCGCCATCGGGGATGCAACGTCCCACGTTGCCGCGCTTCAGACGTTGAAGCGGAAGAGGATGACATCGCCGTCTTTTACGACGTAGTCTTTGCCTTCGCTGCGCACTTTGCCCTTTTCCTTGGCGGCGGTATAGGAGCCGCATTCGAGCAGGGTGCGCCAATCCACGACCTCGGCGCGGATAAAGCCTTTTTCGAAATCGCTGTGAATTTTGCCGGCGGCTTGAGGGGCTTTGGTGCCCTCCTTTATCGTCCAGGCGCGCGTTTCTTTTTCGCCCGCGGTGAGGTAGCTGATGAGTCCGAGCAGTTTATAGCACGCCTTTACGAGTACGTCGAGTCCGCTCTCCTTCAAGCCGAGCTCTTCGCGGAACATCTCCTTGTCCTCTTCGCTCATGCCGGCTAGGTCTTCTTCTATTTTGGCACAGAGCACGATGGTGTCGGAGCGGTGCTCAGCGGCGTACTTCTTCACCGCCTTGACGTAATCGTTGTCCGGCTGCCCTATTTCGTCCTCCGCGATATTGGCGGCGTATATGACGGGCTTTTCGGTGAGCAGGAAGCAGTTATCCACCACCTCGCGCTCTTCTTCGTTGAAGTCCATCATGCGCGCGGGGACGCCCTGTTCGAGCTTGGCATAGACGGAATCGAGCAAATCCGCCTCCCACGCGTACTTTTTATCCCCGCCCTTTGCCGCGGTGCGCGCCTTGGCGCTGCGCTTTTGCACGGTGTCCATATCGGCGAAGATGAGCTCGTATTCTATCGTTTCGATGTCCCGGAGCGGATTTACGCTGCCGTCCACGTGCGTGATGTTTTCGTCGTCGAAACAGCGCACCACATGCACGATCGCGTCCGTTTCGCGTATGTGCGAGAGGAACTTATTGCCTAGGCCTTCGCCGTGTGAAGCGCCCTTGACGAGCCCTGCGATGTCCACGAACTCGAGCACGGTGGGGGTGACTTTTTTACTGTTATAGAGTGCGGCGAGCTTGTCCAGTCTCTCGTCCGGCACAGCCACCACGCCCACGTTGGGCTCGATGGTGCAGAACGGATAGTTGGCGCATTCCGCGCCCGCCTGAGTGATCGCGTTGAAAAGCGTGCTCTTGCCCACGTTGGGCAGACCTACTACACCGAGTTTCATAATATCTCCTTTACAATAGCGTTATGCCCTTTTCCAGGCAGCTCTTTCTTTCCCATTCCGGCCAGATGCTCGCCTGCACCTCGCCGATGTGCGCGCGGTTGAGGATATACATGCAAAGGCGCGACTGACCTATGCCGCCGCCTATCGTGAGCGGCAGGCGCCCGGCGAGGAGTTCCGTGTGGTAAGGCAGTTTTGCTCTGCCCTCCGCTCCCGCGGCTTTGAGCTGGGAAGAGAGCGACTTGGCGTCCACCCTTATGCCCATGCTGGAAACTTCAAAAGCCCTGTCGAGCACGGGATAATAGAGCACGATGTCGCCGTTGAGCGCCCAATCGTCGTAATCGGGAGCCCTGCCGTCGTGCGGCTTGCCCGACTTGAGCGGGGCGCCTATGCCGCACACGAACGCGGCTCCGCGCTCGCGCACGAACGCCGTTTCACGCTCGGACGGGATGAGTGAAGGATACATATCCTCCAACTCCTGCGTGGTGACAAAGGTTATCTCCTCGCTCAAAAAGTTGTGAAGGACGTCGTATTTTTCGCATACCTGCGCCGCCGTTTCACGAATGACGCCGTATATGCGCATGACCGTGTCGCGCAGGTAATCCATAGTCCTGTCTTCCGCCGTGATCACCTTCTCCCAATCCCATTGATCCACGTAGATGGAGTGCAGCGCGTCGCACACCTCGTCGCGGCGGATGGCGTTCATGTCCGTGTAAAGTCCCTTGTGCACGGGGAAGCCGTACTGCCTGAGCGCATACCTCTTCCACTTTGCGAGCGAGTGCACGACTTCCGCCGTTTTGCCCGTTTGAAGTATGTCGAAAGATACGGCGCGTTCGTAGCCGTTGAGGTTGTCGTTCAATCCGCTGTCCCTCAATACAAAGAGCGGCGCGGATACGCGGGTGAGTTCCAGCGCGTGCGCCAAGTTGCGCTCGAACATGTCTTTTGTGAATTTGATCGCCTTTTGCGTTGTGATGAGATCCATAGGCGCGGTGTATTTGCCCTGCATAATGCCTCCTAAACGTGATAATCATAATAATATTAGTACAACGCGCATTAAAAGTCAAGGCAACTCACCGCGTTTTCCTGTTGACATCGTGTCAATCAAGTGGTATACTATGCTTGTTGACAGAGTGTCAACGACCTTTTTGCAAGAAAATACAACACGGAGGCAGATGATATGTTAGGCAACTTTACTTATTGCAATCCCACAAGGCTCTACTTTGGCAAAGATTCGCTGGAAAATTTGGAAGATGAGCTGAAAAAATACGGCAAAAACGTCGTGCTCATCTACGGCGGCGGCTCGATAAAGAAAAACGGGATATACGACAAGGTGATTGCAATCTTGCGCGAGAGCGGCAAAAATGTGGCGGAGATTTCGGGAGTCATGCCCAACCCCACCCTTAAAAAACTGCTCGAAGGCGTGGAGACAGCGCGCGCCCACAAGGCGGACTTTTTGCTGGCGGTGGGCGGCGGCAGCGTGTGCGATTACACCAAGGCGGTATCGGTATCGGTCAACTGCGAGGGAGATATTTGGGACAAATATTTCGTGAAGTTCTTTGAACCCGTGTGCGAGATAGTGCCCGTGGGCTGCGTGCTCACCATGGTGGGCACGGGCTCGGAGATGAACACAGGCAGCGTCATCACCAATACGGATACCAAGATGAAGGTGGGGCACGTCTTTAACGACTCCGTCATGCCCAAGTTCGCCGTGCTCGATCCCACATTCACCCTCACCCTGCCCCACTATCAGATGGTGGCGGGCATATACGACATATTCAACCACATATGCGAACAATATTTTTCGGGCGAGGACGACAATACGTCCGACTACATCTCAGAAGGGCTCATGCGATCCTTGCTGCATTCTTCGCGCATAGCAAACAAGGATATGCAAAACTACGAAGCGCGCAGCAACATCATGTGGACGGCGACGTGGGCGCTGAACACGCTGGTGGCGTGCGGCAAGACGACCGACTGGATGGTGCATATGCTCGGTCAGGCGGTTGGCGCGTACACCAACGCCACCCACGGCATGACCCTGGCGGCAGTATCTTTGCCCTACTACCGCCACATTCTTCCTTACGGAGTGCAAAAGTTCAAGCGCTTTGCCGTGAACGTGTGGGGAGTGGATCCCGCGGGCAAGAGCGACGAAGAAGTGGCAAAGGCCGGCCTTGAAGAGATGGAAAAGTGGATGAAGGAGCTTTCACTTGTAATGAATATAACCGAGCTGGGCGCAAGCGAGAGCATGATAGAAGGGCTCACAAACAGCACCCTCATCATGGACGGCGGCTATAAAAAGCTCACAAAAGAGGAGATAGCGGACATCTTCCGCGCAAGTTTATAAGGCAAAATCCCGCCCCTGCCCGCATTTTTCGCATTTGCGGGCGGAGGGAGAAAATTTCACCCCTGCCCGCGTTTTTTGCACAAAGGCGATTGCGCCGCGAGCGTGAAAAACGGGAGCAGGGGCGGAAAAATTCCAAAAAAGGAGAGATATCATGCAACACAAAATATTGGTCACATACTTTTCCGCAAGCGGCGTTACGGCGCGCGCGGCAAAGGAGATAGCTTCAAGCGTGGGCGCGGACATACAAGAAATTGTGCCCGCAGCGCCCTACTCCGCCGCGGACTTGAATTGGATGGACAAATCCAGCCGCACCACCAAAGAGAGCAAGGACGAAACCTGCCGCCCGCCCATAGCCGCGGACATAGACATAAAGCCTTACGATACGATATTCATCGGCTTCCCCGTATGGTGGTATAAAGAGCCCGCCATAATCGACACCTTCCTGGAAAGCGCAAACTTTGCCGGCAAGAGGGTGATCCCCTTTGCCACCTCGGGCGGTTCGGGCATAGACGGCGCGGAAAAAAGAATGAAGAAGCTTTGCCCCTCCGCCGATTGGGTGAAAGGAAAGCTCGTAAACCACGGCGCGGGCGCCTGGGCGAAGGGAGCGGCGGAATAATGATAGTTTCGGAAGAGCTCACCCGCGCCCGCCGCGAGGAGATAGTCACCGCTTGCGGCGAGCTTTACGACAGCATGCCCTTCAAGGAGATAACGCTGGGCAAGATAGGGGCGCGCACTTCGTTCACGCGCACTTCAATATACAACTATTTTGCCACTCGGGAGGAGATCTTTCTCGCCCTGCTGGAGCGCGAATACCGTTGCTGGACGGAAGATCAAAAGCGCATCTGCGAAAATGCGTCGATGACCGTGGACGAATTTGCCGAAGCGTTCGCTTCCGCCCTTTCGCGGCGCGGACGTATGCTCAAACTCGTGGCAATGAACCTCTACGACCTGGAGGCGGGTAGCCGCGAGGAAAATTTGGTCAACTTCAAGCGCGCCTACGGCGACGCTCTTCAAGCCACGCGCGACTGCCTCTCCTTCTTCTTCCCCGCCCTTACGCAAGGCGAGCAAAACCGCTTTTTATACGCCGTATACCCCTTTTTGTTCGGAGTATACCCCTACACCGCCGTCACGGAAAAACAAAAGCTCGCCATGCAAAAAGCGGGCGTGCAATACGAAACCTACTCCGTATGCGAAATAACCCGCTCTTTGGTGAGCGCGCTGCTGAACGGCTTTTTGAGTAAATAACCAAAATCGGCGCCGCAATCACGGCGCCGACATCTTAAGAACGCAAGATACTTTCCGGCGTGATGACTTCCGCGTCCTCACTTTCCTTCCACGCCCTGTCGTTATGAGTAATAGTCACAAGACCCGCCGCGGAATACATGTTGTATTTTTCATATACGCTTTCCAGCAAACTTTCAATCGCTTCGCCTAAGTTTACCTCTTCTTCCCGCTTTAAAGGATCTGCCCCGCACCCCTTGTATTTTTCGTATATTTCCGTCACGACGGGTCCGAATTTCCAATGGCGTATTTCCTCCGGAAACAGTGCCTTGGATTCCTTCTTCAAGGAAGTTTTTTGAGCGAGGTAGAGCATTTTTTGCAATTTCAAATTGGTCATATATTCGCCCTTTTCCTCTTCCGCGTCCTTTGCCGCCCTGTTGATAAACCACGAAGCTATCTGCTCGGCGCTGTTTTCGGCGGTTTTAATCACCGCAAAGCCGCCTATAAGATAACTTCCTTCCTTTTTTTGCATAAGATCATAGCGGCTCTGCAAAGTCAGCCAATAGTCCGCGTCCACCCCCAGCACGGGTTCAAGCGCCAAAGCAACCGCCTGCGACATCTTCCGCTTACCGCTTATTATCTCGCTTATCACACTTTTGGACACGCCTATTCTGCTTGCCAATTCCGTTTGAGTGATGTGCATATTACGCAAATCATCCGCCAACATTGCACCCACACTCACGGCATAATTAAATTCAGTCCCCATAATGCTTCGACACCTCCAATATCCTTATTCTGTCCTCCCCGTCATCGCTTATAGCTTCTATCAATACTTCCAATTCCATTCTGTAAGCAAAATCAATCCTAAGGCTTTTGACCCCTTTCTTTTGCCCCACGAGATCGTGCATTCGATACTTTTGCAATCGCGCTTCGGAATAAAAACTCGACATGTGCCTATACATCGTCAAATCCACCATCAGCATGGCAAGCGATCTTGCTATTTTTTCGCCGAACTCTTTCTTTGCAAAAGAATAGTCCTCACACATCCTCTTTACCGTCTTATTCTTATATTCTATTTCCATTATTATATGCCGTCTGTTCGCATTTTTGCGAATTTATTATAACATCGATATTCTTCTTTGTCAATATGAAAGCGCAAATTTTTATAAATTCTTTATATAGGCAGCGTTACGAAGCAGGCGAGGACCACTATGGCAAGGCACAAGAGCGCGCATACCTTTTTGATAAAAGAAGGCGCAAGGGAGAATACCGAAGCACAGGCGAGCAAGGGGTAGTAAAATACGCACAAAAGCGGCGAAAATGTTGCGTTTATCGACGCAGAAGGGATTTGCGCCGCCGCCTGCACAAAGCGGATGGCGTAATAGGTGGGCACGGCAAAGGCGGTGAGGAGGGTGCCCAATTGCGGTATTATCATGGTAAGGACGGTGGCGGCGAGCAGGAAGGGATAAAAGAGCGAAGTGAGCGGGCACACGACCAAGTTTACGGGTATGGTTGCGAGCGGCACCGTGCCGAAGTAGAGGAACATGAGCGGCAGCAGCCCTAAATTGGAGCATATGGTGACGGAGATTGCGTCCGCAATGGGGCGCCAAATCACCTTGCGGAGCGTACGCGCCACCGGCTTCATCGTGCCGATGATGCCGAAGACCGCGCCGTAACTCATCAAAAATCCCGCGTCGAGCAAAAAGTAGGGCGCGCACAAGAGCAGAATACTCGCCGAGATACCGCAGGCGGAGAGCGCGTCGTATTTTTCGTAAGAGTATTTGCACACTATAGTTATGATTATCATGATCGCGCTCCTCACCACAGACGGCGAAAAGGAGCACAGCGCGCTGTACCCCATCAAAATAAAGCAATCTATGCCGAAGGAGAGCATTTTCGGCATGCGGATCTTACTCAAAATTGCGCTGCAAGCATAGAACAAGAGCGCCACATGCAGACCGGAAACGGCAAACAGGTGCGCCGTGCCCGTATCGCGGAAGGGCTGCGCCACGGAATATTCCAGATAGGAGACGTCGCCGAAGATCATGGCGTATAAAAAGTTCGCCGTCACGGTGTTGCAATTATCCAAAAGCGCGCTCCTTACCGCAAAACGCACCTGCTCCGCAACCGTGAGCTCGCCGGAAATGAGCACGAGCGTATCGCTTTCCGCCTGCGCCGTGTAATATACGCAGTACTTGGCGGACATAAGGCTGTCGTACTCCGCGGCGTCAAATTGCGCGCCCTGCAAATTGCCGTTAAAGCGGATATAGTCGCCTATACTCATGTCCCCGCGCACATAAAAGGGCAAAGTAAGGCTCGCCTTCCCCCTCAGCTCCTCCCCGTTGACAATAAGGCTGTCCAATTCAAGGGAATAAACGCCTTCCTTGACGGCGAGTACGCCGTAACCGTTGCTGTAAGAAGCGTCCGTAATCCTGCCCTCTATCTCCCCGGCATAATTGCCGGAAGGAAAAATAACCGTATATAGGGCGGCCGCCATCACACCCAAAAACATACCGGCGGCGAACAGCACGAGCTCCTTCTTACCCTTTTTCAAGGTCAGCATGATCGCGGCAGCGAGGCAAAATAGCATTGTTAGGGCGGCTGTTAAATATACAGACAAGAAAAATGCCGCGGATATACCCACGGCAATGCCCGCCGCCAACCACAGCGAAGGTCGGTAGACGGCAAGACGCGTCATCTACTCTTTTACATAGCGAGCCTTATATTCAGCCATCGCCCTTGCTATAACCTTGTCCGTATCCTGCCTTCCGTATATTTCCAGCACGGTCATAACCTTGCCTTCCAGCTGCTTATACACGCCGAAGAAGTGCTTGATTTCGCTCAAAATATGCGGCGGAAGCTGAGATATGTCCGCATAGCAATTCATATTCGGTTCCTTGAACGGCACGGCGATGACCTTGATGTCCTCCGCGCCGTCGTCTATCATGGTGATGTGCCCTATCGGGTAGCATTGCACGAGCGAGAGGGACACGAGCGGTTCACTGCACAGCACCAGCACGTCGAGCGGATCGCCGTCGTCGGCATATGTACGGGGAATAAAGCCGTAGTTCGCCGGATAGTGCGTGGAAGTGTAGAGTATGCGGTCGAGCCTGAGCATACCCGTATCCTTGTCCACTTCGTACTTGTTCTTACTTCCCTTGGAAATTTCTATACATGCAATAAAATCTTCGGGAGCAACTCTGCTCTCATCCAAATCGTGCCAAATGTTCATAATTTTTCAGCGGATCACCATTTATTATAGACTTTTTCCGCAAACCCCCTTTGTCCGTTTAATGTTATTTCACTGCCGTCGTCCAGCTTTGCCGTGCCGTAAAAACCGCCGAACACCTGGTGCTGGCGGGTGCACAGCACGCCCAAACTTAGGCCGTCGCGCCTGTCCACGTCCGGGCGGAAGGTGAGGTCCAGCCTGCCTTCGTCGTCCGTCATCTTCCATTCCCCTTCAAAGTCGCTCTCTCCGCCGGGGAGGAAGGGAATGTCGAACTTCACCCTGCCCAGCTTGTGCATCTTGCCCTTGTAAAAGAGCATGTTTTCCGAAGCCGCGGACGTATCGCCGAAGCCGTAGCCCAGATTAAAGCCGAACTTCTCCCCGTCCACATAGGCGGAAAGACTGCTCCAATACCAGGTGTTTTCATACGTCCACACGCCCCTACCCCAATCGAGCACGGCGAGCGATTTGCTCGGGTCGAAATCGCGGCGCGCTCCGCCCACCTCGAAATAGCCGGATGCCGTCATGCAATTGAGCTTGGCGTTATAATAAAATGCCTTGTCATTGCCTTTAAAAGGTGTGGCGATGACCATATTCTCCGGCTGAGGCTGCGAGAGCGTTATGTCCGCAATCAGCGTTTTGCCGTCGCGGAATTTGGGATATTCGCAATAAAGCCTGCGGTATATGCCGTCGTTTACAAACGAGAGCTTCTTGCCCATCACGCGCAAAGAAACGTCCCCTCGCTCATAGGCGGAAGGAAAGCCCGTCTTTCCCAGCGGCAGCAGACCTATCGCCGATTGCGTTTTATACGCCTTAGCGTGCGTATCCACGAGAGAAACGCTCGCCATGGATATATAGCCTATGTCCGCAATGGTGAGGCAGAGAAAGACTTCCCCGTCGGTTATGGCGTAATAATCCCACTCCTTTATCCTGAGTTTAGAGGCTTTTATCTTGCTCCTGTCATATTTTCTTGCCAAATAGGTGGAATAGCCCGCCTGGATAAGTTTGCCGTTTTCGTCGAGAAGATCGCCTTCCGTGAGTAATGTCTGCATAATTTCCTCCGCAGTCAAAGGGCGCCCGCCCTTCAACCTTTTTTATAATTATAACACACCTCTTTATAAATGTAAATACCTCTTTTACGGCGTTCGCCGCACACGATCTGGAGCGCGGGTCCTGTTGCGTACCCGCCTTATTTTAATATTATCGCTTATGCCTTTATGCATTATGGTGCGGTATATGCTCCATTAAATATGCTTTTTGCATTCCTTCAAAAGAATAAAACGCCCTGTTTTGTATTGTTAATATTATGTCAATTTACCAAAAAAACCTTGTAAACGATGCAAACTTGTGTTATAATTAGCCTTGGTAGGGTGATACATATGATAATACAAGCATTAGAAAAACCATTCAGCATCTGCTCCTTCGGGCAGAATGCCGACATCGACTTAAGTAAGTTCAGCACAGCCTTCATCGCTCACACGAGCGAGGGCTGCTCCGTCATCTGCCCCAGCGACGAAGTGCCGCAAGACGCTCTCGCCCGCAACGACGGATGGCGCGCCGTGCGCATAGCTCCCCCCGTCAACAGGGATATGATGGGCGTTCTCCTCGACCTTTCAAAAATCTTTGCCTTGGCGGAAGTAAGCGTTATGCCCGTAAGCACATACGATACCATGTACTTCCTCCTGCGCTCGGACGGATATCTCCGCGCCCTTAAAAACCTGCAGGAAAACGGCTATAAAATCGAAATAACTTACCTGCAAACCAACTAGGGAGCGTGGGACGCTCCACCCCCTAGCCGCCCTGAAGCGGCGTGAGGGGTATTTTTACTTGACGTCTTCGCACAGCGTTTAAAGTAAGAACGATTTGAAGCAGGGGTATTTTTGCTTGCCGTCTTCGCACGGCGTTTTAGTAAGAAAAAATGATTCGGCGCGGGGTGTATTTACTTGCCGTCTTCGCACGAATTTTTAGCAAATAAAGCAACCGCGAAGGCGAAGGGTTGCTGCATAATTTCGGGCATTTTATTAAAAACTTTCGGCAATACAAAGGCGCCGCCATCACAGCGGCGCTTGCTTTGTTTGCAAAAGCGCAAATTGCAGCTTGCTTATGCTTTAAATATGTGGTAAAATAAAATTACTTAAATCCTTTGTCCCCGGGGAGGCAGGCAGTTATGCCCAATCAGTTTTTGACCAATTACACTAAAACGTGTTTTCTTGATAAAATAAAGGAAAATTTGAGAAGATGTAAGGCATTTGATTTTTCTGTCAGCTTTATTAAACGGGCGGGATTGGTCTTACTCTTTAACGATATAAAGGCGGCGGTTGAACGCGGCGCTCAAGGGCGTATAATCACTTCCACATACCAAAACTTCACCGATATAGAGTCGTTAAAGAGCTTTTTTGCTCTGCAAAGCGAACATTCTAATTTTCAATGTCACTTAGATTACGAATGCTTTCACGATAATCAATATTCCGCGCTGGGCTATCATTCTAAGGGGTATTTATTTGAATTTGAAGACGGCTATGAAGTTATCGTGGGGTCGTCGAATATAACAAGGTATGCCCTTCTTAAAAATATCGAGTGGGACGTCGTCATCTTCGAGCGCACTCCCGACGTATATAAGCAGGCTGAAGCAGAGTTTGAAGAAAAATGGGCGCAAACGCACCAGCTAAACAACGATATAATCGGACTGTATTCCAACAAGCTCAATTTTGCAATCGAGCGCTGGGACATGGATTACGACATATCTGCGGCAAAAGTCAAGCCCAACTTTATGCAAAGGCGTGCATTAAAGGAGCTCAATCGCTATCGCGCCATAGGCGTAAGCAGGGCGCTTGTAGTTGCCGCTGCCGGAAGCGGAAAAACCTATCTGGCGGCCTTCGACGCGCTCAATTTTAACCCCAAACGTCTGCTTTACGTCGTGCATGAAGGCTCGATATTAAGGCGGTCGATGGAGACTTTCGCCGATGTTTTCGGCAACTCCGTCACCTATGGAATATTCGACGGCAAGAGCAAGGAGATGGACATGGACTTTGTGTTTTCTACCAACTTGACCATGTGCAGATCCCTTGAATTATTTTCTAAAACCGAATTTGACTACATCATTATCGACGAGTGCCACCACGCAACGGCGGAGACGTATAAAAAGATAATAAGTTATTTCGAGCCGGAATTCTTACTCGGCTTAACAGCTACGCCCGAGCGCATGGATAATCAGGACGTCTTTGAACTTTTTGATAAAAATGTGCCGTATGAGCTGCGTTTGCGCGACGCTATAATAAACGATTTGGTCGTGCCCTTCAAGTATTACGGGATTCGAGATCAGCTGGTGGATTACGGCTTGGCAAAAAATGAAGAGCGCAGGATGATAGCTCAGCTGGCTAATGAAGATCACATTGACTTTATCGTTCAGCAGGTGGAAGCGCACCGCGGAGAGGGGAAGCTCAAAGCCTTGGCTTTTTGCCGCAACGTCACTCATGCCCGCATGATGTGCGAAGCCATGTCGGATTTTTATAATACCGCTTATTTGACGGGCAGAAACGATATCGGCGAAAGAATACGGGCGTATAACGACTTGCAGAGCGATGAAGCTCGCCTGGAAATTTTGTTTACCGTAGACATATTAAATGAGGGCGTGGACATCCCCGGCGTGAACATGGTGCTCTTCCTGCGCCCTACCGAAAGTTCGACCATCTTCATTCAGCAGCTTGGCAGAGGGCTGCGCAAATATGAAAACAAGCCGTATGTAACCGTTCTTGACTTTATAGGAAACAGCTATAAAAGGAGCGTACAGATCGCCTTTGCCCTGGGGAGCCTTGCACCAAACTTTGTCATAGAAAAGAAGCTGATGCAATCGCTTGTAAGGGACAATTTCGAAGCGCTGGGTCTTACTGAATACGGCGTTGAAATACATATCGACGATTTGAGTAAGGAGGAAATTATCGATTATATCGAAAAGGAAAACTTCAACAGCCTCACTTACTTGAAGCAGGACTATTTCAACTTCAAAAAGTATATCAATTCGGAATTTGCGCCCAAACACATGGATTATATAAACAACGACTGCGCCCCAGATTTGCTCAGGTTTATGAGCATAAGAATCGCAGGAAAGAAGACCGTGTCCTACTGCAATTTTCTAAGGGGTATAGGCGAGGAGGGCTTGCCGATATTTGCAGAAGATCAGCTGCAATTAATCAATTATCTCTCGGCAATGCTGCCGCTTGTAAGAAAACACGAATATATAATTTTTGATCAGCTTATCAAGGGCGTAAACGACTTGACTGCGATCAAATTGCAGCTCAAAAGCGAAATAGAAAATTGCAGTGACGAGGAAATAGATCATGCCCTGCTCTATATAGGAAAATCGGGCTTTGCTTCGTTCAAGAAAGACCGCATCTTCCTCAACGTCACTCTCGACAAAGAATCTGCCGATTATCTGCAAGATCTGATATCTTACGGATTGACGCGCTATGTTATAGATTTCGGCGATACGGTCGGATTCAAGCTGTGGCAGAATTATCGTATGGACCAAGTGCAGATGAAGTTCTTAAAAAATCCCCAGCACAATCAAGTGGGAACTTATTACTATGACAATAAGGTCATCATCTTCGCTTCATTGAAGAAGGACGCTTCTGTCGAAGAGCGGCTGAATTACAAGGATAAGTTCATACAGCCCAACTTATTCCAATGGGAGAGCATGGCAGACGTTTCAAAAGAAGACGTTGAAAAGCAGATAAACAGCGAATGCGCCTACCTGTTTATAAGAAAGGTATCTGCAGAAAACGGGATAGTCCTGCCCTTCACTTATGTGGGCAAGGGCAAGATGACCAACCCGCGCAGGCAGGAAAAATACGATCCTGCAAAGAAGCGCACAACCGTTACCTACCTTTACGATATAGTGTTAGAAAACGAATTGCCCGATTATCTGCAATACGACTTTGGTTTGACGAAATAAGAGGGGGATTTATGCGGAGGTTACAATGGTAGAAGTAGTGGCAGCCCTCATATGGGACGAGGATAAATTCATGATATGCCAAAGGCCGGCAAATAAAGCGCGCGCTTTGCTTTGGGAATTCGTGGGCGGCAAGGTGGAAAGCGGCGAAACGAAGGAAGAAGCGTTAGTGCGCGAATGCAAAGAAGAGCTCGGCATAGTCATTTCCGTGGGGGACGTATTTACGGAGGTCGTCCATAACTATCCCGACGTGGATATCCGCTTGACTTTGTTCAACGCTAAAATTGCAGAGGGCACCCCTGTCCTTCTCGAACATAACGATATAAAGTGGATTCGCGCAGACGAAATCCCCAACTTCTCCTTCTGCCCTGCCGATGAGCAGATCTTGCGAACCATAAGGAGCGTGGGACGGGAGCGTGGGCGCTCCACCCCTTAACCGCCCTGGCAACGCGGGGCGTTGCATCCCCTATCCTCCTCGAAGTGGCGGAGAGGGGTATTTTTGCTTGCCGTCTTCGCACGGCGTTTTAGTAAGTAAAAATGATTCGGCACGGGATTATATTTACTTGACGTCTTCGCACGGCGTTTTAGTAAGTAAAAATGATTCAACGCAAGATTATATTTACTTGACGTCTTCGCATGGCTTTTAGTGCGTAAAAATTAGTCGGCGCGGAATTATATTTACTTGCCTTCTTTGCATGGCATAAAAGCAGTATATCGGCGTAAAAATCGAGCCGTCCTTACAAGAAGGGCGACCCGATTTTTGAAGTAAGTATGGGGGGGGGATGTCTTTTTTATACAAACCGCCTTTCGGCGAGATTTGCCGTATGTTGTGTTTTTGCGCTTTGTTTGCGCCGCTTTTTTACTCCTTGCTTTGCCGTAAGGAGTGATTTGCTTGTCCTTTCCTCGGCCGCTATATTTTATTATAACCGCCAACGCCGTGCGAGGAGCCTTTGTTTGCGTTTTGTTCCAGCCGCCATATTTTATTATTGCCACCAACGCCGTGCTAGGAGCCTTTGTTTGCGTTTAGTTCCAGCCGCTATATTTTATTTTCACCAACGCCGTGCGGAGAGGTCTTGCTTGTCCTTTACCCCCGCCACTGCAAGGCGGTTAAGGGTGCAGCGTCACGCTGCCGCCCCGCGCTCCCTGCTTGGTAGACGCGGACGTAGTCTATTATGAAGTCATAGGCTTTCGTCTTGTCGTTATCGTCGGGGTTGCCGCACCAATAGGGGACCTCCTCGCCGTTTTCCGGCGTTACGCCGGGGCGGAGGGTGCCGTCCTCGGCTTGGTAGCCGCCCACTTCCACTGTGAGCAACAGGTATTCTTCCACCTGCGATACGCCCAGCGTTTCGCCGTCCGGGGAGTAGGAAGTGCGCCACGTTTCGCGCCCGTCGATATAGAAGACGTACTCATCTTCCGTCCACAGCACGCCGTAGGTGTGGTACTGCGAGTACATACCGGGCACTTCGTAGGTTGCGGAGCGATCGGAGCGGGTATTCGAATAGCCCTCGCCGTGCACCACGTGCACGTTCCACGACCCGTTTTGGTACATATAGGGCGATTCCATCACGTCCACTTCCAAACCGTCCCTGCCCGTGCCTATCAGATCGTCAGAAGACATGCCCGCCGCATTGCCGTCCGGCATCATCCAGAACGCCGACCATATGCCCACCGTAGGCGGGGTGATGCAGCGCACCTCGTAGTAGCCGTACTTGCCCGCGAAACCGACGTAATCGTCGCTATGCGCGATCGAGTTTCCCACGGTATCGGAAACCGCACTGTCCACCCAAGAAGTGTACCAACCGGGTCCGTAAACGCCGTCTTCTTTATATTGCGTGCGTATGGTTAGAGCGCCGTCCTTGACGAACACGGCATCGGGAGTGTCCACATAATAGCCTGCCCTGCGCACGCCGCCTTGATAGCCCACACGCCATTTGGTGTAATCTATCTCGTTTCCTTCAAACTCATCGCCCCACACCAGCTCGTATCCGCCCTTTTCAAGTACGTCGTCCAGCGTGACTTCATCGGGCAGAGCCTTTGCCCCGGAACAGCCGGCGAAAATGCACGCCGCGCTTACCGTGACCGCCAAAACCGTGACAATAAGCAGAATTGTTATCTTTTTCATCTTTTTACCCCCGTTACCCGCACTGGGCCCCGGTAGAACACATTTTACATATGCAACCATTTATAGCGGATATGAGTTTATATCCTTGTGCTCAATGTCACTTGTAAAATGCTCGCTTTTAGCGAGGCGAATTTCATTCAGTTTTGTGCGAGATGGCGCACAGTTGTAGTCCCTCCTACAACAAACGACATATCGCGCAAAAATGAGTGGAAGGCGCCCGCTTAAAGTGTTCTACCGGGGCCCAGTGCGGGTACTTTCCATATCAATGATAGCCGAACAAAAATGCCGTGTCAACCTTATTTCTTAAATTGCGCTTGTAAAAAATGCCGGGTACCCGCACCTAACCTCAGTAGAACACATTTTGCATATATTATTGATTTAATCGAATACATGTTAATTTATGTGTGCTATTACGCCACCGCAAAATGCTCGCTTTTAGCGAGGTGAATTTCGTTCAGTTTTGTGCGAGATGGCGCGGGAGCGCGGGGCGCTCCACCCCTTATGCGCGTTGAAGTAACATATGAATATTTCATACTTTGCTTCTTCGCAAAGGCAAGTTATTTCATTATAGCTTTTGCGAAGACAGTGGCTTCAACTTAACGCACTATCACTTCAAGGCAAAAAGGGATGCAACGTCACGTTGCCGCCCGCTTAAAGTGTTCTACTGGGGCCCAGTGCGGGTACCTTAAATCGCGCTTGTGTTGCAATATACGTATTAGTATGGTATAATAAAGTATAATACATTTTGAGCATACAACAGGGCGTTTATGGAACTGAGAAAACTTAGGTATTTTATGGCTGTGGCGGACGAGGAGAACATCTCGCGCGCTGCGCAATCGCTGTATATCACCCAACCCACCCTATCCAGGCAATTGATAGAGCTGGAAGAAGAGCTGGGCGTAAAACTCTTTGAGCGCGGCAAGCGCAAGATAACGCTCACGGAAGAAGGCTTGCTGCTCAAGCGGCGCGCGGAGGAGATGATCGCGCTGGAAGACAAACTTTTGGACGAGTTCGGCAGGCAGACGAGCGAGCTTTCCGGGGTTATCTCCGTGGGTGCGGCGGAGGCTACCAGCGCAGAGATATTGCCGCAGGCGATCACCTCGTTCAGGGCGAAATATCCCGCCGTGACCTTTGAGCTGTATTCAGACATCGCCACGCACGTCAAGGAGAAGCTGGACAGGGGTCTGCTCGATTTGGGCTTGCTCATTCAGCCGGGGGATATAGAGCGTTACGACTTTATCAAGCTGGACATATTCGACAGGTGCGGCGTGCTGATGAACTCCTCCGTGCCTCTTGCGAACAAGGAGAGCATAACCATATCCGACATAAAGGGTCTGCCCGTGCTGGCGAGCGGCAGAAGCGAGGTGCGCGAGCTCTACCGCAACACTCTGGGCAAGGAGTACGACGAACTCAACGTGATAGCCACCTTTAACTTGATAAACAACGCCGCCCTCTTCGCCCTGCAAAACAAAGCGTATGTGCTCACCATAGACGGCGCGGTGAAAAATTACGCCAACGCTCACTTGAAATTCGTGCCCTTCACGCCGGAAATAAAGCAAAATTCCTATATCGTATGGAAGAAATATCAGCCGCAAAGCCGCGCGGTTACGGCGTTTATAGAACATATACGCAATATGCATAACTCTCTATAAATTTTAAGTATTTTACTATGCCCGCCTTGCGGTCTATAATTTAGGTATGGACAAGGAAAAAACGCTGAAATACCTGGCGGATATGGGCATAGACGCGGGCTGTGAGCAGGCGCGCAGCAAGATCTTCTACTTTGCCGAAGCGGGCTTGACGGACGAGGAGATATGCCGCGTGCTGCTTGCCGGCGAAAACGAAGCCGAACAAGTGCTCTCCGCCGTGCGCCGCAGATTGCTGCAAGACGTGCATAACGCGCAGGCAAAATTGCGCAAGCTGGACGCGTGCTTGGCGTGTATAAGGAGGGGGAAAACAGGAATATGATTTTTTCAAGTCGCAAAGTAATTGTTTGCGGAGCGATAGCGGCTTGAAAAAATCGTGGAAATTTGCTTTTGACAACTATGACATTAAAACAAAGTGTGATAAGCAAATTTCTTTGCGCGGCGTAGAGATATGTATCGATACCCGACCAAGTAATCAGCCTTCCTTATATAAAATAGTGAAACCCGATAAAGTCAGGGAGCGCAACTATTTTTTGGGGATAAAGAATATTGTATAAGCGCGCTATTATCTACCCAAAAAAAGTGATATTTTTGGCTAGCGAAATAATAAAGCCTTGAAGCAACCGTAAGGGAGCGCAAGGCTTTCTTTCTTCGCAGAAGCTATTCTCACGCCAAAAGTGGAAATTTGACAGGCAAATTTCCACTTTGGACATTATAAAGCAGTGTATTTATTAAAGAAAAAAGTGTAAATCCGCTTGCGGAGCCGCAACTTTTGGAGAGCGTTTGACGCTTGCGGCAAACATTATCTCCAAAAATATCACGCGCCCTCTCGTCGCCTTGGCGGTTTGAGGGCGCATTTCACTTTTTGGCACACGAATAGTTGTTCATGGCATAATAGCATATCTGCCAAAAAATATCACTTTTTACCTTCTGATAAAAGCGGCGTATTAACCATTTGCATAAGAAGGTAAAAAATGTCACGATTTTTGAGGGACGCTATCGCTACGCAAAAAGTAATTTGCGTCCCTCAAAAAATCACTTCCTTGTCCTATCAATATACTTCGTATGCAGTATATGATGAGCCTTCTCGCTGCCCGGCTTTTCCAAATACTCGTCGTAGATGGCGATGATCGCGGGGTTCTTGTAGCTCTTGCGGTAAGCGCAGTTCGCGTCGTTGGCGTAGATGGCCTTGGCGCGCAGACCGGGGATATCCAGCCTCTGGCGGGTAGCGGCGTCGTGAATGGGCTGACCGCCTCCGTTTACGCAGCCTCCGGGGCAGGACATTATCTCGATGAATTGGTAAGGGCTCTTGCCCGCCTTGATCTCTTCCATGAGCACGCGCGCGTTGGCGAGGGAGCTTGCAACGGCTATCTTGATCTCCGTGCCCGCGATGTTCACGGTTGCGGATTTAATGCCCTGCTGACCCCTTACGGCGGTGTATTCGAACTTTTCAAGCTCCTTGCCTTCCAAGAGGTCGGCTACAGTCCTCAACGCCGCCTCCATAACGCCGCCCGTTGCGCCGAAGATGACGCCCGCGCCGGAGGATACGCCCAGGGGCGCGTCGAACTGCTCGTCCGGGAGAAGGTTATATTGGATGCCGCCGCGCTTGATCATGCGCGCAAGCTCGCGGGTGGTGAGAACCGCGTCGATATCGGGCACGCCGGCGGCGTCCTGATAGGGGCGGGTCTTTTCAAACTTCTTGGCTATGCAGGGCATGACGGACACCACATAGATGTCCTTGGGGTCGATGCCCGCTTTTTTTGCGTAATACGTCTTTACGGAAGCGCCGAACATCTGCTGGGGCGATTTTGCCGTGGAGAGGTTGGGGAGCAGCTCGGGATAGTTGTACTCACAGAACTTTATCCATGCGGGGGAGCAGGAAGTCATCATGGGCAGAGCTCCGCCCTTTTTCAGCCTGTTTATCAGCTCGAAGCCCTCCTCCATAATGGTGAGGTCGGCGGCAAAGTCCACGTCGAACACCTTGTCGAAGCCCAGCGCGCGCAGAGCGGCGACCATCTTGCCCTCGGTATCCGTGCCGATGGGGTAGCCGAACTCCTCGCCCAGCGCCACGCGCACGGAGGGCGCGGTGCCCACGACCACGTGCTTGGTGGGATCGGCGAGAGCCACCATTACGTTATCTATCTCCTCTTTTTCCGTGAGCGCGCCCGTGGGGCAGTTGACCACGCACTGACCGCAGCCCACGCAGGTGTGCTCTTTTATGTCCGTTTCAAACGCGCAGCCGATAGAGGTATCGAAGCCGCGGTTGTTCGCGCCGATAACGCTGACCGATTGCACCTTTTCACACACGGCGACGCACCTGCGGCAGAGCACGCACTTGTTGTTATCGCGCACGAAGCACACGGACGATTCGTCCTTCTCGCTCACGTTCTTTGCGCCCTGGAACCTGTTTGCGTCACAGCCCAGCTCGTATGCCAGCGTCTGCAGCTCGCAGTTGGTGTTGCGCGCGCAGGAGAGGCATTTTTGGTCGTGGTCGGAAAGGAGAAGCTCCACGGTAGTCTTTCTGCTTTGAATGACCTTGGGGGTGTTGGTGAATATCTCAGTCCCTTCCCTTTCTATGGGATAGGTGCAGGCGGCGACGAGCGTCCTTGCGCCCTTCACCTCGACCATGCACACGCGGCAGGCGCCGATGCAGTTTATCTTTTCCAAATAGCACAGGGTGGGGATCTTTATGCCCACGCTGCGGCATGCGTCCAAAATGGTGGTGCCGCTTTCCACGCTGTAATCTCTTCCGTTTATTTTAATGTTTATCTTCGCCATTTTCCCCTTACTCCTTTACGATAGCCTTGAAGCGGCAGCCGTCCATACATGCGCCGCACTTTATGCACTTGCTTTGATCGATGACGTGCTTTTGCCTGACTTCGCCCTCGATTGCGCCCACGGGGCAGTTGCGCTTACACAGCGTGCAGCCCTTGCACGCGTCCGTGATGTGGTAGGATACCAGCTTTTTGCACACCTTGGCGGGGCAGCGCTTTTCCTTGATATGCGTTTCGTACTCGTCGCGGAAGTAGCGCAGAGTGGAGAGCACGGGGTTGGGAGCCGTCTGACCCAAACCGCACAGCGAATTTTCCTTTATGTAATAGCACAGCTCTTCCATCTTGTCCAAATCTTCCATGGTGGCGGTGCCGTCCGTAACCTTGGTGAGCATTTCGAGCAGGCGCTTGGTGCCTATCCTGCAAGGGGTGCACTTGCCGCACGATTCGTCCACGGTGAATTCCAGGAAGAACTTGGCGATATCCACCATGCAGGTATCCTCGTCCATGACGATAAGTCCGCCCGAACCCATCATGGAGCCTATTTCGATGAGCTTGTCGTAATCGATGGGCACGTCGAGGTGCTGAGGAGGTATGCAGCCGCCGGAAGGTCCGCCCGTCTGCGCCGCCTTGAATTGCTTGCCCTTGGGGATGCCGCCGCCGATGTCGTAGACTATCTCCCTCAAAGTGGTGCCCATGGGCACTTCCACCAGACCCGTATTCACTATCTTACCGCCCAGCGCGAACACCTTGGTGCCCTTGGATTTTTCCGTACCCATAGAGGCGAACCAATCGGGACCGTTGCGGATGATCTGCGTGATGTTGGCGTAAGTTTCCACGTTGTTCAACAGGGTGGGCTTGCCGAAAAGACCCTTGTTTGCGGGGAACGGAGGACGGGGACGAGGCTCGCCGCGGTTGCCCTCGACGGAGACCATGAGCGCCGTTTCCTCGCCGCATACGAACGCACCCGCGCCCAGGCGCAGTTCTATATCAAAGGAAAAGTCCGTGCCCAAGATGTTCTTGCCCAGCAGGCCGTATTCGCGCGCCTGATTGATGGCGATGCGGCACCTTTCCACCGCGATGGGGTATTCCGCGCGCACATATATGTAACCTTGCGTACCGCCCACGGCGTATGCGGCTATGGTCATAGCCTCGATGACCGCGTGGGGGTCGCCTTCCAAAACCGACCTGTCCATGAACGCGCCGGGGTCGCCCTCGTCCGCGTTGCAGCAGACGTACTTGACGTCGCCCACTGCGTTTTTGACGAACTGCCACTTGGTGCCCGTGGGGAAGCCGGCGCCGCCCCTGCCGCGCAAGCCGGAAGCCTTGATCATGTCGATTATCTGCTGAGGCTCGTATTCGGTGAGGCACTTGATGAGCGCTTCGTAGCCGTCGCGGGCGATGTATTCGTCTATATTTTCCGGATTGATAACGCCGCAGTTGCGCAATGCCACGCGCGTTTGGCGCCTGTAAAATTCCGTATCCGTAAGCGCTTTTACGGGCGGTTCGCCCGCGCGCTCGGTGTGCAGAAGGCGGGTGACGAGCCTGCCCTTGATGAGGTGCTCGTTGACTATGTCGGTTACGTCGTCCGCGTGAACGCCGCTGTAAAACGCCGCCTCGGGATACACGATAACCACGGGACCGACCGCGCACAGACCGAAACAGCCCGTTTCGACTATCTGCACGTCGTCTTCCATATGATTGGCTTTAAGCTGGCGGGCGAGTTCTTCCCTTATCTTGGCGCTGCCGTTGGAAGTGCAGCCCGTGCCGCCGCATACAAGTACGTGACTTTTGTACATAATTCCCCCTCCTAGATGTTCTCGACGAGATATTTTTCCACGGGTTTACCGCCCACGATGTGCTTTTCCATGACTTCAAGCGCTTTTTCGGGGGTCATCTTGCCGTAAACGACTTTGGGTTTTCCGGGAATGTAAACTTCAACGGTGGGTTCGTAATCGCACAGCCCCTGGCAATCGCTGCGATACACCCTGACCTTGGGTAAACGACGGTTGGAAAGATCTTCCACCAACGCATCAAAAACGAATTTGGCACCTTTGGAAATGCCGCATGTGCCCATTCCGACGACTATCCTCGTTTCGAGGTGCTCGTCTGAGTTATCACGGATGAACATGGCAGGCTGCATGCTCTCCCTGATAGCCCTTATATCGGCTATTGTCTTCATAATTTCCTCCTGATGGCAGCCGTGCCGCCATGTGTTTTACCCTATCGTATCCTCTTTTTGTTTTCGAGGATTTTAACCGCGTCCCCTCTCGCCGCCCAAAGAAGCGTTACGCGCCCGAATATTTCGCACCTCACCGTCATCTCCCCCGCCGCGGCGAGCGCAGCGGCTCCGGCTATGTCGCCGAGTTCAAGATGGGTAAAAGTGCAGGTAATGCGGGTTATTTCTCCCTCTCTTTGCATTTTAAGATCGCAAAATCGGCTGATGAGTTGTAACCCCTTACCTCTCCCCTCGCCCTTGGTGGTGAAAAGCCCCCGCTTGGCGAGAGAAAACTGTTCTTCGCTCATGCCGCGCCCGTCGTCTTCTGCCGTGAGCTTTCCTTGCGAAAGGGTGAGGTCAAACCGCCTTGCACCCGCGCTTTCCGCGTTCATCGCCAGCTCCGTTATAACGCGCGCGACGTCGAAAACATCTTGCCTATCCATACTATTTTAGCACAAACGCTTGCAAAAATAAAGCGTTTTCACCTTATCACTATCCCGCAATCGTAAGCCTCCCTCTCCAGCTGTTCGCGGAAGGCGGGGTGCGCTATCGAGATGAGCTTCTTCGCCCTTTCGGCTATGCTCGCGCCCTTCAAGTCCACCATGCCGTATTCGGTGACCACATAGTTCACGTCGTTCCTAGAAAGGGACACCGCCGCGCCCTCCTTCAAGCGGGTGACTATCTTGCTCGTCTCCTTCCTCTCGCCCGTGACGGGGTCCTTGACCATGGCGGTGGAATACAGGGCGATGATGGATCTGCCGTTTTTAGACATCTGCGCGCCCACGGCGGTATCCGTCTGCCCGCCCGTGCCGGAAAACTGCTTGCTCCCCAGCGATTCGGAACAGCACTGCCCCGTTATGTCCACTTCAAGGGAAGTGTTTATAGATACCTGATTGTCGTTCCTTGCGATTATGCTCGGCGCGTTCACATAGTTGCAGTCGAGCACCAGCACGGCGGGATTGTCGTCCACGAAGTCATACATCTCGCGCGAACCTATCATAAACGAGCACACCGCCTTTTCCCTGTGCACCTGCTTATACTTGCCCGTGACCACGCCCGCCTTCATCAAATTCATAATGCCGGTGGTAAACATCTCCGTATGCACGCCCAAATCCTTCTTGTCCGTGAGCGCCGCCGCCACCGCGTTGGGAATGCTGCCTATGCCCAGCTGGATGCAGTCCCCGTCGTTCACGATGTCCGCTATCAGCTTTCCTATCTTCACGTCCCGCTCGCCGAGCACGGGGTCCTTTATCTCCGGCATGGAATAGTCCGCTTTTATAAAGTAATCCACGCTCTCAGCGGGCACGTTCACGTCCCCGAATGTGCGCGGCACGTTGGGATTTTGCTCCAAAATTACGATATCCGCGTCGTCCATCATCCGCCTTTCATAGACGTCGCTGAGCGCGATGGACACAAAGCCGTGCTTGTCCGGTTCCGAACATATGCCCACAAAGATGTCCGCGCTGCGGTTATACTTGCGGTTCACGCCCGAAAGCCTGAGGTGGTTGGGAATAAAAGAAGCCCTGCCCAAACTGTGCGCCTGGCGCGTGGGCAGGGAGTAAAACAGGCTTTCGCAAAAAAAGCTCTCCTTGTATTCGGGATTGGTGTTATATTCGTATTCGCGCAAAGAAAGGCAGTTTGTTACGGTGACGTTCTTCACCCTGCCCGCGATCGTATGCAATTTCGATAAAAATTCCAGCGGCTCGGAAGCACCCAAAGCCACCACAATATGATCGCCGCTCTTGACCAAATCAAGCGCTTGTTCTATGGTAACATACTTTCCCATAATCTACCCCTGCTTAAAAAACCTTTTCACGCATAGCGCGCCGCGGCGCATATCGCACGTTTACTATTATAACATACTAAATATATAATGGCAAGATTTTTTTCTGCGCCCTTACAGCCGCGCGGCAAAGCGCAAGTCTTTCGATAATTTTTTACAATACATTACCGCAATTTGCACTCTTTTTCGCGGATAAGTAATAAATGCTTTTTTACCTTTCCCCAACCCTGTTAGAACACATTTTACGTATATAACTATTTATAGCGGATATGTGTTTATTTTCTCGTGC
>CALWKO010000002.1 GCA_944381275.1 uncultured Clostridia bacterium | reverse complement strand
CATCACCACGGAAAGGCTTCCCACCACCGACGAGGGCGCAAGCAGCAGGGGCATGACCATGCCGGAGGCTCTGCCGTATTCCGCCGTGGCTTCCGCGCTCGTCAGTCCGTACGCACCCACCAATACGGCGGGCAGGGCGAGGGACACGAACATCCCCATCATACTTCCGCAAAGGCGGGTTATCGTGAGCGGAGCGGCGGATTTCACCACCTGCCTCCCCATGGTAGGATAGGCGAGTCTGCCGCCGCTTTTGAAGAATACAACTATTAAAAGCGCCGCCACTATACAGTCGCTCACCAGCATGGCATATGCGAGCGAGTATTCGGTAGAGATGACGTTGTGCATCAGGAATATAAACAGGGTGCACGCCGCGACCTTTATGATCTCGTCTGCGGCTTCTGCCATTGAGTAGACGAAAAAGTTCTGCTTTCCCCAAAAGTGACTGCGGATCACCGCATATATGCTCGAAGTGAGTATGGTGGGCAGGATGATCAAGAACAGGCGGGTGCACCTTTCGTCCGTGAAGAATAGGGAAGCGAGCGCAGGGAAGGAATAAAAGACGGTTGTCACCGCCATGGAGATCATCAGGCTTATCAAAAGCGCCGTAGTAGTGGCGGCGCGCTGACCTTTAATATCGCCCAGAGCCTGCGTTTCCGCTGTGATGCGCGATATGGTCACGGGTATGCCGCTCACCGCCACCGCCGCGAACAGCGAGAACACGGAAAAGCATATTTGATAAAGACCCATCACTTCCGCGCCCAGCTCACGCGAGATGAATATTTTGAATATGAAGGAAATTCCGCGAGTTATCACGGCTATCGATGTCACGGTGAAGAACGCCTTGAAGATTCTTTTCATATTATAGGATATTAAGGCGGCGGAGTAAATATAATTTATCGGAGGGAAAAATGCAAATATACAGAGTACGGGAAGGGGAAAGCCCGCAGGACGTGGCGAAAAAATTCGGTATGAACGCGGATAAAATCTTGGCGGACAGCAACTGTTCGACCGAGCAGTTCGACGAGGGAATTTGCCTGCTTATCTGCCGCCCTTCGGGCAGGGAGTATGTGGTAAAGCCCTTCGACACACTGCGCGGCATAGCGGAAAAATTCGGCGTAAGCGAGGAGAAGATAATAAGCAACAACCGCCTCACTTCGCCGAATATCTTTATCGGTCAAAAATTATTTATCTAAAGCCTTTTGATTACGTGCGCGGGTACGCCCGCAGCCACGCACCCGGGCGGCACGTCCTTGGTGACCACCGCGCCGGCGGCGATTATACTCCCGTCGCCCACGTTCACCCCGGGCAGGATCGTGGCGTGCGAACCCACCCACACGTTTTTGCCCAGCGTCACTTTCTTGGGAGTCATGCTCGCGCGCGTTTCCGGGGAAGGGTCGTGGTTGAGCGTGGCGATCACCACCTGGTGACCGATTAGGCAGCCGTCGCCTATCACTATGCCGCCCTGGTCCTGAAAACAGCACCCGGAATTGATAAACACATTCTCGCCCAGCGTGATATTCTTGCCATAATCGGAATATATGGGCGGGAAGAGGCGGAAGGTTTCTGGCACTTTATAGCCCACCAATTCCGAAACCAGCGCGCGCAACTCCTCCTGCGTGTGGTATGATCCGTTGATTTTTGCCGTAACTTTTTGCGCTTCGTCCGCCGCGTAGTTCATAAAGAGCTGAACTTCGCTGTCGGAGCGCAGGGGCGCGCCCGCGGCGGTGAGCATATTGTATTCTTTGTAGTCCATATTTCACCTCGTCAATATTATATCAATAGCGGGCGCTATTGGCAAATACTTAGTTATAATAGCGGAGCATACGCTTTTTGCATAATAAAAAGGCCCGCATTATGCGAGCCTTCCTATTCATTTTATCCGCAGGTTATTTCTTTCTTGCGTCCGACCTGCCGCCGTAGTTGCGGTCGAAATCGGATTTCCTGCCTACCTGCCTTTGGCGCTTACGCTTTTTCAAGATCTTGCGCGCGATAACAACTATCACGGCAATCAATATCAAACCGCCTATCACGCCGGAGGTGATATACAGCCACAGCAGGCTGTCCGTGCCGCCCTCGTCGGTGGGTTCTTCTTCCTCGGGGGTGGATTCGGCGTCCGCCTGAGTGTAGTGCACGATGTAGTTGGTAGAAAGATTTGCACCTTCCTTGATCGTGCCGTCCTCGTTATAGGCATTCGCGTCGGTGAACACATTATTCTTGGTGGAATCGTCCGCGTTGGTGTAGACCACGTCGAAGCCCACCTTGCCGGAAACTATCTGGGCGGGGGTAGTGGTGGTTTCACCCTCGGTAACGGGATCTATCTCCACGCAGGAGAAGTTATCGAAGAAGGCGTAGCCGCTCACCCATTCGTCCGTGTCGCCCAGCTGCAGAGCAAGGCTGCCGGTGACGGAAGAGGTCACATCCTCGTCGATGTAGACATAGAAGGAGATCTCCTGCCAGCTGCCCACCGTTTCGGTGCCGCCCTCGGCATAGGTGGAAGTGTTTATCAATCTTGCCTTTTCCACGGCGGAGGATTCGTCGTCCACACTGCCGCCGAAGGTATAGGTGGAGTTGCCCAAGGTGAGCACCACGCGTGCGCTGTCGTCCGCGCCCAGCTTATAGGTGAGCACCCACACGGTTATCTTGTAATAAGATCCCGCCGTCAAAGTGAGGTCGGTGGAGGTATACCTATACGCGCCGCCCGCCAAATTGCCGTCCTCGTCGAGCACGTCGTCGTGGTTGTAGATGACCAGCACCATATCGCCGATGCCCGTGGTGATCGCGGAGTTGTTGATATTGGTATCCACCGTGCCGGAGTTGTAGAGCGCTTCATAAAGCGCGGCGTCATCGCCCGCGATGTCGAGGTTGAGCAGTTCGTCCCAGTCGTGGTTCTGCCTGTCGAATACGCCCGCGGAAACGTCGTCGTCGCTCGCGTCGCTGTCTATCTTGGTCGCGGACCAATCGGAAGGAGAGTTGAGCGAATCGCTGCTCGCGGTGGAGTTATCCATCGTGTTCACGAGCATGGAAACGGTCTGGCTGTTCGAGCGGTTGAGCTTCACATATGCGTCGAAGTCCTCTTCGGTTATCGACTGATAGTTGGCGCCTGTGAAGAGCGCGCTGTAATTTGCACTGCTCGTGTTCTCGCCGGAATAGTCGGAGTTACCCACGTACAGGGAGAGGGAAGCGCTTGCGCTGCTCACGCCCGTTTGGATATAGAACACGAACTCCTGCCAACCCGCCTCGGTCGTTTGATCGCTGTTCCTGAAGAAGGTGTACTCCGTATCGTCGCTGCCGGTGGAGATGACCACGCTTATCTGCGAGCCGGGTTCCGCGTATGCCCACACGCTCACTCTGTAATAGGAGTTGGACGAGAGCGTGAATTCATCCGAGCTGAATCCGAACGCCGCAAGGTTGTGCGAATATACGGCGAGTACGTTGTTGTTTGCGCTCAAACCGCTGTACTTGCCCGCGGTGGCAAAGATCTCGTCCTTATTGCCGTTGAGTAAGCCGTAAATGGAGCTGCCGCTGCCTATGATATTCTTATATGCTTTCGATACGTTATTAAGATCGATCACGCCGCCGAATGCATAGGTATCGGCAGAGGTATTGTTGTTGTAAGCGGTCAGCTGAGAGCTGTCCGTAGCCGACCAGCCGTCGGGCAGGGCGAGCACTCCGTTGGGGTTGCCGTCCGCCTGGTTGAAGTCAAAGCCGTTGCTGTCGGTTGCGTAAAGGCTGTTGGTACCGGACACGTCGGAGGTGTTGAAGAAGCCGTTGGAAGCTATCTCCACGTCCGCGGTGTCACCGGAAACGGTGCCCTTTGCGAGGTTGGTCGCGGTGGTCGCGCCCGAGTAATCGGAGGCGGTGGATTTTTCCGTCATGATGTTGGAAATGAGCGCATAGCCCTTGACGTAAGAAGAACTGTTGGTCGCCGTACCGCTGCCCAGGGCAAATTCCAAACCGAGGTAAGCGGTTTCCTTGCCGGACTGTACCATGAAGGTGAGCATCACATAATCGTTCACGCCGTCTATCTTATAATCTTCCAAGCCCTCGGAAGTGAGAGAGGTGAGGGATGCCACGGAAGTGCGGTAGGAAGAAAGATCGGTGAAGTCGGTTTCGGGAGCTTCCGTCAAAGCCTTTTCTATCTCTGCTATATCGTAATTATACAGGGTAACGTTCAAGCCGCCGGAGAGGATTTGAGAAGTCTTTACCCACACGGAAACGGCAAGATAGCTGTTGGGCTTGAGAGCAATGAGGTTGCTCGTATCCACGCCGCCCGATACGTTCACAACGGGGGAAACCGTAGCATATCCGGGCACGGAGTTGTTGAGCACCCACACCTTATTGCTGCCGCGGTCGGCAAGGGCTTTGTCCACCGTTATGCCGTCCACGCTCTCGCCCACGGTTGCAAGCACCGCGTTTGCGGAAGAGGACTTGCCGCTCACTTCATAGGTGAGGGAATTGTCTGCGCCCTCCATATTATAGTAGGTGAAGTCGTCGTCCGCGGTGAGCATATCGTCCTTGGCGACGTTGTCGCCGCTTGCCGCGTCATAGGCGTCCTTATCTATCTTAGTGATCGATACGGAATCGAAGAAGGCGATGCCTTCGCTGCCCGCGGTGTTGTTATCGCCCAGCCACAACTCAAGCGTAACGGAGTTTTCGCGGTATTGGTTGCCCTGCAAGTAGAGGGAATATTCCGTCCACTCGCCGTTTGTGTTTATATTGCTTATGCCCACGACGGACTCGTCGTCATCGCCGGTGGTGAGGCGTATCGCCGCGCCGTTGCCGGAGAGCATATAAGTCTTTACCCACACGGAAACTTTGTAGTAGTTGTTGGCTTCTATCGTGTAGCTCGTGTTGGAAGAATAGCCGTAAACGTTGGCGTTCCTGGCTTGAATATACAAGATGTTGCTCACCGTGCGCACATGGTCGTTGCCGTAATCGTAAGTTACGGTGTTGTGCGCGTTAAGGGTGAGATTGCTGTATTCGCTCGCGTCGTTGATGACGGATACGTCCATATTGGCGGTATCCAGCACGCCGCGCTGCAAGTTGGTGGTGGAAGTTCCAAAGGAGCTGCCGTCCGTTTTGGTGCCCGCGCTGCCCGTCCAGCGAGAGGAGGAGTAGGGAGTGGACGTCTTGGTGGCGTAGTCAAATTCCACGTCGCCGCTGCCCATGTCGTACTTGGCGGTGTGCACCTTGTGGGTCGCCTCAACGGTTGCGCCGTTCACTATGTTGGAAGTGGACGTGCCAGCTTGTGCGCCGCTGTAGTCCGCAAGGGCCTTGGCATCCGCTTCATCTTCGCTTATGGAGCTGTCACCTTTAACAAAAGTGCTGTCGGAATTTGCGTATTCCTCATTGAGATTGATGAGGGTGAGATCGTCGAAGAAGGCATAGCCCGCCGCCATATGACCGGTGGAGTAGTTGCCCGTACCCAAGGAGAGGATAACGGTTATGCTGCCGCCCGTGGAGTTGTGAGTGTCGATATAGGTCACAAGTTCCTGCCACTCGCCGCCCGTGTTTATGGCTTCGAACGCCGCGTAAGCCACGCCGTTTACATACACGTAAGCGCCCGTGGTGTTATCGTCGAAGTCCTGCGTTTCGTCGTTCCTGTTCAGCCAATCGGAGTAGTAGGTGCTGTCGGCAAATATATCCGTTTTCACCCACACGCTCAGCTTGTAAACGCTGTCTGCCGCCAAAGTTATGGAAGCGGAAGTGTATTTATAAGAAGACGCCTCTACGCTGTTATAGATGGCAAGGATGTTGTTGTCCTCGCCCACCTTACCGGGATCGATACTGCCGAAGTTACTTCTGTATCCGCTCATGTCGCTCACGTCGATAACGCCCGCGTGGACGTTGTCGGTGGGAGTTTTGTAAGTGGAGGAAGAAGAAGTGGAACCGGCTTCGCCCGTCCAGCTCGTGGGAGTCATCGGCTGCGAATCGCCGGAGGCTTCGTCGAAGTTGCCGTTGGCGATAAGCGTAGTCGAATAGCTCTCATCATTGGTTGCAGGATCATCGGGGTCGCAAGCAGCAACTGACGCCACGAGCGCGACGATCATCACGATTACGATGATAAGGAAAGTAAACTTTCTTTTTCTCATTTGACCACCTTTTATTAGTCCTTATAATATAAGTCTTCCTAATTATATAAAATAAAAGCCTGCGGGTCAAACAAATAATCGCGCTATCGTTAAAATTTTATAAATTTCTTGCACATAATTTTAATATGAACGATTCCAAGGGCGGAAAATCGACAGCAAGTCGCCTTGCTTTTTTCAAATATCTCGCCGCGCTCGCCGCAGGGTGCGTCAACGGACTGTTCGGCGGGGGCGGAGGCATGCTCATCGTACCCCTGCTTTCTTTCTTCGGTTTGAATGCGAAGAAGGCGCACGCCACGGCGGTGGCGGTGATACTTCCGCTGTGCCTGCTCTCCGCGATCATCTATATCGTCAAGGGCTGCTTTGATATGCAGCTCACCTTGGCGGTGGGCGGAGGAGTGATTGCGGGCGGAATAGCCGGCGCGCTCCTTTTGAAAAAATCAAATAACTTCCTGCTCTCCATGTTCTTTTACGTCGTAATGATAGGCGCGGGCATAAAGATGGCGGTGGGCAGATGAACATCCTGTGGTTTGTGCTGGCGGGCGTTGCCGGGGGAGTGATCGCCGGTATGGGCATGGGCGGAGGTACGCTCACCATTCCCATTTTAACGCTCGCTTTGGACGTGGATCAGAAGATAGCTCAGTCGGTGAACCTTGTCGCTTTTGTGGTGATGTCCGTGCCCGTGCTCGTCATTCACATAAAAAACGGGCTGGTGGATTTTCCTTCACTTCTTAAAACCGCTCCGCTTGCGCTCATCGGCAGCGCCGTGTGCGCCTGGTTTGCTCCCGACGTGCCCGCGGAGGTGCTCTCGCGCTGTTTCGGCGGTTTTTTGATCGCGCTGGGCGCTTGGCAGGGAGTGAAGGCGTTAAAGGATAAATTCAAAAGCAAGAAAGGCTTTACGCCCGCAATGTGTCCGCTCGATCTCGTGGGGTGCAGCGTACTCACGGTGAGCGACAAGGCATACTATCCGAAAAATTTAAAGGACGACGGCTAGTGCGTCTGTGAACATATGCACATATGCGCAAGTAACAGTATAGCATAATATTCACCCCCGCGCATATGCCCATATGTGCGAAATATATCTTAAAGCAAGTCCCCTAAAATTGCACGCGAAAGTCATTATTCCCCGCCGCGGCGAATAGTATATTTTGTCGAAGAGGGGGGGGATTATGGAAGACAGAGTCATCTTAACGGCGAGATATATCGTAGAAAACAGGTCTACGGTGAGGCAGGCGGCAAGGGTTATGGGCGTGAGTAAGAGCACCGTGCACAGCGATATGAACGAAAAATTGAAGCACATAGACGCCGCCTTGTATGAAGAAGTGAGGGGTGTGCTCGATTACAATCTTAAAGTAAGGCATCTGCGCGGCGGCATTGCTACAAAGAAAAAATACAAAAAATAGCTATGTATTTTATATGCACTTTCAGCATATAAAAACAATTATGGCGAACCGCGTCGATTTTTGACGTAAAAGAAAAGTGCATAAAAAATACATAGCTGTGGATAACAGGCGCAATTTTTCACACGCGCGCGAGCGTTTGTAAAATAATTATTGACAAAATTAATTTTTTCGTTCATTATAGTAATAAGAGGAATATTGCGCAAAAGCGCAGAGGTGAGGTATAAGGCGGCAATTCGCCGCCGGGAAGATATGAGCGAAAAACCCAATATAGTCTTTATTTTCAGCGATCAGCAGAGGGCGGATACCATCACGCCCGAAGTAACCCCCAACTTGCTGGAACTTGCCAAGGAAGGGGCAAATTACACCAACGTATACACCTGTCAGCCCGTGTGCGGTCCCGCCAGGGCGTGTTTGCAAACGGGAATGTACGCCACCAAGAACGGCTGTATAGAAAACGGCATACCCATGCGTGAAACGGATACGCACCTTGCCGATTTATTCAACGGCGCCGGTTACGACACCGCATATATCGGCAAATGGCACCTCGCTTCAAAGGGGCTTCAATACCGCAAGAAGGGCGTTCCGCAAAACTTGCGCGGCGGCTATAAGTATTGGCTGGCGGCGGATCTTTTGGAATTTTCCTCCACGGGGAGCGGCGGCAGACTGTGGGACAACGACTGCAACGAAGTGCGCTTTGAGGGGGTTCGTGCGGACAATATGACGGATTTTGCTCTCGACTATTTGAGGATGGAGCACGATAAACCGTTTTTCTTATTCCTCTCCTTCCTTGAACCGCATCACCAGAACACCTCGTTCAGGTTTGAATGCCCTCCCGGTTACGATGAACAGTTTAAGGACTATCCCATACCCGTCGATTTAAAGGGGCTCAGGGGCAATTACAATCGCAACTACGCGGACTATTTGGGATGCTGTAAGTCGCTGGACGAGAACGTAAAGAGGATAGTGGACGAGCTCAAGGCGCAGGGGAAGTACGACAATACTCTCATCATCTACACATCCGACCACGGCTGCCACTTTATGACGAGGAACATGGAGTACAAGCGCTCCTGTCACGAAGGGTCCACGCACATCCCCCTCATCATGGCGGGCGGAGCCTTCAGGGACGACGGGGATAAGGACAGGCTGATCAGCCTCATCGATCTGCCGCCCACGATGCTCGCCGCGGCGGGCATAGCCGTGCCGAGTAATTTCGACGGTGTTCCCATGCAATCGGGCGCGGAGCGCGACTGCGTGTTTGCGCAGATAAGCGAAAGTCACAACGGCAGATGCGTCATCACCAAAGATTATACTTACAGTATTTCTTCCGGTCACAATTACTCCACCGACGTGTATAAGGACGACTACCTTTACAATAGGAGCAAGGACAAGGGGGAAAGGCACAATCTCATCAACTGCCCGTCGGCTGTCAAGGAGAAAGAGCATTTGCGCGAGCTTTTGGTGAGGGAAATGACAAAAGCGGGAGAAAACGCGCCCACGATAAAGCGGCGTTTATTTAAAGGGAATATATGAAAAGGGGTAAGAAATTCATGTTCGTCGCCTTGGTGATTGCGGCGGCAATAGCTACAAGCATGCTTTTTTCGGCATGCGCGGAGCGCTCGGACAATCTGGAAGATTTGGTATCTTCCGTGCGCAACATGGGCGCGCCCAAAGCGTCCGCCGCAAGGGGCATAAATGCGGATATGTCCGCCGAAGAGATGATGGAAGTCGGCTTTTACAACTATTACGCCGCGCCTTACGTCGTTTCGGAAAATTACAGCACAAATACCACCACGCCTCCCGGTTCCGACATATCGTTCAACAATCAATATATCGACGGGTATAAGATAAAGAAGGGCGTGTATTCTGAAGAAGACCCGCTCGCTTCGCAGGCATACCACTTGGTCATCTCCGCCGGCGCCATGGCGAGCAGCAGGAGAATAGAAGAAGCCGTGGTGAATAACGGCAAGATCAATTACCGAACGGTGTCGGGCAGCGTGCTAACTTATAACGACGATACGGGCATGCTCAAGGTGGGCGACAACGCGCAATTCGAATACATAGACTACGGCACCGATTTGGATAGGTACAACACCGAAGTGTGCAACGACCCCACCAAGGTGTTCACCTATAACATATACAGCACCAAAAGCAACGCCCTTGCGGAAGGGTGCGTACAGTCCGCCACTCAACCGGTGTACGATGAGGCTAGGGGAGTATACACCTTCTCAGTCACCTTCGCAAACGAGGTGGTAACGCAGGACTACCTGCGCCTCTTGGAGCTGAATCTCGCCAAGCAGAACGGCGGAAACGTGAACTATCAGTCGCTGGAGATGGACTTTGAAATGTGGGCGGACGGACATATAAAGAGCATTTCCATCCTCGAAAAGTACAGCTTCAGCATGTTTATACCATTGAACAACATCTATGACGCCGACGTTTATTTTGCCTACGACGAGCAGGAGTGCGGCTATGTGATGGCGGATTACGCGGACGCCTTTACCAATAACAAGGCGATCGAGAGGAATAACGAGCTTTACGATTACGCCGCCGAAAACGCCGATACCAAAGTTATGAGCTCGGGCGAGATCGCGGGCGTAGTTGTGGGAGTGCTCGCACTTGCGGCGATAGGCATAATCGTCGCAGCCGTACTTATCAAAAAGGCGAATAAGAAGAAGGCGGCAAGGCAAGAAGCGCAGGATGCCGCCGCAAGCGAGCGCGAGCTCTTCGGCGAGGAATCAAAAGAATAAAAGGGCGGCACAGCCGCATAAGGTGAAAATATGGAAAACGTATCTCTTCAAGGCAGGCTGGATAACGCCAAGTTTAGGCGCAGACTGTACATCGGCTTGAACATAGCATCCTTCTTCGGCTTTGCGGGACTTATGGCTGTTGCGGCTTTTTACGACTTGCAGATAAGCCAAGCGATAGGCGATATGAGCAACCTCTTCGGCACATTTTTCGAAGTGGTCGGCGAGGCGCCCTCCTACCTGGTGCTGCCCTTCACCGCGCCCATATTCTTTTACAGCGCAAAGGCGTTCAAGGATAAACGCGCGCGCATCTTTATGCGCATATTCGGCTTGGTTTTGAGTTGGCTGGGCTACTTTATGTGGATATACGCCGGCACCAAACCCGGGCGCATAGACGTCGACCCCGGCATCCCCGGACTGACCATGTTCGCTATATTCGGCGGCTTCGTAGGCGGAGCTTTCGGCTTGTGGGTGGGCAGCCTCATCAAGCCTGAAACTATGCAGAGATTGCTCAAATTCGCGCTCTTCGCCTTGGTATTCATGGTGTCTGCACTCATAGTCATGCAGATAATGAAGAGGCTCTGGGGCAGGATGAGATATCGTGATATGCTCGACCAAGGCTCAGCCGACGGTTTCACTCCGTGGTATGTGGTGAACATCGGCAACGGCGAGGAAACTTATAAGTCCTTCCCCTCCGGACACACTTCGTCCGCGGCGAACATCTTCATCCTGGCGGCGGCGTGCGACGTATTCCCCAAGTTGAGGAGCTTTAAGGCGAGGGCGATAATCAACGCGAGCTGCTTTGTCTTCACCGCGCTTACGGCGGTATCCAGGATAGTCAATTGCGCGCACTTCCTCTCCGACGTGCTTGTGGGCGGATATCTCACTTATTTAATATTCGTGCTCGTGCGCTACCTCTTCTTCAGGAACGGGAAATACGAGTTCACCTTTAAGGAAAAAGCCGCATTGGCGGAAGGGGAGAGTCAAGAGGATACCCCTGCGGCTGCGGAAGAAGAGCCGCCTGCGGCAGAGGGCGGAGAAGTAAAGAAAGAGGCAGAAAAAGGAGAATAATGAACAGAAAAAACGGCATAATCGCCAAAGTCATATTGCTGGCGATATTCATCGCCCTGATTGCGGCAGGTTCCGTTTACGACAGGGTGATTGCGGAAAAACTTTATACCGGCGAAGGAATAATCACCTTGTGCAGTGAAGCGCTCGGGAAAATGCCGCTGTTTTTGGCGGCATCGTTTGCCTGCGCCGTGGCGTTTTTTGCGGTCAAAGCTCCCTGCGCGCAGTGCGCCGACGGGAGCACGCGCGGGCAAAAGGCGTGGTATATCGCAAGAAAAGTGATATACGCTCTTGGCGGCATAGCTTGCGCCGCGTTCATGTTCAAGGACTTATTTGACCTTATTGCGCAGGTTGAGCTCATGTCCCTTGCCATGTGCGGCATGGCGGGAGTTGCGCTCTTCACCTTGTTTACCATCCTTCTTCCCCGCGTACCCGCAGAGAAGTTGCAAAATTGGAAAAAGTGGGCGATAGCCACGATAATAGCCGCCCTAATAATCGTGATATTGACGCAAGGAGTGAAGATGCTGTGGGGCAGGGCGCGCCCCTATCAGGTATATGAAGGGGCGGAATTTACCGCGTGGTATACCCCCTCGTCCTTCGGAGGAGAATCGTTTTTTTCCGGGCATGCGGCGTGCTGCATGGGTATTTTGATGTTCGCTCCGCTGCTTTGGATAAACGACGACGAGCCCATATACAGGATAGTATATTTCGTGCTCGCCATGGTCTTTATCGCGAGCACCATGCTGGGCAGAATAATGAGCGGCAATCATTACTTGACAGATGTTGCCGCAGGTGCGATAATAAGTACTGTGGTTATGTCCGTGACCTACGAGATCGCTTTTCACAGAGGATATACGGCAAAACCGAAAGGATTTATCGATAAATATCTATAAGGGTGAATATGAACGAAGAAAAACTCGCTTTAATATTCGACGTGGGAACGCAGGCTACGCGCGCCCTTGTCTTCGATACCAAGGGCAATCCCGTGCTCATTGTAAAGCAGCAGGGCAAGCTTTATATTTCCGACAGCAATCAGCAGGCGGAAGCGGACTGCGATAGCATTTGGCGGGATATGTGCAAGGTGTCCTTGCAGGCAAAGGAGCAGTTGGGCGAGCGGTGGAAGAACATCGCCGCCGTTTCGGTTACGTCCATCAGGAACTCTCTCGTATTTTTGGATAAGGAAGGAAAACCGAGCAGGAAAGCCATTTTTTGGCTGGACAAGCGCGAGGTGGAATGCCCGGACAAGCTCCCCTTATTCAACAGGATCTTATACGGCATAGCGGGAATGAAGGAAGTGGTAAACGTCCAGCGCCGCACCTGCTACACCAACTGGGTGCGCGTAAACGAGCCGGAGGTGTGGGCAAACACGGCAAAGATAGTCATGCCTTCCGCCTACTACACCTTCAAGCTCACGGGCAGGCTTGCGGACAGCAAGGCGGGGCAGGCGGCAAAATTCCCCTACGACTATCGACACAGGACGTGGATGAGCCCGCGCGGACTCACTTTTCCCGTGTTCGGCACTCCCGTGGACAGAATGTGCGAACTTGAGGAACCGTGCACGATAATCGGCAAGATAACCGCGCAGGCGGCGCAGGAGAGCGGCATAATCGAGGGCACTCCCGTGGTGGCTTCGGGCGCGGATAAGGCGTGCGAAACCTTCGGCGTGGGGGCGATAGACGGCACGATTGCGTCCGTTTCCTACGGTACGGCGGCTTCGGTGCAGATAACCACTAAAAAATATGTGGAGCCCACCCCCTTCATGCCGGCATACACTGCGGTGGCGCCAAACAGATTCAATCCGGAAATTCAAATCTTCCGCGGATATTGGATGGTGAGCTGGTTTAGGGAGCAATTCGCCCTTCACGAACAGCAAGAAGCCAAGGAGCGCGGCGTTATCGCGGAAAAAGTACTCGACGAATATATGGAGAAGATTCCGCCGGGGAGCAAAGGTTTGCTCGTTCAGCCCTATTGGGGACCGGGACTCACCACTCCGGAGGCAAGGGGACTCATGCTCGGCTTTTCCGATATGCACACGCGCCACCACATGTACCGCGCCATCATCGAGGGCATAGACTTTGCGCTTTTGGAAGGTTTGGAGAATATGGAGCGCCGTGCGGGCATAAAGGTGAAGAGGATAGCGCTTTCGGGCGGAGGCTCTTCCAGCGACGCGGTGTGTCAAATAGCGGCGGACATCTTCGGCAGGGAAGTTTACCGCGTGCAGACCTTTGAAACGAGCGGTTTAGGCGCTTCTATGGCGTGCTTTATCGCCTTGGGAGTATTTTCGGGAAGAGAAGAGGCGGTAAAGAATATGGTGCACTTGAAGGATATCTTCAAGCCCAACGCCGCAAACGCCGCTGTCTACCGCGAACTTTACGAAAAGGCGTATGTGAAGATATACCCTTCGGTAAGGCACATATATTTCAATATATACAACATGAATAAGAATAAAAAGCTGTAAAATAAATATCTCACGCGCCGCGCCGCACTATAAAGGTGGGGCGCATTTTTATTGCTTCGCCGTGTGCAAAGGCGGGAGTGCGGGCGCATATAATGAGGTATGGACGATGTTAAAAATATTCATTTTGTGGGAGTGGGCGGGGTGAGCATGCGTTCGCTCGCCCGCTTTTGCGCCATGCAGGGCGTTTTGGTCACGGGGAGCGACGACAATAAGGAGCTCGACTTGCAGGATTTAAAAAGCTGCGGTGTACATATTCTCCCTTCCGGTTACACCGACTTTATAGGCGAGTGCGACGCGGTGGTATATTCCGCCGCAATCCCTTATTTTCATCCTCAGCTTGCCGCCGCCAGGGCACAGCATATTCCCACATTGGAAAGAAAAGCATTCTTAGGGCTGCTCTCGAAGAAATTCAAACGAACGGTGGCAATCGCCGGTACGCACGGCAAAACCACCGTCACCGCCATGCTTTGCGACATATTCTCCCGCGCGGGCGAATCTTTCACCGGGCATATCGGCGGGGAAGAAAAGGGCAAAAGCGGAGGACTCATCACCTGCGGAACGGATTGGTTTGTTACGGAAGCGTGTGAATACAACCGCAGTTTTCTCACCTTATCGCCCTATGTGACCGCCGTTTTGAACTTGCAATTCGACCACCCCGACTGCTATCGAGATATGGACGATATGGTGCAGGCTTACAATAAACTGATCGAAAACACCTCTAAGGACGGCTGCGTGGTGTGTTTTGCTCCCGACGAAGGCAAGCTGGATTTAACGGGGCGCAGGGTCACTACTTTTGGTTATACCCGCGGCGCGGACGTATATCCCGAAGAGGTGACGTTCAAGAACGGAAGGTATTCCTTCTTCCTGACCCGCTGCGGAGTAAAGCGCGCGCCGGTGGAATTGAAAGTGGAGGGCAAGCACAACATCGCCAATGCCTTGGCGGCGTACGCCGCGGCGAGCGAGTGCGGGATTGGCGACGACATATGCGCTTCTGCACTGAGCGCGTTTTGTGGGGTGAAGGGCAGATACGAGCATAAGGGAAAGACGGCAAAGGGAGCGAGCGTCATCTACGATTACGCCCATCATCCCGGGGAGATAGAGGCGGCTATAACCACCGCAAGGCAAACTTGCAAAAACAAGGTGGTAGCGGTGTTCGAACCGCACACCTTCTCTCGCACCCGCGCGCTGATGAAAGAGTTTGTCGCCGCGCTTTCACTTGCCGACGAGGTGATAATCCTGCCCGCATACAAGGCGAGGGAAGAATACACCCCCGCGGGGAGCGGTTATGACTTATACAGGCATTTATCGGTCTTTGGACATACCTCGGCGCACTATGCGCGCGATTACGAAAAAGCCGCGGAACTTGCTTGCGGCAAGACTGCGGCGGGGGATGTACTCTTGGTAATGGGAGCGGGCACCGTGTGGCGCGCGGCAGATAAGGCTAGCTGTTGCACTTGACTATGTTCATCTTGCACGAGAGCTTTCCTTCCTGCTTTTGCATGAGCTCGGGCACGCCCGCAAAGCCCACCACTTCGCCTATGAGGGGCGAAACCTTCACTTTGTTCATGGCGAGCAGATTTATCGCCATGGAAACTTTGCCGTCGCCGTCCTTTATTCCGAAGATGGAGAGCTCGCGGCTCAAGATGTTTACAAAGTCTATTTTGAAGCATTTAACCGCGCTGTTTGCGTTCACAAGAGCTATCTTGCCGCCCATAGCAAGGCAGTAGGGCAGCTCGTCGAGGTCTGCCAAAATGTCCAAATCCACCACAAGGGCGTTTGCCATCTTGCCGGATGTGAAGCTCTTCACCATATAGGGCACGTTTTCCTGCGCGCTGTTTATTATGAAATCCACCCCCAGATCTTGGGCGAGGGCGAGCTTGTCGTCGTCGCTGTCGATCATTATCGGCAGAGCCTGGTGGTAGCGCAGCAGTTGGGCTATTATAAGATTGATTACGGAAACACCGTTGATGATCACCGTCTGCGCGGGTTTTATGTCCAGCTTGTCTATCAGGTTACACGCCTTTGCTATCGTATCGATAAACACCACGTCGTTATCGGCTATGGAATCGGGCAATTCGTAAAGATTATCTGTGGGAGCGCACATATAGTCGCGCAGATATCCCGTACCCCTCGTGTCGGCATGAATCTTGCTGTAACAGGAAAGGAATACGCGCTGACCGCTTTTGAACTCCCCGGAAAGGCACTTGCTCACAAGGGCAGCTGCGGAAGACGAGGGCACTACGCTTTCGCCGCCGGAGCGTGTGTAGGCATAGATGTCGCTGTTGTCGATGCTTGCGCGGATGATCTTCACCCTTGCGGAAGCGGCGCCGCACTTATTGCAGGCGTTGATGTCCTCAACGTCCTCTTCCTGCACCATCCTCGCTTTGCAATCTCCGTCGAAAATCCAGTAATTCATATAATCTCCTCGGTAAAGTCAACGTATCAAGTATCACCATTATAGCACCTTGAGCGGTAAATATCAAGGTGTAATTTCAATTTTATTTTACTTGCAGCAGGGCGATTTTTACGATAAATCGCCGCAAATCCCGTTTTAAGCATATTTTTTCAAATAAAACGCTTTTATGCTTGACTTGCCCCGCGAAAGTATGTATAATTGACTACGCAATAAAGATTCATGAGGTGATAATATGAACGAGAATATACAGCCTGAATATCATGACGCCGTCTTCGAGTGCGCTTGCGGATCCAAGTTCGTGTGCGGCACCACCAAGAAGGGCGACGTGATCAAAGTGGAAGTTTGCAACAAGTGCCATCCTTACTTCACCGGCAAGCAAAAACTTGTGGACACCGGCGGCAGGGTGGAAAAGTTCAACAAGCGTTTCAACCGCAACAAGTAGGAATTTTTGCCAAAGTGCAAAGAGCTTTTCTTTGCACTTTATTTTTCGTGCAAGCGTAGCAATACGCTTGTTCGTTTATATTCCGCGCGCGAGTATTAAATAGCATTATATGAGGAAAAGAAGCAGTAAAATCGGTGGACAGGCAGTCATAGAGGGCGTGATGATGCGCGGCGAGCGCAGCATCGCCACCGCAGTGCGCCTGGAAGAGGGCGGAATCGCCGTAGAGAGCAGATATATCAAGCCCGTGAAGGACAAGAATATCCTCTACCGCATCCCCATAATCCGCGGCGTGCTCAACTTCTTCGGTTCGATGGTCGTGGGCATAAAAACGCTCATGCGCAGCGGCGAGGTGTTCGGCGACGAGGAGGGCGAACCTTCTAAGTTCGAAAAGTGGCTCGCTAAAACCTTTAAGGTGGACATATACAGCGTGGTGATGTTCATCTCCGTCCTGCTCGGCGTGGCTCTTGCGGTGGCGCTCTTCGTGTTTCTGCCCCTTCTTTGCAGGAACGGCGTGGAAGCGCTCATCCCCGAAGCAAGCAAGGGGAGCGTGGGCGTGAATATAGGCCTCAACTTTTTAGAGGGAGTGATAAGGCTTGTCATCTTCATTCTATATATCTTTTTGACTTCGCTGATGAAGGATATCCGCCGCACATACATGTACCACGGCGCGGAGCATAAGACGATAAGCGCTTACGAAAACGAGCTGCCGCTCGACGTGAAGAGTGTGCAGACCATGAGCACCTATCACGACCGCTGCGGCACCACCTTCATGGTGCTGGTTATGCTGATAGGCGTGCTCGTGCTCTCCGTGTGCGATGTGGAACTTGTCTGCGGTTTGGACGCGGACTGGGCACCAAACGGCGTAGTAGGGTTCCTTGCCGACTTCGGCTGGAGATTGCTTCTGCTTTTGCCCATCATGGGTATAAGTTACGAGGTGCTCAAATTCCTCGCCAAGTTCGATAACGCCTTAGTGCGCGCGCTCAAATTCCCCGGCAAACTCATGCAAAAACTCACCACCCGTCAGCCGGACGACGACATGGTGGAGGTGGCTATTGCCGCATTCACCACCGTTATGGCAATGGACGCGGATCCCAATCTGCCCGAGCTCACCTTCGACACCAACGAGCTGTACACCCATGTGCGCAAGAAGCTGGAAGAAATGGTCGAGGACAAGGCGGACGTGGATTGGATGATCTGCCATGTGACGGGCAAGAAACGCTCGGATTTAGAACATCTCACCTATATCCGCCATTCCAAAGTCGAGGAGCTTTTGGATATGGCGCGCCGCAGGCAGCAGGGCGAACCCCTGTGGCAGATAATAGGCAACGCGGACTTTTACGGATACGAGATAGATATAAACAAAAACGTGCTCTGCCCCCGTCCCGAAACGGAAGAGTTGGTGTGCGAGGCGGTAAAGCACATATCGGAAAATTCGCGCGTGCTCGACCTGTGCACGGGAAGCGGCTGTATCGCCATCGCCGTGGCGGTTAAGACGGGCGCGCACGTGGTAGCTTCCGACATTTCTGAAGAAGCGCTCAAGCTGGCGCAATCCAACGCCGTGAAAAATAAGGTTGACGATAAGATAGAGTTTGTGCATTCTGATATGTTCGAGGGCATAACGGGCACATTCGGCGTGATAATCAGCAATCCCCCCTACATCCCCACCGCAGACATATCGGGGCTGGACAGGGAAGTGAAGGATCACGAACCCGCGCTCGCGCTCGACGGCGGGGAAGACGGGCTGGACTTTTACCGGATAATCGCGGAAAAGGCGGGCGAATACCTCGCGCCCGGCGGAAGGATCTTCCTCGAAGCGGGCATAGGGCAAGCGCAGGCGGTTGCGGATATGCTCAAGGGATTCGATACGAAGATAATAAAGGATATGCAGGGGATAGATAGGATAGTTTGCGGAGTTAAGTTATGACGGAGAAATTGGAAGAAATAGAAAAGAGGTATAAGGAGCTTGCGCGCCTGCTCGCCGATCCCGACGTTATTTCGGACAGGGAGCAGTGGCAGAAGTACGCCAAAGAGCATTCCGATTACGAAGAGGTGATGGGGCTTTACGGCGAATATAAAAAGCTGCTTTCCGATATAGAAGGGTGTGAAGAGATAATAAAGAGCGGCGAGGACGAAGAACTTTCAGAACTGGCAAAATCCGACTTGGAAGAGCTGAAAAAACAGCGCGGCGAGCTGGAAATAAAGATAAAAAAGCAGCTTCTCCCCGCCGACCCGGACGACAACAAGAACGTTATAATAGAAATCCGCGCGGGCGCGGGCGGCGAGGAAGCGGGGCTCTTCGGAGCGGTGCTTCAGCGCATGTATACCCGCTACGCCGAGCGCATGCGCTGGAAGTGCGAACAGCTGAGCATAAACGAAACGGACTTGGGCGGAGTCAAGGAGAGCGTTTTCATGATCTCCGGCAAAGGCGCGTTTTCCATGCTCAAATACGAAAGCGGCGTGCATCGCGTGCAACGCGTGCCGCAGACGGAATCGCAGGGCAGAATACACACGTCCACCGTCACCGTGGCGGTGCTCCCGGAGGTGAAGGACGTGGATGTGGAAATAAACGAAAAGGATTTGAAGATAGACTACTATCGTTCCAGCGGCGCGGGCGGACAGCACGTTAACAAGACGGAATCCGCCGTGCGTATCACCCATATCCCCACCGGGATCGTGGTGGAGTGCCAAAACGAGCGCAGTCAAATAAAGAACCGCGAGAGCGCGATGCAGGTGCTTAAAGCACGCCTTTACGACCACTACCGCAGTTTGCAGGAGAGCGAGTATGCTCAAAACAGGCGCATGCAGGTGGGCACGGGCGACAGGTCGGAGAGGATAAGGACTTACAACTATCCGCAGGGCAGAGTGACCGACCACCGCATAGGCATGACATTGTATTCGCTCGACGCATTTTTAGACGGAGATATCGGCGAGATGATCGAAGCCTTGAGAGAGGCTGATCAGACCGCCCGCCTTAATAACGAGAATTAATCGGAGGATGAGAGTATGATCAGAATGGACTCACACAGAAACGTACTGACCGATATGAACTGGTCACCCACGTTGCAGGACGTAAGTGAACCCAACCTGTTCAGGGAGATTTACGACTACGACAGCATACCCAAAACGGCGTTCAACTTCAGGAACACCCCCATGGATATGCCCGAAGAGATTTGGATGACGGACACCACTTTCCGTGACGGACAGCAATCCACATCGCCTTTCACCGTGCAGCAGATAGTGGACCTTTACAAGCTCATGCACAAGCTGGGCGGCAAAAAGGGCATGATCAGGCAGGCGGAGTTTTTCCTCTATACGGAAAAGGACCGCAAAGCGGTGGAAGAATGCCAGCAGCTCGGCTTTGAATTTCCCGAAGTTACCAGCTGGATAAGGGCGAACAAGAAGGACTTCGACCTTGTAAAATCGATGGGAATAAAGGAGACGGGCATCTTGGTGAGCTGTTCCGACTACCACATCTTCAAAAAGATGCATCTCACCCGCCGCCAGGCAGCGGATCAGTATTTGGGGATAGTCAAGGACGCGCTCTCTAAGGGGATCGTGCCGCGCTGCCACTTCGAAGACATCACGCGCGCCGACTTTTACGGCTTTGTGGTGCCATTTGCAATAGAGCTCATGAAGCTTTCCCGCGAGGCGGGCATACCCGTAAAGATACGCGCTTGCGACACTTTGGGGTACGGCATAAGCTATCCCGGCGTTACGCTTCCCCGTTCCGTCCCCGGCATTATCGCGGGTTTGAAGTACTATGCTCAGGTGCCCAGCGCTCAGCTGGAATGGCACGGGCATAACGACTTTTACAAGGTGGTCACCAACTCCGCAACGGCATGGCTTTACGGCTGTTCTTCCGTGAACTGCTCCTTGCTGGGCATAGGCGAGCGCACGGGCAACTGCCCGCTGGAAGCCATGGTGATAGAGTACGCCTCCTTGCGCGGCACCACTGACGGCATGGACATCTCCGTGATAACGGAGATTGCCGACTATTTTGAAAGAGAGATGGGCTACTCCATTCCTCCCCGCACGCCTTTTGTGGGGCGCAATTTTAACACTACCCGCGCCGGCGTGCATGCCGACGGCTTACTCAAAGACGTGGAGATATACAACATCTTCAATACGGAAAAGCTGCTCCACCGCGTGCCGCTCGTTTCCGTGGACAGCCACAGCGGACTTGCGGGAATCGCCTATTGGATAAACGGCTACTACAAGCTGCCCAAGGACCACGAGATAGACAAGAAGGACGAAATAGTGGTCAAAATGAAGGAATGTATCGACGACCTTTACGCAAAGGGCAGGAATACCTGCATGGGCGATGAGGAGATGGACGAAATCCTGCGCCACATCGACCCCAAACTGCACAAGAAACTCATCGACGCCGCAACGGGCGAAAATTATTGATCAAGAGGGCAATATGAAATATATCAGCACGAGAGATGTAAATCGCGTCGTTTCCGGCGCACAGGCGATTGTCGAGGGTATCGCCCCCGACGGCGGACTTTATGTGCCCGCGTCCTTCCCCGCGCTTTTTCAAGAAGATTGGAATAAGCTGAGGGAGATGGAGTACACCGAGAGAGCGGCATATGTGCTCTCCCTCTACCTGGACGAATTTTCCTATGACGAGCTGCTCGGCTTTGCCAAGGAAGCCTATGGCAGGTTTTACGGCGACGACCCTTGCCCCCTGGTCAAGGTGGACGAAGGGCAGTTCTTCCTGGAGCTGTGGCACGGTCCCACCTGCGCTTTTAAGGATATGGCGCTCACCATGCTCCCTCATCTGCTCACCGCTTCCAAAAAGAAGCTGGGCGAGCAGGGCAAGACACTCATTTTGACCGCTACTTCAGGCGATACGGGCAAGGCGGCGATGGAGGGGTTCCGCGACGTGGACGGCACGGGCATAATCGTGTTCTATCCTTCGGACGGCGTTTCCGATATGCAGCGCAGGCAGATGGTCACCCAGGAGGGCAAAAATGTGTGCGTGTGCGCCATTCACGGCAATTTTGACGACGCTCAATCTGCCGTCAAGCGCATATTCACAAGTAAGGAAGCGGCAGAAAAGCTCGCCGAGGGCGGCTGGAAGCTCTCTTCCGCAAACAGCATAAATTGGGGCAGGCTCGCTCCCCAGATAGCTTACTACATCTCCGCCTACTGCGACCTGCTCAATGCGGGCGAGATAGAGGAAGGGGATAAGGCGGACTTCGTGGTGCCCACGGGCAACTTCGGGGACATCTTGGCGGCATATTACGCCATGCGTATGGGTATGCCCGCGGGCAAGCTCATCTGCGCATCCAACTCCAATAGGGTGCTCACCGATTTCTTCCAAACGGGCAAGTACGATACTCACCGCAAATTCGTGGAAACGATAAGCCCTTCCATGGATATAATCATCTCTTCCAACTTGGAAAGACTGCTCTTTGAATATTCGGGCAGGGACGGGAAGCTCACCGCCGCCCGTATGGACGAGCTGAAAAAGGACGGAGTGTATACCGTGAGCGAGAAGGAGCTTTCCGCCATGCGCGAGCTTTTCGATTGCGGCTGCTGTGACGAAGAGGAAACCAAGCGGACGATAAGCTATTACTTCGACGAATACGGATATCTCATCGATCCCCACACCGCCGTTGCCGCGGGCGTTTACAACGACCACAAGGAAGAAGAGGGGAAGGTGTGCGTGATAGTTTCCACCGCCAATCCCTATAAGTTCCCCGCGGACGTACTCGAAGCGGCGGACGGCAGGCGCGAGGACGACCCCTATAAGGCAGCAAAAGACCTCAGTGAGCTCACTGCCACGGAAATTCCCGAACCGCTCAAAGGACTAGATCAAAGGGCGGTGCGCTTCACCGCAGTCATCGATAAGAGCGAAATAGACGAATTTGTGCTGAAAGAAGCCTTATCTCGCGCATAATCGGTATTGAAATCGCTTAAAAAATGTAGTATAATGGTAGCAGGACTAAGTTAAGGGAGAAGAAAATGACTCAAGTAAGAAAAGCAGTTATCCCCGCAGCGGGATTCGGAACCAGATTTTTACCTGCCACCAAGGCTCTGCCCAAAGAGATGCTGCCCATCGTGGACACCCCCACCTTGCAATATGTGGTGGAAGAGGCGGTGAACAGCGGAGTGAGGGAGATACTCATCATTTTGGGCAAGAACAAGAAGTGCATAGAAGATCACTTCGATATCGCCGTGGAGCTGGAACAGCTGCTTGTAAAGACGGGTAAGTACGATTATCTGCAGCAGATAAGGGACATCGCCAACATGGCGCATATCCACTACATTAGGCAAAAAGAGATGAACGGCTCTGCCAACGCGGTGCTGGAAGCGGAGGCGTTTATAGGCGGCGAACCCTTTGCCGTCCTCTTCGGCGACGACCTCATGTATACCAAAGAAGTGCCCGACAAGCGCCCTGCGTTAAAGCAGCTCATCGACGCGTATGAAGAAACGGGCTGCACCATCTTGGGCTGCCAGACGGTGAAGAAGGAGGACGCCGATAAGTACGGCATGATAAATCCCGGCCCCATCAAGGGCAGGTATACCCGCATCAACGGCATTGTGGAAAAGCCGTCGCCCGGCACCGCGCCTTCTTTGCTCGCCAGCATGGGCAGGTTCGTGTTCACGCCCGAGATCTTCGACATAATCAAGACGCTTAAGCCGCACGACAACGGCGAAACCTACCTCACCGACGCCATCGAGATAATAGCAAGGACTTCCGGCGCGTACGCTTACGATATGGAAGGGGAGAGGTACGACGTGGGCGACAAGTTCGGCTTTGTGCGCGCCACGATAGAGTACGCCCTGCGCGACGGCACTCTGTCCCCCAAGCTCACCCCTTATATCAAGGAACTTGCGAAAAAACTGTGAACGTAAATAAAACAGCATTGCTAGGGCGGCTGTAAAAGCCGCCCTTAGTCTTTTTCATCTTCTTGTCAATGCTTGTTGAAAGGGAGAAAGTCGCTGTCCCCGTCCAAATCGTCGCAAATGCACATGTTTTTTATCAAAGTCGCGCTCTTTATGGAGTCGAAGCCGTATTTCGAGCGGATGGCGTCTATCGACCGAGCCAAACCCGAGGTCTTCTTGTTATCATTTTGCAAGTCAAATAGGCTCGCCTGAACCGCGTCCCCTTCCTCGTTTAAGTCGAATACGGAAACGCCCAAGCCGCGCAGGGGCTTGTCCCGCCCTTCGCGGTAGAAGGTGTCGAGCAGAGCGAGGCTTTCTTCCGCAATCCTGCCCGCGGAGTCGGTGGCGGGGGAGATGAGACATTGGCGCGAACGGTGAGTGAGGTCGTTATAGCGCAGCGATACCGAAACGCCGGAAGCCTTTGAACCTGCTTTCCTTAGGCGCGCCGCCACCATCTCGCTCAGGGCGGTTATCACCGCGGCGCATTCTTCGCGCGTGCTCACGTCCTTGGGCATGGTGGTGGAGTGGCCTATGCTCTTGTGTACGCGGCCGTTATAGTATTCGCGCACGTCCTCGCCCTCTTCGCCGCGAGCGTAGGAGATGAGCTTTGCGCCGTTTATCCCCATCTTCTTCATCAGCAATTTTTCATCCGCATTGGCAAGATCGCCTATCGTGTGTATTCCCAAGGAGAGCAGTGCGGCATAGGTGTGCCTGCCCACCATGAGCATCTCGTTTGCCGCAAGCGGCCATATCTTCTGCTTGTAATTTTCTTTTGAGATGACGGTGGTGGCGTCCGGCTTTTTCATGTCCGAGCCCAGCTTTGCGAATATCTTGGTGAAGGATACTCCCACCGATATGGTCAAGCCGAGGTCTTTTTTGATCCTTGTCCTCAGCTCGTCGGCTATCTTCGCCCCTTGACCGAAGAGCTTTACCGACGGGGTCACGTCCAGCCAGCCTTCGTCTATGCCGAAAGGCTCGACCCTGTCGGTATACTCCTTGTATATGTCGAATATCTGATTGGAAATTGCCACGTATTTTTCAAAATGCGGCGCCACAAGTTTTAAGTCGGGGCATTTGTTAAGCGCTTCGTTTATCGTTTCCGCCGTCTTCACTCCGCATTTTTTTGCGATGTTGTTCTTTGCCAATATGATCCCGTGCCGCTTTTGCGGATCTCCGCACACGGCGACGGGGACTCCCTGCAGATCGGGGCGCCCTATGCATTCTACCGAGGCATAAAAATTGTTGGCATCGCAATGCAGAATGGTCTTCATATCTATATTATAGCGCGATTGCATCCGATTGTAAACTAGCACAATTGTAAACAAAACGCACTTGATTATATTGTTATTTGCGCGCGCTTGTGTTATAATTAACTATATGAGAAAGAAGGCGGCGATAATTATAACCGTGCTCGCGGTGCTTGCCTGCTCGCTGTTGCTGGCGGCATGTTCGGGTACGGAGCTCGAATCGGTGTATTCGGGCGTGGTGGAGGAATTTTACGGCGACGGCATGACCTATACGTCGCAATATTCCGCGCCCTCAAATGCCGTTGAATTTAAGGATATGCCGCGCGCGGATAAAAAGATCGTGGCGGATAATAGGATCGCCGGCTCGCATATCACGGGGCTTTACGTCCCGGCGGGGGAGAGCGTGACGGTAACGATTCCTTCTTCCACGGTGACATACGAATCTTCCGTGTCTGTGATAGGGAGCGACGGCAGCGTCGTACACACAGAACCGCTCATGCGCAGCCGCAACGTCATCACTTGCAATAAGGGTGGCATATTGCTCTACAACATAGGCGAGAGCAGTGTGAGCGACAATCTCAATCCCATAGAAATTTCGATAAGCGGAGCCATGCCCGCGCCCTTTTACCGCTACGGGCTGGATTCCTCCGACGATTTGGGCGATTTGACAGTTTACGGGGATATGCTCATACCGCTTGATTGCGGCAACGTCCGCTTTTACGTTCCCGCGTCGCAATTAAAGGACGCAACTTCGCTTAAAAGCGTTATGTCCTGGTGGCGCTCGGCAGTGGGCTATACCGCAAGCGCGCTTTCCGCTTCCCGCACGGACGGGAACATTCAGCCGGTAAAGGCTTACTTCACCTCTCTATCCAACGGGGAAACGGACGTAAACTTGACTGCGGAAGATATGGAAGGGGCGTTCTCCTATTCCTCTCTCACAAACACTCCGGCGGGACTTTCCGTCCTTAAAAAGGTGGGTGCGTCGCTCGCCGGGGAAAGGCAGGACGGGGAACTCTTGGGCACGCTTGCGGCATACAACGCCTATATGATGTTCAAAGATTCCTTTGTCATCTACGACGAAAGCGGTGCGGGCGCGCAGGCAGATTTGTATTTTTCCAACGGTTATGCCGTTTTGAATAAGATGATCTCGGGCATGAGCGACAATCCCTTGCTCGACGTAATGCTCTGCCTTATGCACAGCGGCGGCACGGAACTTTCCAACGATTTTATAGCGCTGTTCACTTCGGGCGTGACCGCGGTCGAGATAGCAAATAACGCGGCGGAAGTCTTCGGCGTAAACGCGAGCGCGTTCATCTCCGACATGATCGGGGAGAGCGTGACTTTAGGCGAGGAATATGCCGAAACGAAGGAATATATCCCCGCATTTAACTACTATACCCGCACGGTGCGCGATCAAAACGAACAAAACGGCTATAAGGTGTATGCGGGAGATACGCACCGCGTGGACTTTGCAAGCAAGACGATAATATACGGCGGTACGGTAACGGATGTATCCGTGCTGGGCAGCAACGGCTGGGAAAAGAGGGAGGACGGATATTACTATACCGCTCTTTCCGAAAACGTGCGCGACGGCTATACCCTCACCGTAACGGCGGAAGTGGGTGGCAAAAGCGCGGAGTTTGTCTCTTACGGCGACATAAGTTTGAATGTGAACGCCGCGGCGTACAGCCTTTACACCTCTCTGCCGCTCGATACGGTAAACGGGGCGATAACGCAGGACGCTTTCGACAACGCCGTGGATATATATACCGATTACACTCCGGAATACACCCGCTCGTTGGGTACGGCGGATTGCGGAGCGGGCGCCTATGAAGGGGAAGAGATGGCAAACGATAAGTACACCTTCTCCGTTACCTCCTTCAACTTCGAAGTGCAAGAGGACGGCGTATATAATTTCAGCATGATAAATTCCGATACAGGCTTTTGCTATTATCGTGTGGACTTCGGCGTGGGCGACTATGAATTCACCATGTTTGCCAACTATGTACCCGTGCCCGCTTTGGGACTGCTCAGCCATACCGAGGAGTTAAAGGCAGGCTATGTATACCGCTTTGAAATATTCTTGCTCCAGCCCGGCATATCCAACGGCGTAGAGCTGTATGTGTCCAAGGACGGCGGGGAATACGAACAGGTGGCGGCGGAGTATATGTCCTTCCCCGGCACGTCCAAAAGCCAGCAGATGGAATACACTTCTCCCCAAGTTTCCCTGCAGGGGCTTGCCTATCCCGATACCTTATATATGAAGGCGGACACTTCGGCGTGGTCGGGCAGTTTGGGCGGCGACGCGGAGGCGGTGTCCGGCGAGAGGGGAGCCGTACTCGACGGCGATTTGGGTATGTCGAGCGTATACGCGCTTAGCACTCAGTCGCAGGGGAGCTATACGCTTGAATTTGACAAAACTCAGCTCGACTATATCAGAGTATATGCTGGGACAAGAGGGGTAACCTATTCCGTGGAGGTGCTCGGCGGGGAGTGGACGACCTTAAAGAGCGGGCTTACCGGCAATGCGGAACTTAGCGCGGACGGGGAATTTTCCGCCATAAGGCTCACCTTCACCGGCAGCGGCACCTTGGAAATACGTGAGATAGAGGCGGGCAATACGATAGATAACTGTACGTTCGTGCCCCACACCAGCGGCGATATTTGGTATGAGGGCAATTGGTCGCGCATGACGGGCGGCGTGAGCGTAAACGGAAGCGTGGCGCAGAACAAGGGCGATAACGCCTATGCCGAATATAATTTCTACGGCGACGAAGTGGCGGTCATGTCCACCACGGCGCCCGTGTACGGGAACGCGGTGATATACATCGACGGCAAGAAGTATGCGGAAATCTCCCTCACTTCCGAAGCCTATGTGTATCAGGCGGTGGTGTTCTATGCCAAGCTGGACGAGGTGGGGAACCACACGATAAGGCTGGAAGCCAAGGGGGACGACACGATAAATATCGACGCTTTGGCGTATTCCGAAGGGGAGTACGATCCGTCCAACGTGAGCGCGCCCTTCAATCCCTACTACCTATTTATCATCCTTGCCATAGTGGCCGTGGGCGTGGCGGTGTGCGCCGTTTTGGATTACAGGAACAAGCACAAGAAGAAGGGCGGAAGCAAGAAGGATAAAAAGCAGCCGCCCGCAGACGAGCCCTCCGCACAAGAAGGCGATGCGGCGGAATCAAGCGGACAAGGCGCGGAATAAATGGTAAAAAATCGATCAAAAAAAAGGGAAGGCGTGCGCCTTCCCTTCATTTTATAAGCGGGTCATACAAGCCGCATTTTATCATCGTAATCGTAAGCACAGCACTTAAAGAGCAGATCGGCGCTGTCTGTAAGGCAGGGGGGAATGTTCAGCCGAACGCGATCCCTCGGTCGGGTGACGGCGGGGCGCGCGAGCGTGCGCAGCAGGTGGCGGCTCTCCCGTCTTACCGCGAGCACGTTTATATAACTTATCACGCACTCTTTAAGCCGCGCGGCGGTGAAGGTGTTGTTCAAGGCTATACTCATGAGCAGCCTGTTTATCCTGGCGAAAGTATAGCGCTTCGACTTTACGGAAAGCGCGAGTTCGTCCTGTGAAGACGCCGTCAAAGCGAGTTTTTTTATCTTGTTGTCCAATCCCTCGCCCATATCAAAGATATGCTTGATGTCGCAGGTGAGGACGGTCTTTTTCAAAATCGCGATAAAACCGGCGGAAGGGTCCTTATAAGAGAGCACGGGAAAGACGAAGTCGGGCACGGCTTGCGCGGCTTTTTCTATCTCTCCTTCGGCGGCGGCGCGGCGTATGGCTTTTGAAGAGGATATGCCCCCTTCAAGCTCCTCGCTTTGGTGGGAAGACGACAGGCGGGGAATGGTAAAAAGCTGCATATTGCACCCCAATTTTTCCGTTGCGCGGACGTATTCCACGCCCAGCATGTTGTTGGGGGAAGCGAGCACTTCCGCCACCTTCTCGTCGGCAAATTCGCGCGCCGCGCGCTGCATGGCTACGGGGTAGGATACGCCTTCTTCCAAGATCTCCTTCACCCTTTTTTGATAGGGGACGTTAGAAGGGGAGGTGAGCTGCGCCGCCGCCCTTAAAAGTCCCATGTCGCCGCATTCGCTTCCGAACCAGAGTTCATCCGCGCCACACAGCCGAGCCGTCTTCACTCCGCCCAGGGCGAATATCTCCGCGGGGGCGCAGGCAAATTCCGCAGGCAGTTCAACTACCATGTCCGCGCCGCCTTTCACCGCGTGTTCTGCGCGCGTGTACTTGTCCGCACATGCGAGTTTGCCGCGCTGAGTGACGTTTCCGCTCATCACGCATACTGTCTGACGGCCGCCCTTTGCCTTAATTTCGCTTAAAAGGTGGACGTGACCGTTATGAAAAGGATTAAATTCACATATAACCGCCGCAATTTTCAATTATTTATCCCTAAATCCTTTTGCAAATATTTTTGCAATGTTATATAATTAGTATAGCATTATCGCACGATAAAATAAAGCGATTTCGGAGGCACAAAGTGAGCAAGGTAATCGAAGACATCATAGCCAAGGCGCAGCACAACGTCAAAACCATAGTTTTGGCGGAAGGTGAAGAGCCCCGCACCGTAGCGGCTTCGCAAGTTATAGCCGCCAAGAGCATTGCAAAACTTATCCTTTTGGGCGACGAAGCCAAGATAAAGGATATGTACCCCAACTTCAAAAGCAAGAACATCACGATAGTAAACCCTCTTGCCGGAGATAACGAAGACTACATCAACGAATACTACGAGCTGCGCAAGTCCAAGGGAATGACCATGGAACAGGCTCGCCTCACCATGAAAAATCCGCTCTTCTACGGCGCGATGATGGTGAGAAAGGGCGTTGCCGACGGCATGGTTGCGGGCGCGATAAACGCCACGGGCAACGTGCTCAGGGCAGGCCTGCAGATAATCAAGACGGCTCCCGGCATCAGGACGGTGAGCAGCTGCTTTATCATGTGCCTCGACGAAACGCAGATGAAGGACAGGCATGTAATGGTGTTCGGCGACAGCGCGGTGAACATCGCACCCACCGCCCAGCAGCTTGCAGATATAGCTGTTGCTTCCGCGCAGACGGCAAAGCTGATGGCGGGGATCGAACCTAGGATAGCCATGCTCTCCTTCTCCACCAAGGGCAGCGCAAAGCACGAGGAGGTGGACAAGGTGGTTGCCGCTACCAACTTCGTAAAGTACGCGCATCCCGAACTGCTCATCGACGGTGAGTTGCAGGTGGACGCGGCTATAATTCCTTCCGTCGCGCGCCTTAAAGCGCCCGATTCACCCGTTGCGGGCAACGCCAACGTGCTCATCTTCCCCTCGCTGGAAGCGGGCAATATCGGCTACAAGCTTGTGCAGCGTTTCTCGGGTGCGGAAGCCATCGGACCCATCTGCCAAGGCTTTGCAAAACCCGTGAACGACTTATCCCGCGGGTGCAGTGTGGACGACATAGTGTCTGTTGTGGCGATCACCGCCGTGCAGGCTCAGCAAAACGACATAAAAGGGGAGAAAAAGTAATGAAGATTTTAACGGTAAACGCCGGCAGTTCTTCGCTGAAATATCAGCTCATAGAAATGACGGATGAATCGGTGCTCTGCAAGGGAGGCATCGAGCGCATAGGTTTGACAGGTTTCGAAACGGAAAATATCAAGCACGAGGGCATTCACGGCACGATCAAAAAGCGCGTGGAGCTCGCCGACCACACCGAAGCGTTCAATCAGCTCATGCAACTGCTCACGGACGAAAAGTACGGCGTGATAAGCTCTGTTTCTGAAATTGCCGCAGTGGGGCACAGGTTTGTGCACTCGGGCACGGGCGGCAGCGCTCCTTGCCTTCTCGACGACGCCAAGCTGGACAGCCTTTATGCGGACAGAGATCTCGCGCCCCTGCATATGCCCGCAAACGTAAGCTGCGTGCGCTCATGCATGAAGGTCATGCCCGGTGTGCCCAATGTGGGCGTTTTCGATACGTATTTCCACTCCACCATGCCCCCTCAGGCGTATATGTACGGCGTGGCATACGAAGATTACGAAAAATATCATGTGCGCAAGTACGGCTTCCACGGCGCATCTCACCGCTATGTGAGCGCCAAGGCGATAGAATACCTCACTCAGCGCGGATTGCCTGCGGGCAAGATAATCACCTGCCATTTGGGCAACGGTTCCTCCATCACCGCGGTTAAAGACGGCAAATGCGTGGATACTTCCATGGGCATGACTCCCTTGGCAGGCATGCTGATGGGCACGAGGAGCGGCAGCGTGGACCCCTTTATCGTGGACTATTTGGGTAAAAAGCGCGGCATGAGCGTGGATGAAACCCTCTACTATTTGAACAAGAAGTGCGGCTTTGTGGGATATTGCGGCTATTCCGATTGCAGGGATATATACCGCCTTATACGTGAAGGCGACGAAAAAGCCCGCCTCGCCATGGACGTGTTCGGCTACCAAATAAGGAAGATAATCGGCGGCTTTGCCGCTGCCATGAACGGACTCGACGCCATCATCTTCACGGGAGGCATAGGCGAAAATTCCGCCGACGCGCGCAACGACATCTGCCCGAACATGGAGTTTTTGGGCGCGGAGTACGATAAAGAAGCTTCCGAAGAAGCTCCTCGCGGCGAGATAGCCGAGATAAGCAAGAAGGATTCTAAGGTGAAGATGCTCATCGTCCCCACAAACGAGGAAATCGTCATCGCTCGCGACACGCGCGACGTGGTGTTCGGCAAATAAATACCTATATTATATAATAAATGCGCGCAAAATGTTTGACAACGCGCAAAAAATCTTATATAATAGCAAGGCAAACCCGATTATAAGCATAGGAGGTGTACGAAAATGGCAGTACCCAAGGGAAAAACATCTAAGGCCAGAAAGCGTTCCAGGGCGGCGAATTGGAAGCTGAACAAGCCCAATCTCGTAGAGTGCCCTCATTGTCACGAACTCAAAATGCCCCATCAAGTGTGCGGCAACTGCGGATACTACGACAACGAGGAAGTTGTCAGCAAGGCCGAAAAGAAGGCTGACTAATAGTCTTTCGGTATCTATTATCATGCGCAAGACGAGCCGTGCACGTTATGTGTGCGGCCTTTTCTTTAAGGTGAATTTATGAGGATAATCATTGATTGTTACGGCGGAGATTATTGCCCCGCAGAAGCCGTTGCCGGCGCCGTTGCCGCGCTGGATAAGCTCCCCGATTTAAGCGTTATACTCACCGGTTATGCCGATGAGCTGAACGCGCTCTTGCAAGGTTACAAGTACGACAAGGGCAGGCTGGAAGTTGCCGCCGCTACCGAGGTCATCACCAATTCCGACTCCCCCGCCAAGGCGGTTATGCGCAAGAAGGATTCTTCCACCGTCGTCGGCTTGAATTTGCTGAAAGAAGGCAGGGCGGACGGCATGGTTTCTTCCGCAAATACGGGCGCTTTGCTCGTGGGCGGGAGCATTATTTTGGGACTTTCGGAAGGGGTAACGCGCGCGGCGCTGTGCCCCGTGCTCCCCAACGCCAAGGGGACGTACACCATCCTTGCGGACGGCGGAGCGAACATAGATTGCCGCCCCGAACAGCTGGGCGAATTCGCCGTTATGGGCAGCGTGTATATGCGTGAGATGTTCAACATCACCTCCCCCGCGGTGGGTCTTTTAAATAATGGTGCGGAGCCGGAGAAGGGCAACGACCAAACCAAGGCGGCGCACAAGCTCCTCACGGGCATACAGGGTATTAACTTTGTGGGGAATATCGAATGCCGCGATTTGCTTACGGGTGCGGTGGACGTCATAGTGGCGGACGGCTTTAACGGCAACATCGGCATTAAGGCGAGCGAGGGTATGGGCAGCGTGCTCTTCGGACTCATCAAGGAAGGCATCATGCAGGGCGGCCTGCGTGCCAAATTGGGATATATACTGCTCAAACCCGTACTTAAAAAAGTCAAGAACAAGATGAGCAGCGACGATGTGGGCGGAGCGGTGTTCCTCGGCATGAAAAAAGTTCTCGTGAAAACTCACGGTTCGGGCAAGAAACAGGCGTTTATGAATGCGGTCATAAAAGCTTACGGCATGGCAAAGGGCAGAGTGCCCGAAAAGATAGAACAGGGCTTGAAGTACAGATGAATATAGCGCGTGCGGAGGAGATTACGAGTCATATTTTCAAGGATAAGGCGGTGATCAAAGCCGCCCTGACCCATCCTTCCGTAACCGCTCTTACGGGGGAGCCCAATTACGACAGGCTGGAGTTTTTGGGTGACAGCATTTTGGGGGCGGTGGTTTCGGAAAGGCTTTTTTCCCTCTATCCGCACAGCGACGCGGGCGAGTTGACCAATATGCGCAAGGCGGTAGTTTCAAAACAGCCAATTTCCAAACTTACAGCCGCCCTAGAATTGCAAAAATGCTCTGACTGCGCTCAAAATATCCCCTTTAACGAAAAACGCGTTTGCGATATTTACGAATCGGTCATCGGCGCGCTGTGCGTGGACGGGGGCATTGCGATTGCGCGCGAATTTGTGCTTAAAACGGTGGGCGGCGCAATAAGCGATCATCCGAATTACCGCGATTACAAGTCCGCCGTAAACGAGAAATATGCCCATTACGACTACCGTGTGGTGAAGGAAACGGACGACGGGGTGGAAGTAGAGCTCGTGGTAGAAGGAAAAGTCATCGCCTCAGGCTTCGGTCCGTCAAAAAAGCAGGCGGAAATAGATTGCGCAAAACATGCAATCGAAGGGAATAAGTAACGGTTTTACTTAATCGAAAAATTTTTAATAAGTCAAAATATTACATTAAGCGGCAAGGCATTTTATAAATAAACGCTTGCGTTGACGGGCGGAATATTGTTATAATAATTATAATATAACTAGGAGTAGCCGCTTTTGAATTTTAAGAAGATAGAAGTTTTCGGTTTCAAATCCTTTGCGGATCGCAAGATTATCGAAATCAACGACGGTATTACGGGCATCGTGGGACCCAACGGCTGCGGAAAGAGCAACGTTGCCGACGCGGTGCGCTGGGTGCTCGGCGAACAGAGCGCCAAGGCTTTGCGCGGCAAAAGCATGCAGGACGTCATCTTCAACGGCACAAAGATGAGGAAGTCTATGTCTTTTGCGGAAGTATCCCTTTACTTCGACAACAAGGACAAACTGTTCCCCACTTTGGCTTTTGACGAGGTGAAGATAACCCGCAAGCTCTTCCGCTCGGGTGAAAGCGAATATTACATCAACGACACTCAATGCCGTTTGAGGGATATTCAGGACATAATCCGCAATACGGGCTTGGGCAAGGAAGGGTACAGCATAATCGGTCAGGGCAGAGTTTCGGAGATAATCAACGCCAAGCCTGTGGACAGGAGGGCGATTTTTGAAGACGCCGCCGGCATTTCCACACACAAAAAGCGCAAGAAGGAAGCTCAGTCCAAGCTGGAGCAGACGGAGAACAACTTGCAGAGGATAGAATCCATTCTGCAAGAGCTCGACCGTCAGCTTGAACCGCTGGAAAGGCAGAGCGCGGACGCAAGGAAGTATTTGCAGCTGCGCGACGAACTGCGCGATTTGGAAATCAACGAGTTCGTGTACGGATATGAGCACAATGCCGAATTAAAAGCACAGGTGCAGTCGTCGCTCGATTCGATAAACGCTCAGCTTACTGGTTTGGCGGCGGAGCAGGAAGAGGCGGACAAAAAGTATTCCCGCATGACGATGGACAGGAACAACACGGACGTGTATATTTCCCGTTTAAGGGACGAGCTCACCGAACTCGCCGTGGCGGCGGAGAGCATACGCGGCGCGGGCAACACCCTTTCAGAACGCATGGCGCACCTCACTTCCAACAGGCAGGAAGCGGAAAGCAGGCTGGTGGCGATAGAGGACGATATAGATAAAAAGGACGGGCAGCACACCTACCACGTATCTCAGCTTAACATGGCAAAAGAGGACAAGGAGGAAGTGCAGCGCGAACACGACGAACTCGATAAGGAATACGAAGAGCTGCTTGCAAAACTGACGGAAGGCGAACGCGAGATGGAGAGCCGCAACGATGAGCTGCTCAAAGCCATGGCGAGCATCGCCGATATAAAGGAAAATTACGGTAAACTCACCGCCGAGCGCGACACGCTCACGGAGCGCGAGGACGAATTGAGCGAGGAGATGACCGAGCTCAAGGGCGACCTCAAGCAGGCGGAAGAGAGCAAGCTCGAGCTGGAAGGCAGCGTGCAGAAACTGCGCAAACAGAGGGACAGGCTGGCTTCTTCCCGCAACGAGATAATGTTTTCTTTGCGTGAAGCAAACGCCAAGGTGGAAAAATTCCGCACGGCGTCGGCGGATATCCAATCGAATATCAGCGGCTTGGAATCCAGGATAAAACTGCTCGCCGATTACAGCAGGGACTATTCCAACTTCCGCGATTCCGTCAAGCGCCTGATGATGGCGGCAAAGCACAACGACGAGCTGGCTTCACATATCGAGGGCGTGGTGGCGGATATAATCAAGGTGCCCGCAAAATACGAAACGGCAATGACCGTGGCACTCGGCGGTTCCGTGCAGAACGTGGTTACGGAAAACGAAGAGGACGCCAAATACTTGATAAGATATTTGAAGTCGAACGGGTTGGGCGCGGTGACGTTCCTCCCCCTCACAAGTTATAAAAGGCGCGATCTCGACCCCAGATATTCCGGTATTTTGAAGGAGAGGGGCTGCCTGGGAGAGGCTTCAAAGCTGGTTTCCTTCGACAAAAAGTACGGCAGCATCGTGAGCGGTCTTTTGGGCAGTACGGTCGTTTTTGACGATATGGATAACGCCATCGCCGCCGCGCGCAGATATTCTTACGGAGTGCGCATAGTCACGCTGGAAGGCGAAATGCTCAACACCACCGGCGCCATAAGCGGCGGTTCCATGAACAAATCCGCCATGGCGAACGTGTTCGGTCATGAGCGCACCTTGCAGGAATACAGGGATAACGCCGAAAAGCTGAAGAAGGACTACGAAAGGACGGTTGCGGCATATAAGGCGGCGCAGGAAGAGGCTGAGGAGCTGCAAGAACAGCTTAAAGTCTTCGACGAGGACTTCCATAATGCGGAAGTAGAGCTCGCCACCGCCACGCAGAAGCTGGAAAAAGCGGCGGGCAAGTGCGACGAACTTTCCGCTTCCCTCACCGCAAAGACGGAAGCGCGCGAAGGTATAAGGCGCAGGATTCAGCTCATCAATAACGCCCTCGACAGCGTGGATACGGGCAAGGATATGCCCGCGCGCGACGACGAGGCGGAAAAGGAGCGCAGGGCGGGGTACGCAAAGATGCGCGAGCGCAGCAAGCAGCTCTCCGCAGAGCTGACCGAATTGCGCGTACAGCTCACCAATTTGGAAAACGCCATCGCCACCCATACCGAAGCAATCGCCAGGCTGGAGAGCGAAATAGCCGCACTCAAAGAAGAGCATGCCGCCATAAGGAGCGCCCTTTCGGATACCGAAGACAAGATAAAGCAGACGGAATCGGATATCGACAACGCCGTAGTCAGCGCCGAGGACAAAAAGCGCCAGGCGGAGATAAAGGAAAAGATCTCTAAGCTGGACGAATATAAGAATAAGCTCGACGAAGACATCGCCGCCATTTTGGTTTCTAAGGACAATTTGACCAAGAGCACCATTTCCGCCAACGAGGAAAAGGTGAGGCAGGAAGCCAAGATGCAGAAGATAGATGAGGACGCGGAAGAGATGCGCGTGCATATAGCCGAAGAATACGAGCTCGACTATGCGGGCGCCGTGCGCTTCCGCCGCGCGGACTTCGACCACGAAAAGGCGGTGGGCGAGATTGCCAAGCTTAGGCGCGCCATGTCAAAGTTGGGCCCCGTAAGTTTGGACTCCATCGACATGTATAAGGAGACGAAGGGCAGGCACGACGAACTTGCCGCCCAGCGCGACGACATGCGCAAGGCTCAGGCGGACATCATGGAGATAATCGCCACCTTGAGCAAGGAGATGCAGGAGCGCTTCGACAGGGAGTTTAAGAAGATCAACGCCAACTTCCAAACGATATTCTCCGAGATGTTCGGCGGCGGCACAGGCAGGCTGGAAGTGGATTTGGACAATGCGGAAGATCCCCTCGAAGCGGGCATAGAGATCTACGCCGAGCCCCCCGGCAAGAATTTAAAGAACCTCTCGCAGCTTTCCGGCGGCGAGCAGGCGCTTACCGCAATCTGCATATTGTTTGCAATTTTGCGCCTTCGTCCCATGCCGTTCTGCATCCTGGACGAAATAGACGCGGCTTTGGACGAATCCAACGTGGATATATTTGCGCGCTACTTAAAGAGATTTTCCGACAGCACGCAATTTATAGTCATCACTCACCGCAAGCCCTCCATGGAGCAGGCGGACATGCTCTACGGCGTGACCATGCAGGAGCTCGGCGTTTCCGACGTGGTGTCGGTATCGTTGAAAGAAGCGGTGAAACACAGCAGTTCCGATTGAGGTACATAAATGGGATTATTCAGTAAACTTGCACAAGGATTAAAAAAGACAAAGGAAGCCATTGCAAAAAAGTTCTACTCCCTGTTCACGGGCAGGGCGCTGGACGACGAGTTTTTCGACGACTTGGAAAACGTGCTCATCTCTTCCGATTTGGGCGTGGAAGCCGCCGAGCAGATATTGGAGCGCTTTAAGGACGAGTGCTTTGAAAGGCGCATTTCAAAGGCGGAGGACGCAAGGGAGCTTTTGAAGGACATCATGGTCGAGAGCATCGATTACGACGTGGCGCCCTATGAATATCCGCTGATAATTTTGGTTGCGGGCGTGAATGGCGTAGGCAAGACCACGGCGGTAGGCAAGCTGGCAAAATACTTCAAGGATAAAGGAAAAAGCGTTGTTATGGCGGCTGCCGACACATTTAGGGCGGCTGCGGGCGAGCAGCTCGAAGTGTGGTCGCAGCGCGCGGGAGTGCGCCTCATCAAGCACGAGGAAGGCTCCGATCCCGCCGCCGTGGTATTCGACGCCCTCTCATCCGCAAAGGCGAAGGGCACGGACGTCGTATTGATCGACACTGCCGGCAGATTGCAGAACAAGAAGAACTTGATGAACGAGCTCTCCAAGATAAATAAGGTGGTGGAGAGGGAATGCCCGGACGCGGATTACCGCACCTATATCGTGCTCGACGCCACCACGGGGCAGAACGCGCTTTCTCAAGTGGAGGCATTCGACGAGATTATCGACGTGGACGGCATAATCTTGAACAAGATGGACGGCACGGCGAAGGGCGGAGTGGTGTTCGCCATCTCCGCGGAAAGGGAACTGCCCGTGATATTCGTGGGCGTGGGCGAGAAGATAGACGACCTTGCGGAATTCGGCGCGCGCACGTTTATCGATTCCATCTTCGAACAATAAAATTAAAAAAAGCACCTTTACCCAACCTTGTTGGAACACATTTTACATGTATAAGTTTTTAACGGATATACTTATTTGTTTGAGCTGTATATTATTTGTAAAATGCTTGCTTTTAGCGAGGTGGATTTCGTTCAGTTTTGTGCGAGATGTCGCGAAGTTGTAGCAGCGCTACTACGAGTCGGCATATCGTGCAAAAATGGGCGGAAGGCACCCGCTTAAAGTGTTTTAACAAGGTTGGGTAAAGGTGTAACTCTAAAAAACGGGGGCAAATTTATTTTAATTTTGTTGACAGCAGCATTTTGCCCGTGTATAATATAAAGGAAAAATGCTTTAACAAGTATTTTTACTTGAAGGCTATGGAAAAGAAGGATAAACTCTACATCGGATTGTATAACGACTATTACGGGGCGCTGCTCACCGACTATCAGCGCGAGCTCGTGGATATGTACTACAACCGCGATATGTCGTTGGGCGAGATAGCCGAGGCGCACTCCATATCGCCGCAGGGCGTTTCCGACACGCTCAAACGTGCCGAGCGCACCCTTATCGAAACGGAGCGCAAGCTGAAGATGGTGGAGAAATCCGATAAGCTGCGCATACTGCTCGATGAGATGGAAAAGTACGGTGACGAGCGGGTGGCGCAGATGGTGAAAAAGGCGAAAGACCTTTTGGATAACTGATAAGGAGAAACAGATGGGCGCATTCAGCGGACTTAGCGAAAGATTGTCACACATATTTTCCAAGCTGAAGGATAAGGGTAAGCTTACCGAGCTGGAAGTAAAAAGCGCCATGCGCGAAGTGCGCATAGCTCTGCTCGAAGCTGACGTGAATTTGTCGGTGGTAAAGCAGTTTATAAACAACGTGAGCGAAAAAGCCGTGGGCGAGCAGGTGCTTAAAAGCCTCTCCCCCGCGCAGCAGGTAATTGCGATAGTGAAGGACGAACTCACCGCCATCATGGGCGGCGATTCCGCCAAATTGAAGGTGGCGGACAAGCCCCCCACGATAATTTTGATGTGCGGCTTGCAGGGCGGCGGCAAGACCACGATGTGCGGAAAGCTCGCGGTTATGCTCAGGAAGCAGGGCAAAAAGCCTCTCTTGGTGGCGTGCGACATATATCGCCCCGCCGCAATAAAGCAGCTTCAAGTGGTAGGTAAGAGCGCGGACGTTCCCGTTTTTGAAATGGGGCAGATAGATCCGCAGAAGATAGTCAAGGGCGCAATTCAGGAGGCAGAATCCAAAGGTTACGACACCCTTATAGTGGACACTGCCGGCAGACTTCACATCGACGACAAGCTGATGGACGAAATCTCCGGGCTCAAAAAGACATTCAGCCCGGACGAAATCTTGCTCGTGGTGGACGCCATGACGGGTCAGGACGCGGTGAATGTTGCAAAAGCCTTCAACGACGTGATGGACGTGACGGGCGTGGTGCTCACCAAGCTCGACGGCGACACACGCGGCGGCGCGGCTCTTTCCATAAGGGCGGTTACGGGCAAGCCCATCAAATTCTGCGGCACGGGCGAAAAACTTTCCGACATCGAAGTATTCCACCCCGAGCGCATGGCGTCGCGCATACTTGGCATGGGCGACGTGCTCACCCTGATAGAAAAGGCGCAGAGCGCATATACGGAAGAAGAAGCGCGCGAAATGCAGCGTAAGATGAGGGAAAAGACCTTCACGCTGGAAGACTACCTTGCGCAGATAGACAAGATGAAGAATATGGGCGACGTTTCCCAGATGATAGGCATGATCCCCGGCATGGCGGGCAAGCTGAAGGGGCAGGATCTAAGCGTGGACGAGAGCAAGATGAAGAAGGTGAAAGCCATAATCCAGTCCATGACCCCTTACGAAAGGCAGAACCCGGACAGCATAAAGGGCTCGCACAAAAAGAGGATTGCCGCGGGAAGCGGAACCACCATACAGGACGTGAACTCCTTGCTCAAGCAGTTCGCGCAGGTAAGGGAAATGATGAGCCGTATGTCCAATATGGGCAAGCGCGGCTTTAGAATGCCCTTTTAATTAAGACAATAAACTTTTTATATAAAGGAGAAAACAAAAATGGTAAAAATCAGACTCACCAGAATGGGCAGCAAGAAGGCACCTTTCTACCGCATCGTAGCTATCGATGAGCGCAAGGCTCGCGACGCGCAGTACCTCGACAACATCGGCTACTATGATCCCACCAAGGAACCCGCCGTTGTAAAGGTGGATACCGCCAAGGCTACCGAATGGCTGAACAAGGGCGCTCAACCCACCGATACCGTGAGGAGCATTTTCAAGCAGCAGAACATCATCAAGTAATATGGAAGAGCTGGTAAGATATATCATCTCCTCCCTTGTCGACGATAAGGACAGTTTTTCCGTTCAAACGGTGAACGAGGGCGAAAACACCGTGATCAACATCACCGTGGACAAGAAGGAGATAGGAAAGGTTATAGGAAAGCAGGGCAGGATCGCCAAAGCCATCCGCATGCTCGTTAAGGCGGCAGGCAAGGACGCCGGCGGCAAGTACTACGTGGATATAATCGAGAAATGAAGAGTACGGTCACGGTCGGAACCGTGGCTAAGCCGCAGGGAATTAAGGGCGAGATAAAGGTAAACCCCTTGACCGACGATAACAGGCGCTTTTTCGACTTGAAAAAAGTCGTGATAGGCGGCGCGGAATACGCTGTCACAGGTGCGCGCGTCACGCCGGCAGGGGTTTTTATAAAACTTTCCGGGATAGACGACCGCAACGCCGCGGAACTTTTGCGCGGCAAGGAGATATGCGTAAAGCGCGAGGACGCGGTGCGGCTGCCCGAGGACAGATACTTTATCGCCGACATAATCGGCTGTCGCCTTATAAGGAACGGCAAGCTTTACGGCACGGTGAAGGACGTTTTGCAATATTCCTCCACAGACATATATCAAGCCGCCTTGGATAAGGGCGGCAGCGTTGCTTTTCCCGCTTTGAAGGAAGTTATAGAAAAAGTGGACATAGAAAAGGGCGAGATATATGTGAACGCGGAAAAACTTGCGGAGGTCGCGCTCTATGAGGATTGACGTAGCCACGCTTTTTCCCGAGATGTTCGAAAGCTTAAAATGCGGAGTGATAGGCAAGGCGCTGGAGCGCGGACTTATCGAGGTGAATGCGGTGAATATCCGCGACTACACCTTGGATAAGCACGGCAAGTGCGACGACGCTCCCTTCGGCGGCGGCGCGGGAATGGTGATGACGCCTCAGCCCATTCACGATACGATAGCCGCGCTCGATCCTCGGCACGAGGCTTTGCGCATATATATGTCGCCCAAGGGCAAAACGCTCAATCAAGCCGCCGTGCTGCGCCTTGCAAAGCGCGAAAGGCTGCTCATACTCTGCGGCAACTACGAGGGCGTGGATCAGCGGGTGATAGACGAGGATATCGACGAGGAAATTTCCATAGGCGATTATGTGCTAACGGGCGGCGAACTGCCCGCCATGGTATTGATCAACGCCTGCGCCCGCTATGTGAAAGGTGTGCTTGGGAGCGAACAATCCACAGACGAAGAGAGTTTTTCTGACGGGCTTTTGGAATATCCGCAATACACCCGTCCGCGCGAGTATTTGGGCAGGGAAGTGCCGGAAGTACTGCTTTCCGGCGACCATGCCGCCATCGCAAAGTGGCGGCGCGAAAAACAGCTGGAGATCACGCTGGAGCGCAGACCCGACCTTTTGGAGAAGAAGTAATGTATATTCAGTGGTATCCGGGACATATGACCAAGGCAATGCGCATGATGCAGGACAGTTTGAAAGCCGCCGACTGCGTCATATATGTGCTGGACGCCAGAGTGATAAATTCTTCACGCAATCCCGCCTTCGACAAGATGGTGGAGGGCATGCCCATCCTCTATGTGTTCAACAAGTGCGACATGGTGGAGAGGGCGGACGTTGCCGCGTGGGAAAAATACTACCGCGACAGGGGCGAGATATGCGTTTCGGTGAACAGTACGTCGCCCAAATTCCGCGCGGAAGTGATAAGCAAACTCCTGCTGCTCAACAAGGCGGTCATAGATAAATATGCTAGCAAGGGAGTGAATAAGACGGTGCGCGCGCTCGTTGCGGGTGTGCCGAATACGGGCAAATCCACCCTGATAAACTGCCTTTGCGGAAGCAAGCGGGCTGTTACGGGCAATCGCCCGGGCGTTACGCGCGGCAAACAATGGGTAAAACTTGCTGCGAACATAGAACTTTTGGATACCCCCGGCACTCTGCCGCCTGCCTTTGAGGACGGGGAGCGCGCCGTAAGGCTTGCCATGATAGGCAGCATAAAGGAAGAAGTGCTGGATATAGCCGAGCTTGGATTGGAAACGGTCAAATTTTTCGCAGAGAGAAATTACAAGCCGTTCGCCGAGCGTTACTGGCTGGAGGATTTGAGCGGAGAGCCGCTTGAAATTATGGACAAAATAGCAAAAAAGCGCGGCTATTTGCTTAACAAAGACAACTACGATTACGAGCGCACCGCGCGCGCAATACTTGACGATCTGCGCAAGCTCAGGCTGGGCAAAGTGATGTTGGATAAGGCGGAAGAGTTATGACGGACAATTTGGAATACGAAAGAGGCTGCCTGGAAGAAGGGTGTAAATATATAGCCGGCGTGGACGAAGTGGGCAGGGGTCCGCTGGCGGGGCCCGTCACTGTATGCGCGGTGATAATGCCGCTTGAAGAGGGGCAAATAATCCCCGAAGTGACGGACAGCAAGAAGCTTTCCGCCAAAAAGAGGGAGAAATTGTGCGCTTTGATAACTCAAAGGGCGATCGCGTGCGAGGTGGTTTCCCTGCCGCCCGAGTATATAGACGAGGTGAACATTCTCAACGCGACGAAGGAGGCGATGAAGCGCGCTTTGGCAAAGATGGAAGTAAAGCCGGACGTCGCGCTGATAGACGCCGTGAAGATAGACGCGGTGTGTCCCGTTAAGGCGATAATCAAGGGCGATTTACTCAGCTATTCCATATCGTGCGCCTCCATAGTGGCGAAAGTCACGCGTGATAAAATTATGGACGATTACGCACTCATCTATCCGCAGTATTCCTTTGAAAAGAATAAGGGATACGGCACGGCGGCACACATTGCCGCCATAAAAGAGTATGGTATCACGCCCATACACAGGCGCACGTTCGTCAAGAACTTCATATGAACACGCGCGGAGAAGGGGTTATAGGCGAACAGCTCGTGTGCGAGTACATCAAGGGCAGGGGCATGCGCGTTTTGGAACGCAACTTTGCCTGTCACGGCGGCGAGGCGGACATAATCGCCCGCGACGGGGCATATATCGTGTTCATTGAAGTTAAGAGCAGGAACAGCGACGAGTACGGTTACGGCGCAGAATCTATATCGCGCACCAAGCGCAGGAGGCTGGCATATACGGCGCGATACTATCTGCATATGCACAGGCTTAATCATATGGACGCGCGCTTCGACGTGGCGGTGGTTACCCGCGGCGACGTGGAGTATATAAAAGACGCATTTGACATGAACGACGTGTGAAATGAAAAAATATGTGAAAAACAGTTGCATAACTTGAATTTTTATGATAGAATATGCAGGCAAAATAAGACTTCGGGTGTTCCGCCGACGTATCAAAATCCCAAAACGATCGTGAACATCGCGTAAATTCGGAGGTATAAGTCAATGAGCAATTTGATCGACGTAATCGAAAAAGAGGGCATGCGTACAGACCTGCCCAAGCTGGCAATCGGCGACACCGTTAAAGTGTTCGTCAAAGTCGTTGAAGGTAACAAGGAAAGGCTTCAGGCTTTCGAGGGTATCATCATCGCATTCAGGGGCGGCAGCATAAGCGAAACCATGACCGTTCGCAAGATATCCAACGGCGTGGGCGTGGAGAGGACCTTCCCCATGCACTCCCCCAAGATCGACCATATCGACATCATCCGTCACGGTAAGGTCAGGAGGGCTAAGCTCTACTATCTCAGGCAGAGGAGCGGTAAGGCAGCCAAGCTTGCGGAAGTTATCAAGTAATTTATTTCCGTCAGTATTGCCCCTGCGTGAAAGCGCAGGGGTATTTTTTTAAATTGCACCTTTCAAAGCGTTCTAACAGGGTTGAGAAAGGTGCATTCAGCCATTTATGTGCTTGAAAAGGTAAAAAATTTTCGGTTAAAATGCGCAAATGTCAAAAAACGCTTGCAAACGCTTTTTATATTTATTATTATATATCTAGTATACCTAGGAGCATTTCGAATGAGAACTCGCAAAAGTCTTTTGATAGCAGTCGTCTGCCTGGCGGCAATCTGTGCCGTCGTGCTTTCCGCTTGCGCCGGCAGTGACGGCGCCATTGTTGCAAACGGCGATTTTGAAAACGGCACCATAGAAGGGTGGACGCTCAACGAAACTTCCGACGGAAAAGTGACCGTACAGCCCAGCGGCGACGACGACGCCACCGCAAATAACGGCACGGCTTACTCCGTTTCGGTAAACGCTTCTTCCGCCTGGACTTATATGACCCAGGAAGTGTCTTTGCAAAACAACAAGTATTACAGGCTTTCTGCCAGAATAAGGATTCAAAACCTTACTCCTGAGGTACTCGACGAGGGGGAAGACACGGAGCGTGAAATAGGCGTGGTGCTCGGCTTCACCGGGGACAGCGATTTCGAGGGGCTGAACGTGACCTCCGCAAATATCTCCGACTACGGTTCCACGTCGGGCAGGAAATGGGTGGAATGCTATATCTACTTCCAGGCCAAAGCCACCGCTGACTTCACATTGTTCGCGGGTATAGGCAACAGCTCCGCTTCACCCAGCGGGCTTGTGTATTTTGACGATATATCCATAGTCGAAACGGATTCTTCCGTTGTGACGGACGCCCATTATGTTGGCATGCTGAAAGAAGACGGCACATACAGCATGGCGGGAGCCGGCTCTTATGTGTATGTGGTGCTGCTCGCGCTCTTCACCGCGGCGGCGGCATATCTGCTCGTCAAGTTCGTGAGGTATGCCATGGGCAAGGATGCAGCCGCCCGCTTGAGTGAAGCAAACCTCGACGATCAAAACGGCGGTACTTCCAAGGCGGCTAAGGCGGGCAGGGCGCTCACTTCCCCCATCGCCTTGTTTACCTATGCAATGCTCGGCGCGTTTTTGATCAGGTTCATAGTGGCAATAACCACCTTCGGCTTCGGTCAAGTGTCCTCTTCTTATTACAGCCTTTACAGCACAGTAAATACCGACGGCTGGGGGCAGGCGTACACGGCTATTCCCGGAGTGCCTTCGCTTTCCGCCTATGTGATGTGGATATTTGCCCGCATAGCCGCAATGCTCGGCGTGGAGGGCGGCAGTATGGCGATGGCGATAACTCTGCGCATCCCCACCATACTTGCGGACATCATCACTTGCTATCTGATATACTCCTTTGCGGCGCGTTATACTTCGGTAAGGCAGGCTTCCTGCTATGCGGGGCTTTACGCACTGCTCCCTGTGTTCTTTACGCAGAGCGCGCTTTACGGCTCCTACCTTAGCCTTGCAATGCCTTTTGTGATGGGCATGATGCACGTCATGCTGCTTGATTCCAAGGATTCGGCGGGCTATGCCGCGGGCAAGAGCGCTTTCGCCGGCGTCCTTTATACCTTGGCATTGCTCTTCAGCAATTGGGTGATCCTGCTTTTGCCCATGATACTCATCTATCAAGTTGGCGCCGTGGTAAAGGCGAACAAGGAAAATAGGGGTAAAATTGCGGGTATCACCGCGGCTCAGGCGATAGGCTGCCTTGTTGCGTTCTATCTGCTCGCTCTGCCCATGATGATGCCTTACTATTCGCAGGGCAGCTATTTTGCCGTGTTCGATCAGATGTACGCCTTCTTCAAGCAGAACGCGTTCATGTCCAACGATACGTTCAATATGTACGCCATGTTCGGGCTTGCTAACAGCGGCACGGTAAACACCGCTTTGGAAGTGTGCACCTGGCTGTTCGGCGCGCTGCTTGGCATCCTCGCCGCACTCAATTACTTCCTCAACGGCAAATCCAATGCGGATCTTATCTTGGTGAGCGGCGTTTCCGTCATCCTCTTCGCCGCACTCGGCACGGGCGTGACCGTGGAGATCATGACGCTCGGTCTTCTCCTGCTGCTCGCGTATATCATACTCGTGCCCGATATAAGGCTCATCGCCGTGTTCGGCGGTTTGGCGCTTACTCACTTCCTTAATGTGGCGCAGCTTGTGGGCAGGGGCGGCTTTATCGCTTCCTCCGGTGAGATGGAATATCTCATGTTCCCCTCTAAGTCCGCTTTTGTGATAGTGTTCAGCGTGTTCACTGTGCTCATGGCGTTTGTGCTCATCTATATCACGCTCGATATATGTTACTACAACCGCGAAAGAACGCTCAAACCTTACGCGGGTAAGTTTGCGGGAATGCTCAAATCGGACATCAAGTTCGAATGGCTGAAAGACGCCGTTAAAATGAGAAAGGAAAAGAAAAACTGATGCTGTCCAAGATTAAAAGTTATACGCTGGAAGGGCTCGTGGGCTTGGGTGTGGATATAGAAATCGACATCAATGCCGGTTTGCCCGGATATGAAACGGTGGGTCTGCCGGACACCGCCGTAAAGGAATCGCGTGAACGCGTCCGCGCCGCTATCAAAAACAGCGGTTATAAATATCCCACCAAGCGCATAACCGTAAATCTTGCACCAGCAGACAGTAAAAAGGAAGGCGCGCTCTTCGATTTGCCCATCGCCATAGGCATACTCATCGCGGGCGATCAGTTGAGTGAAACCAGATACGACGATTTAACCATTTTGGGCGAGCTTTCGCTCGACGGCGGCGTTCGCCCGGTAAACGGCATAATGCCCATACTCATCTCCGCCTTGCAGGAGGGGAGAAGACGGTTTTTGATTCCCTTGGGGAATGAAAAAGAAGCTTCCTATGTGGAAGGGGCGGAAGTGTATACCGCGGCTTCGTTGAAGGAAGCGTGCAATTTTATATGCGACAGGGGTACGCATAACCCCATACCCACCAAACGCTTTGCTCCCGAAGCGGGAATGAGCAAGTACGGCGTGGATTTTGCCGACGTCAAGGGGCAGTTCTTTGCCAGGCGGGCGATAGAGATTGCCGTGGCGGGCGGACATAACATCTTGATGATAGGCCCTCCCGGAGCAGGCAAGACGCTCATGGCAAAATGCGTGCCCACCATCATGCCCGACATGACTTTTGAAGAGGCCATCGAGGTGACGAAGATACATTCCGTAGCGGGGATTTTGGACGCAAACAAGGGGATAGTGAGCACCCGTCCTTTCAGGGCGCCCCATCACACCGCAACCATACCCGCACTTACAGGAGGAGGCACCTTTGCCCGCCCCGGAGAAGTGTCGCTCGCCCATAACGGCGTGCTGTTTTTGGACGAAGTGCCCGAATATCAGCGCCGCACGCTGGAATCCCTTCGTCAGCCGCTGGAAGACGGCGTGGTCACCGTGGCACGCGCCCGCGTGACGGCGGAATATCCCGCGCGCTTTATGTTGGTGGCGGGTATGAATCCCTGCCCGTGCGGCAATTTCGGCAGTCCCACGCGCGAATGCAGGTGCACGCCTTCGGAGATAAGGAGATATGTGAACAAGCTCTCCGGTCCGCTTTTGGACAGGATAGATCTGCACGTGGAAGTGGACGGGGTGAGTTACGACGAGTTGCAGGGCGACGAGCCGGTGGAGGACAGCGCAACCATAAAAGCCAGGGTGGAAAAGGCGCGCGCAATACAGCGTAAACGCTACGCTGGTAAAAAGTATTTCACCAACGCGGGCATGGATAACGCCGATCTGCGCAAATATTGCAGACTCTCGCGCGAAGGCGACGATATCTTGCGCGATGCATATAACCGCTTAAACCTCACTGCGCGTGCGAGTACGCGAATATTGAAGGTCGCGCGCACGATAGCTGACTTGGCTGGAGAGGCGGATATAAAACCCGAATATGTGGCGGAGGCGGTGCAGTACCGCTCGCTCGACAGGAAGTATTGGGAGTGAAGGAGTACACGGCGCAGCAAAAGGCATTATTGCTCGCAAGCACGGAGCAGAGCTTGAAAAAGCGCTGCGAAATTGCCGACGACGCCCTTGCTTACTATCCCGACCTCGGCGGAGCGAAAAAGCTCATCGCACGATTGGAAAAGGAGCACATCTCCTTTATCACGCGTGAAGACAAGGAGTACCCGGAAAGTCTTAACGGACTTTACGAACCGCCGCCCGTGCTGTATTATAAGGGCGATATAAACCTGCTCAAATCCGAGTGCATAACTATAGTCGGTTCGCGCAGGGCGACGCGCTACGGCGTTGAGGCGGCGCAATATTTTGCGGAGGGTTTGGCAAAGAAGGGTGTGACGATAGTCAGCGGTCTTGCCGTAGGGATAGACGCCGCGGCGCACAGGGCGGCACTCGATTGCAAGGGCAAGACGATAGCCGTCACCGCCTGCGGATTGGACAGAGTCTATCCCGCGGAAAACGCCGAACTCATGGACAAGATAGCGGCAAGCGGACTGCTTATAACGGAATATCCGCCCGGGACTGCGCCCATGGCGTTTCGCTTTCCCGAACGCAACAGGATAATGGCGGCGATAAGCAAAGGCGTGCTCATCACCGAAGCGGGAAAGGGAAGCGGCGCGCTCATCACGGCGGATTGTGCGGTGGAGATGGGCAAGGAGCTTTGGGTAACGCCAGGCAGCATCTTTTCACGCATGAGTGAGGGCAGCAACGAACTGCTCAAGGAGTGCGGAAGGCTCGTAACGAGGATAGGCGACATCCTTGCCGACACGGGAGGAGAGGACGACGGCGAGAATATAACGGGGCTGACGATATACCAAAAGCAGGTGCTTGAAGTGATAGAGCACGAAGGGAGCGCGCATTATTCGCTCATCTCGAGGAAAACGGGTATCACAATTCCCGAGATAGCAAAAATATTGATGAAGCTGGAATTGGACGGCTTTGTGAAGAGATTGGCAGGCAACTACTATACGCTTGCAAGGAATAGACGACATTGAGGGAGATTAGGAAAGAATGGATTTGATCATAGTGGAATCGCCGCATAAGGCAAAAACCATCTCTAAATATCTGGGAAAGCAGTATATGGTCATGGCGTCGGGAGGGCATATCAGGGATTTGCCCGAACATCGCATGGGCATAGATATAGAGCATAATTTCAAACCCGAATATGTGATAACCGAGTCGAAAAAGAACATAATCGACAGCCTGCGCAAGGCGATAGGCAAGGCAAATAAAGTATATCTCGCTTCCGACCCCGACCGCGAAGGAGAGGCGATTTCTTGGCACATCTCGCAGGTGTTCAAACTTGCGGACAACGATATTCGCATCGAGTTCAACGAAATTTCCAAAAAAGCGGTGCTCGCGGCGCTCAACCACCCCAGGAAGATAAATCTCAACCTGGTCAACGCGCAGCAGGCGCGCAGGGTGCTGGACAGACTTGTGGGTTACGAAGTATCGCCCATCCTTTCCAGGAAGATAAAGAGCGGCTTATCTGCGGGCAGAGTGCAGTCCGTCGCCCTCAAAATGGTCGTCGACCGTGAGAGGGAGATACGCAACTTCGTGCCGGAAGAGTATTGGAATATCTCCGCAATTCTGTTCAAGTACGACGTTCCCGCCATGCTCAAGTGCGACTTCAGCGACATCGACGGAAAAAAGACCAAGGTGGGCAATAAGGAACTTGCCGACAGCATAGTAAACGGCAGCAAGGCGGGCAAGTGGATCGCCGACAGCGTAAAGCGCGATACCTCCGTTTCTCGCCCTCATCCGCCGTTCACCACTTCCACCATGCAGCAGGACGCGGCTTCCAAGCTGAATATGACGCCCGTGCAGGTGATGCAGATAGCTCAACAGCTGTATGAAGGCATAGATATTCCCGGCATGGGGCACACCGCGCTCGTGACCTATATCAGAACGGACAGCACGCGCGTGTCGGCGGAGGCGCAGAACGAAGCGCTCGCACACATCCGCGCCGCTTACGGCGACGAGTACGCGCCCGCAAAGCCCAACGTGTATAAGGCAAAGAGCAGCGCTCAGGACGCGCACGAAGCCATCCGCCCCATATCCCTCTCCATGACACCGGAGTCGTTGAAGGATAAGCTGCAAAAGAATACCTATAAGTTATACAAACTTATATACGACAGGTTTGTGGCAAGTCAAATGGCGCCTGCGCTTTACGATACTCTCACCGTGCACATCACCTCGCAATCGGATAAAAATTACGGGTATGTGCTCAAAGGCAAGACGTTGAAGTTCAAAGGCTGGCAGGCGGCATATATGCCCGCCGGCGAGAGCAACGACAAGGACGCAAAGCCCCTCCCCAACATAAAAGAGGGCGAGGACTTCACTTTGAAGGAGATGAAGGCGGAGCAAAAGTTCACCACGCCTCCCGCGCGTTTTACGGACGCGACGCTCGTCAAGGGCATGGAAGACAACGGCATAGGCCGCCCGAGCACTTACGCCGCGACCATATCCGTCATATCCAAGCGCAACTATATAGAAAAGGACGGCAAATTCATCAAACCCACCGAGCTTGGGGAAACTGTGTGCGACATGCTCGTCAAGTACTTCCCCAACATCATGGACGTAAAATTTACCTCGGATATGGAGTTGAATTTGGACAGAATAGAGGACGGCGGAGTGCAGTGGGAGAAGATAATAGCAGACTTTTACCCCGACTTCAAAAAGCGCTGCGCCATGGCTCGTTTCGACGGGGAAACGAAAAAGCCCAAGCCGGAGGAAACGGACGAAGTATGCCCCAACTGCGGCGCCAAGCTGGTGGTGCGCGAGGGCAAGTACGGCAAGTTTTTGGCTTGCCCCAACTTCCCGCACTGCAAGTTTACCAAACCTTACGAAGGGTATGTGACCACCTGCCCCGTGTGCGGCAGAGGCGTTTCCCGTAAGGTGTCAAAAAAGGGCAACGTGTTCTATTCCTGCTCGGGCTATCCGCAGTGCGACTTTATCTCTTGGGATTTGCCCGCGCCCGTGAGGTGCCCCAAATGCGGCGGCTTTATGAAGCAGGCGGGAAAGGGCGAAAAACACAGGTATGTGTGCCTTAATAAGCAATGCGGCTATGTGGAATCCGTTCCTCTTCCCGAAGAGGGCGCGGACGGAGAAGATAAGTGAAGATAAGCGTTATCGGCGGCGGACTTGCCGGCTGTGAGGCGGCTTGTTACCTCGCCCGCCGCGGCTACGACGTCACGATAACCGAGATGCGCGGGGTGCGTTCCACCCCCTGCCATAAGACGGACAGGCTTGCTGAACTCGTGTGCAGTAACAGCCTTAAAGCCACGGGCGAAGATACCGCGTCCGGCATGCTGAAGGCGGAGATAGACCGTTTGGGCGGCACTCTTCTTTCTTTGGCTCGTAAGGCGGCTGTGCCCGCGGGCGGAGCGCTCGCCGTGGACAGGGAAAAGTTTTCCTTGGCGGTAGAAGGCGAGCTGTCACGCTTGGGCGTGAAAGTGGTGAGGGAAGAAGCGGCGGGAGTGCCGGAAGAGGGGATAACCCTGGTGGCGTGCGGACCGATGGTTTCGGACAAGATGGCGGAGTATTTGGCGCAAATGTGCGGCGGAGGACTGCATTTTTACGACGCGGTCGCGCCCATCGTGAGCGCGGCGAGCGTGGATATGAACAGCGCGTTCTTTGCCGCAAGATATGACAAAGGCGAGGCGGACTATCTCAACTGCCCGATGAACAGGGAAGAGTATCTCGCTTTTAGGGATGCGCTTATCGGCGCAGAAAAAGCCGTGCTGCACGACTTTGAAAAGGGCGACGTGTTCGAGGGGTGCATGCCGATAGAAGCGCTCGCCGCACGAGGAGAGGACGCAATGCGCTTCGGACCTCTGCGCCCGGTGGGGCTCAGGCTCCCGAGCGGAGAAAAGCCGTATGCGGTATTGCAGCTGAGAAAGGAGAATTTGGCGGGCGACGCTTATAACCTGGTGGGATTTCAGACTAACTTGAAATTCTCCGAACAAAAGAGGGTGTTTTCCCTCATTCCCGCGCTGAAAGAAGCGGAGTTCTTGCGGTACGGGATAATGCACCGCAATACATATGTGAATGCACCCGCCTGCCTAAATAACGACTTTTCCTTAAAGGCTATGCCCAACGTGTTCATCGTGGGGCAGCTTGCCGGAGTGGAAGGGTATGTGGAGAGTATGGCTTCGGGACTTATAGGCGCGATAAACGCCGCGCGCAGGATAACGGGAGAAGGGGCGTTTATCCCGCCCGCCACCACGATATGCGGAGCGCTGTGCCGGCACCTTACCGCCGCAACGGGCAACTATCAGCCTATGAACGCCAACTTCGGCATACTTCCGCCCTTGGAAGGCGGCAAAATAAAGGATAAAAAAATGCGCAAGCGCGCATATACGCTCCGCGGACTGCACGATCTGGAAGAGATGTGCGCCGCCGCGGGACTGTAATAAGGAGAAATTATGGAATTCAGAGGAACTACCATTTGCGCCGTGAGGCGTGACGGCAAAATAGCCGTTGCCGGTGACGGACAGGTCACGATAGGCGAGAGCGTTGTGTTCAAATCCAACGCGAGAAAGGTTAAGAGGATTTATGACGACAAAGTGGTCATCGGCTTTGCCGGCAGCGTTGCGGACGCCTTTTCCCTTTCGGAAAAGTTCGAGGGAATGCTGCAAAAATATTCGGGCAATCTCATGCGCAGCGCGGTGGAGCTTGCCGAAATGTGGCGCGGAGATAAGTATCAGCGCAAGCTGGACGCGATGATGATCGTAGCAGATAAGGATAACCTGTTTATCGTTTCCGGTAACGGCGACGTGATCGACCCCGACGGCAACGCTTGCGCGATAGGTTCGGGCGGAAATTACGCCCTGGCGGCGGCGCGTGCGCTGTTGCAGGAAACCAAGCTCTCCGCCGCGGAGATAGCTAAAAAGGCGCTGCTCATAGCAAGCGAGCTGTGCGTTTTCACCAACGACCATATAGTCGTGGAGGAGGTGTGATATGGAATTTACTCCCAAGCAGATAATAACGGAATTAGACAGATACATCATCGGGCAGGACAAAGCCAAGCGCGCGGTGGCGATCGCTCTGCGCAACCGCTATCGCCGCTCACGCCTCACCCCAGAGCTCAGGCAGGAGATAACTCCCAAGAACATCATAATGCAGGGTCCCACCGGCGTGGGTAAAACGGAGATAGCAAGAAGGCTCGCCAAGCTCGTAAAGGCGCCCTTCATCAAAGTTGAAGCCACCAAGTTCACGGAAGTTGGCTATGTGGGCAGGGATGTGGAATCCATGATCAGGGATTTGGTCGAGGTATCCGTCCGCCTTGTGAAAGAGGAAAAATATAAGGAAGTGGAAGGCAGGGCCGCCGCAAGCGTGGAAAAAATTCTCCTCCCCGTGCTTATAGGAATAAAGGGCAAGGAGATGCCCGAGGGCACGGACGCAAAGGAGATCCAGCAAGCCGCAATCGCCGCCTACCGCGGCGGGGAGATGGACGGCTACACCATCGAAATAGAGATGGTGGACACCCCTAAGCCCCAGCAGCTCGTTCCCGGTTCGGGCGTGGAGATAAATATAGGCGAAATGCTGGGCGGAATTTTGCCCAAGCGCAAGAAAAAGCGCAGGCTCACCGTTAAAAAAGCGCGCGAGCTGCTCATGCTCGCCGAATCGGACAAACTCATCGATTCGGATAACGTGAACGCGGAGGCGATAGAGCGTGCGGAAAACGAGGGCATTATCTTCATCGACGAAATAGACAAGATAACCGCGCGCGGCAATACGAGCGGCCCCGACGTATCCCGCGAGGGCGTTCAGCGCGACATACTGCCCATTGTGGAAGGATGCACCGTGAGCACCAAGTACGGCATTATCAAAACGGACTTTATACTGTTCATCGCCGCAGGCGCGTTCCATATTGCAAAGGTTTCCGACCTCATCCCCGAATTGCAGGGCAGGTTCCCCATCCTTGTCAAGCTGGACAGCTTGGGCAAGGAGGACTTCAAGCGCATTCTCACGCAGACGGACAACGCCATTTTGAAGCAGTACACCGAACTGCTGCGCGTGGACAACGTGGAGCTCAAATTCACCGCGGAAGCCATCGACCTCATTGCGGAGATAGCCGTGAATGAAAACGACAACAACGAGGACATCGGCGCACGCAGACTGCACACCATAATGGAAAATCTGCTGGAAGACATCTCCTTCAATGCGGGCAACCTCACTTCCACCGTGGAAGTCACCGTGGACAGGCACTATGTGGAAACGCATTTGGAAGGCTCGATAAAGGCGCAGAATCTTAAAAAATATATACTGTGAGGCAAAGATGATAAACATACCAAAAGGTACAAAAGACGTTATCCCCTCAGAATCATATAAGTGGCACTTCGTGGAGGATAAGGCGCGCGAGGTGGCTAAGGAATTCTGCATGCAGGAGATCCGCACCCCCGTGTTTGAACATACGGAGCTGTTCTTGCGCGGCGTGGGCGACACGACGGATATCGTCAACAAGGAAATGTATACATTCAACGACAAGGGCGGCAGGAGCATCACCTTAAAGCCGGAAGGTACGGCGGGCGTTGCGCGCGCTTTTATAGAAAACGGCTTAGGTGAAAATCCCCAGCCCACAAAGATGTATTACATCACGCCCGTATTCAGGTACGAAAGGCCGCAGGCGGGCAGACTGCGCGAACATCACCAGTTCGGCGTGGAAGTTTACGGCTCGGCAACGCCGCAGGCGGACGCAGAGGTGATACTCATCGCCCGCGCCATGCTGAATAAGGTAGGCATCAAGGACGACATGCTCGCCTTGAACATCAATTCCATCGGCTGCCCCAAGTGCAGGGCGGACTACAACAGGGCGTTGAAGGAGTATTTTTCCGCCCGTATCGGCGAGATGTGCTCCACCTGCCGTGAAAGGCTGGACAAAAATCCGCTGCGCATACTCGACTGTAAGGAAGAAAAGTGCAAGGAGATAGGCGCGGGTGCGCCCGTCATCCTCGATTACCTGTGCGACGACTGCAAAAAACATCACGAGGAGCTGTGCAAGGCGCTTGAAGCCGTGGGCGTGAAATATACCGTAAATCCGCACATCGTGCGCGGACTTGACTACTATACCCGCACCGTGTTTGAATTTATAAGCACCGCCATAGGCGCGCAGGGCACGGTTTGCGGCGGCGGAAGATATGACGGACTCGTGCAGCAGGTGGGCGGAAAACCCACTCCCGCGGCGGGATTCGGCATGGGAATAGAGCGCCTGCTCATGGTTATGCAGAACACGGGCATTCAAATCCCTCAGCCCGCCGGTCCGGACGTATATTTGGCTCCGCTGTGCGAGCAGGGGTATACCGTTGCGCTCGCCATGGCTGGCAGACTGCGCGCAAAGGGCTTTGCCGTGGAGCGTGAAATTTCCGGCAGGAGCTTAAAGGCGCAGATGAAGTATGCCTCTAAGATAGGCGCGAAGAAAGTGGTGTTTATCGGCGAGGACGAAATTCAAAAGGGAATATATACCGTAAAGAATATGGCGGACGGAACTTCCTCCGCCATGACGGAAGAAGAGCTTACGGAGGCTTTATATGAGTGAACTGTTAAACGGAGCAAAGCGCACGCATATGTGCGGCACGCTCAGGGCGAGCGACGAGGGCAATCGCGCCGTGGTCATGGGTTTTGTGGCGAAATACCGCAACCTGGGCAATCTTATCTTCATCGACGTGCGCGACCGCACGGGTATAGTGCAGGTGGCGTTCGATTCCGCGTGCAGTGAGGAAGTCTTTAAAAAGGCGGAAGGACTGCGCAACGAATACGTCGTGTGCTGTGAAGGCACTGTGAGGAGCAGGGGCAGCAACATCAATAAAAATCTGCCCACCGGCGAGGTGGAGATATTGGCTGACGGGCTGAAGATACTTTCCGAAGCGGAAGTTGCGCCCTTTGTGATATGCGAGGACGTTAAGGCGGCGGAAACGCTCAGGCTGAAATATCGTTATCTCGATTTGAGAAGGGCATATCTGCAGCAAAAACTTATCATGCGCGACAAGATAACGCGCATTGTGAGGGGCTATCTTTCCGATAACGGATTTTTAGAGATAGAAACGCCCTTCCTGGGTAAATCCACGCCCGAGGGCGCGCGCGATTATCTCGTGCCTTCACGCGTACATCCCGGCGAGTTTTACGCCCTGCCGCAATCCCCTCAACTCTACAAACAGCTGCTCATGATCGCTGGAATGGATAGGTATTATCAGGTGGCTAGATGCTTCCGCGACGAGGACTTGCGCGCCAACCGTCAGCCCGAATTTACGCAGATAGATATGGAAATGAGCTATGTAGAGGACAGCGAGGACGTGATGGAAATCGCCGAAGAGATGATCAAAAAGGTGTTCTCCGAATGTTGCGGACTCAAATTCGAGGGCAAATTCCGCCGCATCCCCTATGCCGAAGCGATGGCGCGCTGGGGCAGCGACAAGCCGGATACTCGCTTTGATCTGGAATTGAAGGATATCACCGATATAGTGAAGGACTGCGGCTTTTCAGTGTTCGCTCAAGCGGCGCAAAAGGGCGCGGTAAGGGCGATCAACGCAAAAGGTTTGGGCAAGGTGATGACCAGGAAGGACATCGACGCCTGCGCCGACTTTGCCAAGGGATACGGACTTGGCGGACTTGCCTTTGCCAACTATAAAAAAGAGGGAGTGACCGCTTCTTTCTATAAGTTTCTCACCCCCGAAACCATCGCGAAGATAGAGGAGATCACGGGCGCGCAGGAGGGCGACATCCTCTTCTTCGCCGCAAGTGAAAAAGGGCAGCTCGTGACCGACTGTTTAGGCGGACTTAGGTGCTATCTTGCCGATAAGTACAACCTTTACGACAAGAGCAAGTACGACTTTTTGTGGGTGGTGGACTTCCCCATGTTTGAATACAGCGAAGAAGAAGGCAGGCTTGTCGCCGTGCACCATCCCTTTACCAGCGTGAAGAGCGAGGATATTCCTCTGCTCGACACTAATCCGCTCGCTGCGCGCGCAAACGCTTACGACTTGGTCATAAACGGACAGGAAGCGGGCGGCGGAAGCATAAGGATCCACGATCCCAATATGCAGCAGAAGATGTTTGAAAAGCTGGGCATGAGCGATGAGGACATCAAAACACGCTTCGGATTTTTCGTAGACGCGTTCAAGTACGGCGCACCCCCGCACGGCGGACTTGCCTTCGGCTTGGACAGGCTCGTTATGCTCGTTACCGGCTGCGACAACATAAAGGACGTCATCGCGTTCCCCAAGATTCAAAACGCGTCCTGCCTCATGACGGGCGCCCCCGCGCAGGTGGACGACAAACAGCTTATCGAACTCTCCATCAAGATAAGCGACGACAAGGAAAATAAATAAACATAAGAGGTATAAATTATGGTAGATCTCAAAATTATCAAGGATTTCGACCCGGAACTTTACGCGTCTTTCGAGCTGGAACTTGCACGTCAGCGCGGCAACCTGGAGCTCATCGCAAGCGAGAACATCGTATCTCCCGCGGTTATGGCGGCTATGGGCACCTTCTTCACCAATAAGTATGCGGAAGGCTACCCCGGCAAGCGGTACTACGGCGGCTGCGAATTTGTGGACATCGCGGAAAATCTGGCGATAGAAAGGGCTAAAAAGCTCTTCGGCGCCAACTTTGCAAACGTGCAGGCGCACAGCGGTGCGAGCGCGAATTTGGCGGTGTTCTTCGCCCTCATTCAGCCGGGCGACACCGTTTTGAGCATGAATTTGGCGCACGGCGGACACCTCAGCCACGGCTCACCCGTGAACATCTCCGGCAAGTATTTCAACATCGTGCCTTACGGCGTGGATAAGGAAACTTGCATGATCAATTACGACGAAGTGGAGCGCATAGCAAAAGAGTGCAAGCCCAAGCTCATCTTGGCGGGCGCGAGCGCATATCCCAGGACGATCGACTTCAAGCGGTTTAGGGAGATCGCGGACGAAGTGGGCGCATATCTCATGGTGGATATGGCGCACATAGCGGGTCTTGTGGCTGCCGGCGAACATCCTTCTCCCATCCCTTACGCTCACGTAACTTCTACCACCACGCACAAGACGCTGCGCGGACCCAGGGGCGGGCTTATCCTCACCAACGACGAAGAACTCGCCAAAAAGATAGACAAAGCCATCTTCCCCGGCACGCAGGGCGGCCCTCTCATGCATATAATCGCGGCAAAAGCCGTCGCCTTCAAGGAGGCGATGATGCCCGAATTTAAGGAATATCAGCACAGGGTGGTTCTCAACGCCAAGGCGCTTGCGGACGGATTGATGAAGAGGGGCATTTCTCTCGTCTCCGGCGGCACTGATAACCACCTCATGCTCGTGGATCTCACATCTAAGGGTAAGACGGGCAAGGAGATAGAAAAACTGCTCGACAAGGCTCATATCACCGTGAATAAGAACGCCATTCCCTTCGATCCGCAAAAGCCGTTTGTCACTTCCGGCATAAGGCTGGGGACCCCCGCCACCGCAACAAGGGGTATGCAGCCCGAGGATATGGACGTGGTGGCTTCCTGCATCGCGGAAGTCATCGACAGGGGTGAAGATGCCGTGGAAGAAGTGGGTAAGAAGGTCGCCGCTATGTGCGAAAAATACCCGATCTACCAAAACGATATAAACTGCTGATCAAATTATCTGCATTACTAGGGCGTGCCTTAATAAGGCGCGCTCTTATTTTTTATATGAGCGGAATAGATATCCGAAGCAAGCAGATACTATGCTTGACAGGCGGGCGGATATGTGTTAAAATAATCTACGGTAAAAAGGTAAAGATTATGGTTTTTTCTCAAAAGGTGAAAATAGCTCTCAACGCGGTAAAGCTCCTTTCAGGATTGAAGGAAGGGGAAGTTTACGACGCGAAAGTGTGTGCCGAAAGGCTGGGCGTAAGCGCAAGGTATTTGGAACAGGTGCTCTATCTGCTCCGCAAGAGCGGCTTTATCTCGGCACGGCGCGGAGCGGACGGCGGATATTACCTCTCCGATAAGGGCAAGGCTTGCAATGCGGGCGAAATTATCGCCGCAGTGAGCGGAAGTGAGGAGAGGGGCGAAGATTTTTCCTCTATCGTAAGCGCGGCGATGGATAAAGCAGCGGAGAGAATAGACTTCACTCCCCGAATGCAGGGGATATACCTCGACAACGCCGCAACCACATCCGCGGACAGGGAAGTCGTAGAAAAAATGCTGCCGTATTTTTCCGATATATACGGCAACGCGTCTTCTCTGCATGCGATGGGCAGAAGGGCGCAGAACGCAGTAGACGAGGCGCGCGAGCGAATCGCCGCATGCATAAACGCCCGCCCGTGGGAGATATACTTCACCTGCGGCGGGAGCGAAAGCGACAATTGGGCGATTAAAGGTACGGCTTACGCCATGAAGGATAAGGGCAGGCATATCATAACCACATCGGCGGAACATCCCGCCGTGCTGGAATCCTGCCGCGCGCTTGAAAAGTGCGGATATCAAGTAACCTATCTTCCCGTAAACTCTGCGGGAGTTATAAGCCTTGACGACATTGAAAATGCCATCCGTAAGGACACCGTTTTAATAAGCGTCATGGCGGCGAATAACGAAACGGGCGCGATTTTTGATGTTGCTAGGGCGGGTGAGATTGCAAAATCTCACGGTATAACCTTCCATACGGACGCGGTTCAGGCGGCGGGGCATCTCGACCTTGACGTCAAGGCGATGAATGCGGATATGCTCTCGCTGAGCGGGCATAAGTTTTATTGCCCTAAGGGCGTGGGAGTACTGTATAAGCGCAACGGCGTGAAGTGCGAGAGGTTTATGGACGGCGGAGAGCAGGAACGCGGAAGAAGGGCGGGCACCCTAAACACCCCCGGCATAGTCGCTATAGGTTACGCCTTGGAAAAAGCGTGCAATGAGAGAGAGGAGAATGACGCGCGCATAAAAAAGATGCGCGATGCTTTTGAAGGCAGATTGCGCTCACTTGTGAGCGGAATCACAGTTCAGAGTAAGGATAACAGGCTTTCATCCCACTCATCTCTTACTTTTCACGGGGTGAACGGGCAGGCTCTGCTTGCCAGGCTGGACGAGCGCGGGGTGTATGCTTCGGCAGGTTCGGCGTGCTCTTCAGGCTCCGCGGTGCTTTCTCATGTGCTTACCGCCATGGGTTTGAGCGAGGAGGACGCCCGCTCCACAGTGCGCTTCACCTTCGGCAAATTCAATACTATGGAGCAAGCCATGAGAGCGGCAGATATAACTGCGGAGCAGGTAAGGGCGCTGCGCGTTTCCGACCTGTTTGCGCACGATAAGCAGGAGAGGAAATTTGAGTAATTGACAAATATCCTAGGGGAATATATAATAAGGTTGAAATATGAGAAAACAAGCGCTCTTCATCACCGTGATTTTGATTGTTATCGCATGTGCGGTATTGCTTTTTGCGTGCAAACCCGCCGAATATACGGTTACTTTCGATCTTCAAGGCGGCACGATGGAGAGTGAAAGTTTGACGGCGGAAGAGGGAAAGGCTCTAGATCTTTCCGCATATGTTCCAACTCGCGAGGGGTATATTTTTATCGGTTGGTATGACGAAAACGAAAACCGAGTGACATTGACGGTTATAAATTCAAACGTGACTTTTTACGCTCGCTGGCAGGCTGCGGATAACGCCGTGACATATTATGTGAACGGTGAAGAATACTTTGTGCAAAGCGCACTCACCGGCGAAAGCGTTGATCCCATTGAATATGAATTCGATGGTTCGGGGGAATTTTTCGGCTGGTTCAGTGATAGAGCCATGACTCAGCGCATAGGCGCGAGTGTGACGGCGGCGCCGGGCGGTACGGCTCTTTACGGCGCATTTATCGGGGATGAATATGTTTCCGCCACATTCAATTTGCATTTTTTCGGATCGGAAGTTATCATATCGAACGCAAAGGATGCCTCTTTGACAACGGTTTATATTCCGTCTACTTACGGAAATTATACTGTTAGGGTGGGAGAGGAAGCATTTAGAAATATCTCCTTGTTAAAGACCGTCTACCTTGGCGGGAACGTTGCCGTTCAAGGCGGCGCCTTTGCAGGTTCGGGCGTGGAAAGCGTGATCTGTTCGGGGAATTATCGCATAAATAACGGTGCGTTATACAGCGGGAACGCCCTTGTTTTCGTCCTTGCAAGCACGGCGGGCGATTACGTCGTTTCAGAATTTACAACCGATATATACGCCTTTGCCTTTGCGGGAAATAAAGCGCTCACATCGGTAACTCTGCCCGCCAATTTACAATCGGCGGGGAGCAGAATTTTTGCCGACTGCGCGGATAACTTGCAGGTGATTTTACACGTGAAAGCGGGTGCCGGCTATGATCCCTATTGGAACTTCAAGGGATATTCAGGCACGGAACAATATCAACCCTCATTTATCACGGACGGGGAAGAAAACGGTTACGTCTATGCGATCAGGGGCGGCAACGCTTATATCGTCGACTACCAAGGCGGGGAAACGGACGTGGTTTTGCCCGCAGCTTTGGGCGGCCATCCCGTTAAGGGCGTGGAAGTCAGAGCGTTCATCGGCACTAATATCATATCGGTTACTGTGCCCGATGGGATAGATTATGTGGCGAGCGAGGCATTTGCATACTGCGAAAATTTGCTAACAGTCGTCTTTGAGGGTGCAAATACGACCATCGGCGATTGGGCGTTTTCCGGCTGCGAGCAGCTTGCCGAAGTCACTTTGCCTTCTTCATTAAAAACGCTGAGCGCGGGCGCATTTGCCGAGTGTATAAATTTGAAAAGCATATCCCTGCCTCAAACGCTCACGGCGATAGGAATGGACGCGTTCAACGGGACGGGCATTAAAGAGATAACCATTCCCGCCTCCGTCACCGAAATAGGCGTCAGGGCTTTCGACAGCACCGGATCGGGGGAGGAAGCGGCTCTTCCCATAGTTATAACGGTGAGGGAAGGGGCGGCTTTTGATTGGGACGAAATCATCACCATAGGCCGCTATGAGATAATTTACGCATGACATTTTCGCCGCGTCATTTTGTGCGGCGTATTCCTTGCAAATTTACGCGTTTTGTGATAATATAATATAAATTCACTAAAAGGCAGAAAATTATGGATTATTCTACTTTGCTCAACGAAGAGCAGCTCAAACCCGTCACCGATACCGAGGGCGCCGTGCTGGTGCTGGCGGGTGCGGGTAGCGGTAAAACGCGCGTACTTACATACAGGATCGCATATTTAATAGAGAAATGCGGCGTTTCACCTTATAATATTTTGGCAATAACTTTTACGAACAAAGCCGCGGGAGAGATGAAGGAGCGCATTCACGCCGTCACCGGTCAGGACGGGATGTGGGTGATGACCTTCCACTCCTTCTGCGCCAGAGTGCTGCGCAACGACGCGGACAAGCTGGGGCATAACCGCAACTTTTCCATATACGGGGAGGCGGAATCGGATAGGATAATAACTCGTATTTTGAAGGAAAATTATCCCGACTCTGCGGATAAGAAAAAGACCATCCGCTGGCATATCTCCGCGGCAAAGAGCATCGCCATGACCCCGGAGCAGTATTCCTTGCGTATAAAGGATCATCCCGAATGCGACCTCATCACGCAGGTTTATGCCAAGTACGAAGAAGAGCTCGCCAAGAACAACGCCTTCGACTTCGATGATCTGCTGCTCAAAACGTTCTTGCTCTTTGCCATGCATAAGGACGTGCTGGAAAAGTATCAGGACAGGTTCTTGTATGTGCACGTGGACGAGTTTCAGGATACGAACAAAATTCAATTTTTGCTCGTGAAGATGCTCGTGCGCAAGTACGGGAACATCTTTGTGGTGGGCGACGACGATCAGAGCATCTACGGATGGCGCGGCGCCGACGTGGGGAATATCCTCAACTTCAAGAAGGATTATCCCGACTGCCGCATATACAAGCTGGAGCGCAACTATCGCAGCAGCGGAAACATATTGAAGACGGCAAACAAGGTGATAGCCAATAATGCCGGCAGAATGGGCAAGCAGCTGTGGACAGATAAGGAAGACGGCGTGGAAGTAGCTTACCGCAGCATGGGCGACGACAAGACGGAAGCGGATTTCGTGCTCGAACAGATAATGAATTTGGTCAAAAATCACGGCTACCGTTACAGCGATTTTGCCATTTTGGTGCGCATAAACTCCCTAACGCGCATCTTCGAAGACAGAATGTCCTCCTACGGCATGCCCTATAAGGTGATAGGCGGCTTTAAGTTCTACGAGCGCAAAGAGATTAAGGATTTTATCGCATACCTGCGCATGGCGGTCAACCCCGCGGACGGAGAAAGCGTCACGCGTATAATCAACTTCCCCAAGAGGGGAATAGGCGAAGCCTGCGTGGACGCGCTCATTCGTGCTTGTTCGGAACGCAATGTGTCCCTCTACGACGGACTTATGATGCTGGACGAGCTGGATCTCGCCCCGGCATACAAGAAGAAACTGTTGCAGTTCGCCGCCCTCGCCAAAGATATTTCTGAAAACAAGGACGGCATGCCGCTCGATGAATATGTTAAATATGTTTTCGATAAGGTGGACTTTTACGCCGCATACGACATGGACGATCCCGAGGGCAGGAGCAAGCTGGAAAATATCGACCAGTTCCTAACTTCCGTGCACGAGTTCTGCGCGGATAACCCGGATGTGAAGCTGGAAGAATATCTGCAAACGCTTTCACTCTTGACTGACGCGGACGAAACGGACGAGGGCAATTACATAACAATAGCCACCATTCACGGAGTGAAAGGTCTGGAATTCCGCTGCGTGTTTATCGTTGGTCTGGAAGAGGGTATCTTCCCCTCGCTGCGTTCGGATACCACCACCGCCGACGTGGAGGAGGAGCGCCGCATAATGTATGTAGCCATAACGCGTGCGCGCGAGCGCCTGTGGCTGACTAACGCGGGCAGGCGGTTCAGGTTCGGTAAGACGGAGAGCAATCCCGTGAGCAGATTCGTAAAGGAGAGCGGACTTATCGCCGCGGCAAGGAAGTCTGCGGACAGGACGGTGCATCACACCGTTCAGCAGGCGATGAGGCGCGATTTTGCGCCCAAGTTCTCCCCGTCCGCCGCAGCCGGCAAGGATATATCCGCCTTTGTCGAGGGGAAGAAGGTTCGCCACCCCAAATTCGGCGACGGCGTTATTCAGGATGTCACGGGTGAAAACGCCCGCATAGCTTTTGAAAAATTGGGTGTAAAGGTGCTCAACCTGCGCCTTGCCCCCTTGACTTTGATCGGTGATTAAATGGACAGAATGCATGAGCTTGTAAAGCAGCTTAATTACTATGCCTACCGCTATTATGTGCTCGACGACCCGGTGGTTTCGGACGGAGAGTACGATAAACTTTACGACGAGCTTGTTGCGCTTGAAAAGCAAACAGGCGTCGTTTTGCCCGATTCTCCCACTATTAGGGTGGGTGATAAGCCTCTTTCCAAGTTCAATCAGGTGGTCCACCGCGGCAAGCTCTTCAGCCTGGACAAGTGCCAAAGCAAGGAAGAAATGCGCGCATGGCTGGATAAATTGAGTATAGACGGCAAGATGCCGCTTTGTTCGGTGGAATATAAATTCGACGGGCTTACCATAAACCTCACCTACGAAAACGGCGTGCTCACCCGTGCCGCAACGCGCGGCAACGGAGAGGTGGGGGAAGAAGTCACCATGCAGGTGCGCACCATTAAGAGCGTGCCCCTCTCCATCCCCTACAAGGGCGTTATCGAGGTGCAGGGGGAGGGTATCATGACCCTGTCCGCACTTGCGGCATACAACGCCCGCCCGGACGTTGTGCCGCTGAAGAACGCTCGCAACGGCGTGGCGGGAGCGATAAGAAATCTCGATCCCAAGGTTACGGCGGACAGGAAGCTGGATATGATCTGCTACAACGTGAATTATATCGAGGACAGAAACTTCCCCGACGGCAAGAGCATGCTCGCATTTTTAAGGGAGAACAATTTCAAATTGAGCACATATTGCAAATACTGCTCTTCGCCGGAAGAAGTCATGGCGGCGCTCGATGAGATAGAGAGCAAGCGTGACAGCCTCGACTTCCTCATTGACGGGGCGGTAGTTAAGGTGGACAACACCGCCATGCGCGAAGAGCTGGGTTACACCCAAAAGTTTCCGCGCTGGGCAATGGCGTATAAGTTCGCTCCCGAAGAAGCCACCACCACTGTAAGGGACGTGATATGGCAGGTATCCAGGACGGGAAAACTAAATCCTCTCGCCGTGCTCGACCCGGTAGACCTTGCGGGCGTGACGGTGAGCAGGGCGACTTTGAGCAACATAAGCGAGATAAGAAGGAAGGATATTCGCATAGGTTCGCGCGTGTTTATCCGCCGCTCAAACGACGTGATTCCCGAGATAACGGGCGTTGCCGAGCACACGGAAAATTCGCGCGAGATAGTGCCTCCCACTCATTGTCCCGCATGCGGCGCTCCCGTAGTGCAGGACGGCATATTTATCAAATGCAGTAATACTAGGGCGTGTGCCAACACGATTATATCCGCTCTTTCCCACTTCTGCGAGCGCGACGCGATGGACATAGAAGGACTTTCGGACAAAACGCTGGAATTGCTTTACGGCTTGAACAAAGTAAAGGCTTTTCACGACATCTATGCATTAAGACAAGAAGATTTTGACGAGGTGGAGGGCTTTAAAGATAAGCGCACGGGCAACCTGCTCGCTGCGATAGAAAAGAGCAAGACCACCACTCTCACCCGCTTTTTGTACGCGATAGGTATCCCCAACATCGGCAAAAAATCCGCCGCTCAGCTGGAAGAGGAGTTCCGCACTTTGGACGGGGTGATGAACGCGAGCAGGGAAAGCCTTGCCGCTCTCGACGATTTCGGCGACATAATGGCGGAAGGAGTCAGGGCTTACTTTGATGACGAACACAACAAAAAGGAGATAGAACTTTTGCTGCAGGCGGGAATCACCTTTGTGCAAAAGCAGGTTACAGAGGGCGTGTTCTCCGGCAAAAAGGTGGTATTGACGGGCGCACTTTCCTCTATGAAGCGCGGCAAAGCCAAGGAAGAGATAGAAAAGCGTGGCGGCAGCGTTGCGGACAGCGTGAGCAAGAACGTAAACCTCGTCGTCGTTGGCGAGGACGCCGGTTCCAAGCTGGAAAAGGCGAAAAAGCTGGGCATCCCCACCATAAGCGAAGAGGAATTTTTGAAGATGCTGCAGGAGTGACCTTTGCAAAAAAGAAAGGAGAAAAAGCGGTGAAAAAGCTCGCCGCTTTTTTTATTATATTTATTTGTGTTTTCCGCGCGTATATGATATAATGTTCTAACAGTAAGAACGGATAAAGAGGTTTACCCATGAACAGTATGACAGGATACGGCAAAGGAATTGCGGAAGACGCGGGCAGAAAAGTCGGCGTAGAGATAAAATCCGTAAACCACCGCTTCTTGGATATGAACATCAAATTGCCGCGCACTTTGAGCTTTGCGGAGGACATCATCCGCACCGCCGTAAAGGGCAAAATAACCCGCGGGCATTTGGATATTTACGTCAACTACGAGCGCGAATCGGGCGGTAAAATAAGCATGGACGAACAGCTCGCGCGCGACTATTGCACCATGGCGGCGAAAGCGGCGATGAAGTTCTCCGTCCCCAACGACATGAGCGCGGCTGTTCTGCTCAAAATGCCGGAAGTCGTAGTCGTAAAGGAAGAAGACGAGGATGAAGAAGCCGTGGGCGCACTCGTAAGGCAAGCTACGGAGCAGGCGATAAGCGGACTTATCGCAATGCGCGCCAAGGAAGGGGAGATGCTCAGGCGCGATTTCGAGGAGAAGGTATCGCATATATCCGCTTTTGTGGACGAGGTGGAGCGGCTCGCTCCCGCCACTGTGGAAGAACACAAAAACCGCATGCGTGAAAGGATCACCGAGATGCTCGGCGACGTGGCGTTCGACGAAGCCAGGCTGATGAACGAAGCGGCATTTTTTGCCGATAAAGTGGCGGTGGACGAGGAGATCGCCCGTTTAAGGTCGCATATAGTGCACTTCAACGACATAACTTCCTCCGCCGGAGCGGTGGGAAAGAAGCTCGACTTCATCGTACAGGAGATGAACAGGGAGACGAACACCATCGGTTCCAAGTGCAACGATTCCAAGATAGCGCAGTGCGTTATCGACGCCAAGTGTGAAATAGAAAAAGTGCGCGAACAAGTGCAGAATGTGGAATAATATGAAAAAGAAGGGTTTGCTTATCGTGCTCTCCGGTCCTTCCGGCGTGGGCAAAGATACGGTGCTTAAGGGGGTTATGCAACAGGATCCGAACGTGAAAAGGTCGGTTTCCGTAACCACTCGTGCGCCGCGCGCGGGCGAAGTGAACGGCATTCATTACCACTTCATCTCGCAGAGCAAATATGACGAGATGCTGGCGCAGGGCGACTTTTTGGAGCACGAAACGGTGCACGGGAACAGCTACGCCACGCCCAAATCATATGTGGAAAAACTGCGTGAAGAAGGGCACGACGTGGTGCTGGTGATAGACGTAAAGGGCGGACTTTCCGTAAAAATGACGATGCCGGAAGCACACCTCATCTTCATCCTTCCCAACAGTATGGAAGGGCTTTATTCCAGGCTGAGCGGCAGGCAGACGGATAAGCCGGAAGTGATAGAGCTGCGCATGCATAACGCCAAGGGTGAAATAGAAAAGGCTTTGCAATACGACTTTGCCGTGGTGAACGACGATTTGGAAAAGTGCCGCGGCGAAGTGCTGGAAATAATCGCCTCGCTCAGGAAGGGAGAGCAGGGGCGCGAAGAAAGGGAAAAATATTGCGTAAAAAACAATATCGAATACATAAAAAATCTTATAGGCGGAGGTAATTGAATATGATGATCGATCCCCCCATCGACAAACTTATCAAAAAGGCGGAATGCCGTTACGCACTCGTGTGCGGCGTTGCTAAAAGGGCTAGGCAGCTGGACGCGCAATATCCCGAACTTCTTAAAGAAGCGGGCATGAAGTCCATCAGCTATGCCGCAAAGGAAGTGTATGAAGACAAGATAGTCATCAGGAGCGAAAATATCTGATGAATATCTTGCTCGGGGTAAGCGGCGGTATCGCTTGTTATAAGAGTTGCGGCTTGGCTTCTTCTCTTGTAAAAGAAGGTTGCGATGTGAACGTCGTATTGACGAAAAACGCAGCCGAATTTGTCACGCCGCTCACCTTTCAAGCGCTTACGCACAGGCATGTATATTGCGAGATGTTCGACGGCGTTGCGGACAGGGAGATAGCGCACATCAACTTGGCAAAACAGGCGGATGTGTTCGTTGTAGCCCCCGCCACGGCAAACGTGATAGCAAAACTTGCCTGCGGAATCGCCGACGATCTGCTCACTTCCGCGGCGCTAGCTGTGACATGCCCCGTGATAATCTGCCCGGCGATGAACGTGAATATGTATCAAAACGCCGCCACGCAGGAAAATATCGCAAAACTTGCGGCGCGCGGCATGCACATTCTTTCTCCCGGCGTGGGCAGCTTGGCTTGCGGCGACGTGGGCAAGGGGCGCATGGCGGAGCCGGAGGAGATACTTGCGGCGATTAAACAGGTACTCAGTCAAAGTTCTTCGCTCGCCGGCAAGAGCTTTCTCGTAACCGCAGGCGGGACAATGGAGAACATCGACGGGGTGAGGTATATCACCAACCGCTCGAGCGGAAAGATGGGCTGTGCGATAGTGCGCGAATTAAAGCGGCGCGGCGCAAAGGTGACCCTGATCGCCGCAAACATGAAGGTGCCCGTGCCGAATGCGGACAAAGTCATTCGCGTGGTGAGCACTCGCGATATGCTCGAAGCGTGCATGAGCGAATATACCGACTGCGATTGCATAATAAAGGCCGCCGCAGTGGGAGATTATTCCCCCGCGGAAGAGTACACGAATAAAATCAAAGGGGACGAGATAACCCTCCACCTCAAGAAAAATCCCGATATAGCCGCGGCTTTGGGAAAGGTAAAGGGGGATAGGAAGCTCGTCATCTTTTGCGCGGAAACGCAAGATCTGCTTGCAAGCGCGGCTCGCAAATTAAAAGCCAAGGGCGCAGACATGGTCGTGGCAAACGACGTATCTAAGCCGGGGATAGGCTTTGATTCGGACAAAAATGCCGTCACCGTTATGAAAAACGGCGGTTACAAGGCGGAATATTCCGCCGCATCCAAAGACGAAATAGCCAAAGAGGTAGTGGACGAAATACAAGGTTTATGGTCGCAAGCGTAATCGTCGATATAAGTACGGCGGAAATAGACAGGATTTTTGAATATATCGCGCCGGACGAGCTGGAGGTAAAAAAGGGCGACAGGGTGCTCGTTCCCTTCGGCAACAAGACGATCGAGGGCTTTTGCATCGACTTGAAGGAAACGGCGGAAACTTCGCATACCTTGAAGGAGATCAAAGCGCGGCTTGACCCTTACAGCGCCATTACCGAAGAACAGCTCGAGCTTGCTAAATTCATGCGCGAGCGTTATTTTATTCGCTACGTGGACTGCTTAAGGCTCTTTATCCCCTCCAAACTGCGCGGGGGCAGGGTGCGCGAGTTGAAGCGCATATTCATATCCTTGGCGCAGGATAAACCATACGAGCAGCTGCTGGAAGAAGCGGGCACGCCCGCAAGGCGAGCGGTTATAGAGAGGCTGAAGGAGGGCGGCGAGTTCCTCTCCCGCCTCACGAGCGAAGTTTCCGCGTCCTGCGTGAACACACTGATAAAGCGCAAACTTTTGGTCAAGACGGATAAGGAGATATTCCGCTCTCCGCAGGGACTAAAAGTGAGTTCCGCGCCCTTGCCGACTTTGCGAAAATCTCAACAGGCGGCGCTCGATACCATTCTGTCCACAAAGAGAACGGTCAGCCTTCTTTACGGCGTGACGGGGAGCGGAAAGACGGAAGTTTATATGCGTTGCATAGCCGACGCGCTCGCGCGCGGAAAGACGGCAATAATGCTCGTGCCGGAGATATCTCTTACGCCGCAGACGCTCAGGATTTTTCGCTCCCGCTTCGGCGACGTCGTGGCAATGCTGCACAGCGGACTTTCCGACGGCGAGCGGTACGACGAATGGCGCAGGATAGTCACCGGCAACGCAAAGGTTGTCGTGGGCGCGCGATCTGCGATATTTGCGCCCGTGCGCGATTTGGGCGTGATAATAATAGACGAAGAGCACGATTCCTCTTATGTGAGCGAATCCAATCCCAGATACATCACTTCGGATATAGCAAAATGGCGCGCGCGTTACAGTGGCGGAAAGGTCATTTTGGGCAGCGCAACCCCCTCGATAGAGAGCTTTCTTTTGGCAAAAAAGGGGCAGTACGAACTCGTGCGCATGGACGAGAGGATAAGCGGAAACATGCCCGCCATGCAGATCGTGGACATGAAGGAAGAAGTGATTGCGGGAAATATCGGCATATTCTCCGCGGCGCTCATGCGTGCGTTAAAGCAGACTATCGAGCGCGGCGAGCAGGCGATGATCTTTCTCAACAGGCGCGGGCATTCCTCCTTTGTCATGTGCAAAAAGTGCGGCTATATCGCCAAGTGCACCGACTGCGACATAACTTTGACCTACCATTCCGTGGATAATCTGCTCAAATGCCATTATTGCGGAAAGAGATATAAGATGCTCGATTGCTGTCCCGAATGCGGCAGCAGGGAGATAAGATACGGCAAGATAGGCACTCAGCGCGTGGTTGCGGAGCTGGAAAAACTCTTTCCTGGCGTAAATATTCTGCGTATGGACAACGAAACCACCGCTACAAAATCCGCATATCTGGATATTTTGGGGGCGTTCGCCGCGGGCGAAGCGCAAATACTCGTTGGCACGCAGATGATAGCTAAGGGGCACGACTTCCCCAACGTCACGCTCGTGGGCATTTTGGACGCGGACATGAGCCTTTACTTCAGCGACTATCGCTCGGCGGAGCGCACCTTCCAACTCGTAACTCAGGTGGCGGGGCGCGCGGGCAGAGCCGCCAAAGAAGGTAAGGTCATCTTGCAGACGTATTCGCCGCGGCACTATGTGTTCCGCTTTGCCGCGAATTACGATTACGACGGGTTCTTTGAAAAGGAGAACAACACGCGTATGGCTTCCGACTTTCCGCCCTATACCACGATCATGCGCATCTTAATGTCCGGGCAGAACGAGGACGACGTCATCAAGTGCGCCAAGAATATATACTACAAGGTGAAGCCGCTGGGAAAAAAGTACGGCTACGATATAGTATATATGCAGGCGATGAAGAGCCCGATAAATAAGATAGAGAACAAGTACAGGTATCAAATTCTCATGCGTTTTAAGCGCACGCGTGAGCGCAGCATAATAGCGGACGCCTACGCCGCCATGGACGAAAACAAGGTGAAAGGCGTAAGCGTCTTCGCGGAGATAAATCCGCAGAACTTGAATTAGGAGGAAGATATGTCTTTAAGAGATATAGTGAAAGACGGCGACCCCATCTTGCGCAGGATATGCCGCAAAGTGGACAGCTTCGACGAAAAATTGGGCAGATTGCTCGACGATATGCGCCAAACGATGAAGCACGCGGACGGCGTGGGTCTTGCCGGTCCCCAAGTGGGCATTGCCCGCAGGCTTGCGGTCGTGGAGGTGGGCGACACCTATGTGGAGCTTGTCAATCCCGTCATCGTGGCAAAATCGGGCAGTCAAGTGGGGCAGGAGGCGTGCCTGAGCGTGCCCAACAAGGCATGCATGGTGGAGCGCCCCATGAACATCACCGTGGAATTTTACGATAGATTCGGCAAGGAACACAGGCGTGATTTCAGCGGATTCATCGCTCGTGCCTGCTGCCACGAGATAGATCATCTTGACGGGCACTTGTTTTACGATTTCGAATATAAGGGCGGCTACCGCCCGGCGGGGGCAAAATGAAGATAGTATTCTTCGGAACCCCCGATTTTGCCCTGCATTCTCTGCGCGCGTGCGTGGAAAGCGGACACGAAGTCGCCGCAGTCGTCACCCAGCCGGACAGGGAGCGGGACAGGCGGAAGGTGACCTATTCCCCCGTAAAACAGCTCGCCTTGGAGTTGGGGCTTAAAGTGCTGCAATACGACAAGGTGAGCCGCGAGGGCGTGGAAGAGCTCGCCGCTTTGGGTGCGGACTTATTCGTCACCTGCGCTTTCGGTCAAATTTTGTCGCAGAAGATTTTGGACATTCCGCCCCTGGGAACGATAAACGTGCACGGCTCGCTTTTGCCCAAGTACCGCGGCTCCGCACCCATTCAATGGGCTATAATCAACGGCGACAAAGTAACGGGTATAACCATAATGCGCACCGCGCTCAAAGTGGACTCCGGCGATATTCTCATGCAGCAGAGCACCCCGATAGGCGAGGAAGAAACGGCGGGCGAACTTTTCGACAGGCTTGCCGTCATGGGCGGCGAGCTCCTTAAAAAGGCGCTTCAAGCGATAAGCGAGGGCAAGGCGGTCTACACCCCTCAGGACGAGAGCAAGGCGGTGCATTGCCGCATGCTGGGCAAGGCAGACGGACTTTTGGACTTCAATAAGGACGCGCATTCGCTGGATTGCTTAATCAGGGGGCTCACTCCCTGGCCTTCCGCCTTTACCAAGCTGGGAGGCAAGACATTGAAGATTTTAAGAGCAAGGCCCTGCGATAAAAACGGGCGTGCGGGCGAAGTCTTTGTCGAAAGCGGCGTAGCGTTCGTGGGCTGCGGCAAGGGCAGTCTTCAACTGCTGGAAGTGCAGCTGGAAGGCGGCAAGAAGATGGATATATCCGCCTTCTTACTCGGGCATAAATTGGATGGAGCAGTATTGGGATGAAGGACGACTTATATATATACGATATATTATCCGATATATATAAGGGCGAAAGCTACGGTGAGCGCGCCCTCAATCGTTCACGCGCGAAAGGCGCTTTTGTGACGCGCGCGGTATACGGGGTTTTGGAGCGCGATACCCATTACGAATACGTCATAGGAAAGCTGGTGCAAAAGCGCCCCAAGCCATATGCGGTAATCCTGCTTAAAATGGGATTTTATATGCTCGATTACATGGATTCCGTCCCCGATTACGCCGCAGTAAACAGGATATTGGACTGCGCACAGGAGTTGGGCAAGGGCGCGATAAAGGGCTTTTTGAACGCCGTTTTTCAAAGGTATATCAAGGACGGGGTCAAGCTCCCCAAATCCCCCGCGGAAAAACTTTCCGTAACGGCGTCCGTTCCCCTTTGGATAGTCAATAAATACATATCTCAATACGGCTGGGAACGTGCGGAAGAGTTTTTGCTGAAAGAGCCGTTTACTCGTCAGCACATCAGGTACAACGCGCGTAAAACCACCCATGAGCAACTTGGAGAGATGCTCCAAAGCCTCGGCGTTGAGCACATTGACAGCGGACTAGGGTATTTTGTGGATTGGGGCGAAAAATTATATCCCATGTTCAATAAGGGATATATGACAATTCAATCGCTCACGTCCATGAAGTGCTGCCTCAAAGCAGGCGTTTCGGACGGCGGCAGAGTGCTCGATATGTGCAGCGCGCCCGGCGGCAAGGCGATTTATTTGAGCGAGCTTGCAAATATCAAGGTAACTTGCTGCGACGTGCACGAACATAGAGTAGAGTTGATAAAAAGCTATGCCGAGCGCATGGGCGCGGATAACTTGGAATATAAGGTGTGCGACTGCGCAAGCGAGCCGTTCAAAGCCGTGTACGACGTAGTCTTGTGCGATGTGCCGTGCAGCGGATTGGGAGTGGCTTTTTCCAAACCCGATATATATTTGAGGAGAAAGAAGGAGGATATTACCGCACTTTCTCAAAAGCAGTTTTCCATTTTGAGCAACGCTGCAAACGCCGTGAAGTGCGGCGGCAAGATAGTCTATTCCACTTGCACGACGCTTAAAGAGGAAAATTTCGACGTCGTTTCGGAATTTTTACGCACACATGTTAATTTTGATTTGGAATATTCCAATCAATATCTGCCGGACGGAAAGGGCGAAGAAGGTTTTTATGTGGCAGTTATAAGGAGAAAGGCATGAAGTTTTTGCAAGATCTCACCTATAACGAGCTGGAAAAAATCACCCTTGACTGCGGCATGCCAAAGTATCGCGTGGGTCAGCTCTTTTCCTGGATAACGCGTGGCGTGAAATACGGGGAAATGAGCAATATTCCTCAGTCGATGAAGGACGCTTTGATAAATATTGGTTATAATGATGAACCTATTCGCATCATTAAAACTTTGGAATCAAAGCTGGACGGAACGGTGAAGTTCCTTTACGCCCTGCAAGACGGCAACGTCATCGAAGGCGTGCTTATGAAGTATAAGTACGGCAACACCCTGTGCGTATCCACTCAGGTGGGGTGCAGGATGAATTGCGCTTTTTGCGCTTCCGGGCTGGATGGGCTGGTGCGCAATTTGACTGCGGGCGAGATTTTGGGGCAGATAATCGCGGTGAACGCAAAATACGGAGAGAAAACCGTGGGCAATGTGGTGCTCATGGGGAGCGGAGAGCCGCTCGACAATTACGACAATACGGTTAAGTTTCTCACCAACGTTTCCGATCCCAAGGGGCTGAATATTTCAAAAAGAGGGGTATCCCTTTCCACTTGCGGACTGTGCGATAAGATGCGCCGGTTGTGCGACGAAGGATTCACACCCACCCTAACAATATCACTTCACGCACCGAATGATGAAATCCGCAAGAAGATAATGCCAATTGCCAACCGCTATACCGTAAACGAAGTGGTGGACGCGGCGCGCTATTACTTTAACATCACAAAACGAAGAGTTATATTCGAGTATTCTTTGATAAGCGGCGTAAACGATACGGAAGAATGCGCGTATGAGCTCGCCCGCCTCATAAAGGGCTTTCCCTGTCATGTCAACTTGATTGCGCTAAACAGCGTGAAGGAGCGCGCCTTAAACGGCACTTCCAAGGCGCATGTGGAAAAATTCAAAGCATGGCTGGAAGGGCTGAAGGTAAGCGTCACTCTCCGCCGCAGTATGGGCGCGGATATAGACGGCGCTTGCGGTCAGTTGAGGCGCAAATTTATAAAGGGCGGGGGAGTGCAATGAAGCGCAAATTCGTGGGACAAGTGGTAAAGGGCGTAGGCGGCGTTTACACCGTAAGCGACGGGGAGAGCACCGTCAAGTGCTATCCTCGCGGAAAATTGCGCCGCCAAGGTGAGATATTCATCGGCGATATGGTGGAAGTGGAATGCGACAAGGAGGGGATCATCGAGGGCGTAAAGCCGCGCAAATCCTGCCTTACGCGCCCTTACGTTGCCAATATCGACGCCGTGATAATCGTCATCGCGCCCATCCCCAAGCCCGACTTCACCCTTGTGGATAAGCTGCTCATCGGTTCGCTGGAGCAGGGGATTGAGGCGTTTATCGTGATAAATAAATGCGAACTTGATGGGGCGCAAGAATTATATGAATTTGCGCGCTCCGATTACAAAGGTCAGGCGGAGATATTCTTGACATCTGTCGATGAAAATATCGGCATAGATGAGCTGTGCAAAAGGATAGGAAAAATGTTCGTGTGTATGGCGGGGCAGTCGGGCGTGGGAAAGTCGTCTATCCTAAATGCTCTTTTGGGCGAAGATAAGTGCGCGATAGGCGATATCTCAATCAAAAGTGCACGCGGAAGACATACAACGCGGCATGTGGAAATATTTAAAAGTGCATATGGCGGACAGATTGCCGATACCTGCGGCTTTTCTATGCTGGAAATGCCCGTGATAGATCCCTCAGTGCTGCGCGAGTACTATCCCGACTTCGAGCCGTATGCGGAAAAGTGCAAATACCGCGATTGCAGGCACGATTGTGAAGAAGATTGCGGGGTGCGCCGCGCCGTGGAGGAGGGGAAACTCTCTTCTGGCAGATACGAAAGATACCTAAAACTATACAAAGACGCTATAAAAAGGTGGAATAACAGATATGGAAACCATTAAAATTTCTCCGTCCTTACTTTCTGCGGATTGGATGAATTTGCAAAGTGAATTGGATAATTTGTCCGCATGGGGTGCGGATATGGTGCATTGCGATGTGATAGACGGACTATTTGCTCCAAACATCACCTTCGGCATGCCCATGATAAGCGCGCTTAAGCGCGTATCCAAACTGCCGCTGGACGTGCACTTGATGATAGTAAAGCCGGAAAGATATATTCAAAAGTTTATCTCCGCGGGGAGCGATACCATCTCCTTCCATCCCGAAGCGAGCGAAAAGCCCGTTGAAGTGCTGGATATGATAAGAAAAAACGGGATCAAGGCGGGTATAGCTCTCAATCCCGACGTGCCGGCAAGCGTTGCAAAAGACTTTTTGGATCACATAGATTACATCCTACTTATGGGTGTGTTCCCAGGGTTCGGCGGGCAAAAATTCATCCCGGAAGTTATGGGTAAGATAGATGAGTGCAAAAAATATACAGTCGGCAGGGATATCTATATCGAGCTGGACGGCGGAGTCACCGTGGAGAATATCGGTGAGATGAAGAGGAGAGGGCTCGACGCCGCAGTTGCGGGAAATGCCGTCTTCGCCGCTCCCGATCCCGCCGAGGCGGTGAGAAAGCTGAAAGCTTAGCACCATATTTGCCTTTTTGTCATATCTATGAATGACAGGAGGGATATTATGGTTATTGCGTGTATAAATCCGCCGGCTCCGATAAAAAGGATTTTAAGGTTGATATTCGTACATAAGGATAAAAACTGATATATACGCTAGAAGTCCACAAAAAATACACTATTTGACAAAAAATATGCGCACCGCAAAGGTGCGCTTTATTTTTTACGTTATGCTCTGTTGACCTTGCCGCTCTTGAGGCACTTGGTGCAAACGTAAACGCTTTCGGTAGCGCCGTTTTCTTTAACGACCTTTACTTTCTGAACGTTTACTCCCCAACTTTTTCTATACTTACGGTTGGAGTGGCTCACTTTATTACCGCTGAGCTGAGTTTTATTGCATACGCTGCATACCCTAGACATAGTTTCACCTCCGTTTATGTTGCTGATATATGATACCATTTATTTGAGGATAAAGCAACAATTTTTAAGCACTTTTATTCACATTTTTTCGTAAATTTCTCAAAAAACTCATTTCTGTGAGTAAAATTGAGATAATATGCTTGCAAATTATGCGCGTATTATAGTAATATAATTATAGTATGGCAGTTAAAACATCCAATATTTACGGCAAAATAACCATATCCGACACGTCGGTTGCTAAAATAGCGCACTATTCCGCTATCGATTGCTATGGCATATCCGACCTCGTGTCACGCCGTTTTACCGATAGCCTTGTTGAGCTTTTCAACAAGTCTTCCGCCGCCAAGGGCGTTAGGGTGGAAACTGTCAATAATAAAATAAATATCGACTTATACGTTATATTAAAGGACGGAATCAACATAAATGCGGTCAAGGATTCGGTCGCCGCCACCGTCAAATATAACGTGGAAACTTTTACCGGCATGCGTGTGAATAAGATAAATGTGAACGTTGTCGGCGTAAGAGTGTAACAGGAGTATAGATGAAGGTATTAACCCCCGCCGTGTTGAAAGACATGATAATCGGCGGATATAAATATTTATCGGCGAACAAGGAGATGGTCAATTCGCTCAACGTGTTCCCCGTGCCCGACGGCGATACGGGTACGAATATGAGTATGACCATATCGTCCGCCGTGAGCGAGCTGGAGAAGCTCGGTGATAAGTATGACATGAACGACGTGCTCAAATGCATCTCTCACGGCACGCTGAGGGGCGCAAGGGGCAATTCCGGCGTTATACTTTCGCAGATAATGCGCGGCTTGACGAAATCCCTTGAGGACGTAGATCAGATAACCACAAAAGTTTTTGCCAAGGCGCTTGCCGCGGCAAGGGAGATGGCGTATAACGCCGTTACAAAGCCCAAGGAAGGCACGGTTTTAACCGTTATCAGATATATCGCGGAAAAAGCTCCGCAGGTTGCGAACAAAAAATCCGATTTCACCGAATTTTTTGACGGAATTATCAAAAAAGGCGAAGAAATATTGCAAAAAACGCCCGATATGCTCCCCGTTTTGAAAAAAGCGGGTGTTGTCGACGCGGGCGGCAAGGGGCTTATTTGCGTGCTTACGGGCGCTTATAAGGTGCTCGCAGGCGAGGAGATAGATTCCCAGCCGGAAACGAGCGTGGATTATGTGGCTCCCGCCCAAACGGCGCTGAGCGAAAATATCAACGAAGAGCACGATTACGATAACATTAAATTCGCTTATTGCACGGAATATTTCGTGGTGAATCTTAAAAAGCACTGCACCGAAGAGGATGTGGAAAAACTGCGCGACAAGCTCATGTCGATCGGCGACTGCGTCATTGTTATAGGCGATATAAGTTTAATAAAGGTGCATGTGCACACCAATCAGCCGAATAAGGCGTTGGGATACGCTTTGCAGTTGGGCGAACTCGATAAGGTAAAAATAGAAAATATGCTCCAGCAGCACCGCGCCATCGTGGAAGAGCGCGAGCGCAATAAAAAGCCGCTCGGTATGGTTGCCGTGTGCGCGGGAGCGGGACTTTCCAGAATCTTCAAGGATATGGGCGTGGACTATGTGATCGAGGGCGGTCAAACGATGAACCCCAGCGTGGAGGACATCTTGGTCGCGGTAGACAAGGTGAACGCAGACAATATCATCGTGCTCCCCAACAACAAGAACATAATCATGGCTGCGGACAAGGTGAATGAGCTGAGCAAGAAGAATGTGAGCATAGTTCCCACCGTGAGCGTGGCTCAGGGCATACGCGCGGCGATGGCTTTCGACACCGAGCAGGATATGTCTGTTAATTGCACTAATATGACCAAAGCCTATCAAGATCTCACCTTCGGCGAAGTCACCCATGCCGTGAGGAATACGAATATGGACGGCTTTTCGTTGCACGAAGGAGACATAATAGGTATAAGCGGCGACAAGATAGTTGCGCAAAGCAGGGATATAGGCGAAACCACGGAAAAGGTGGTGCAAAAGCTTGTGAACGATTTATCCGAAACGATAACTTTGTATTATGGCTCCGACGTGAAGAAGGAGGACGCGGAAAAATTGAAGGGCGAACTGGAAGAAAAATATCCCGATTACGATGTGGCTTGCTACGAAGGCGATCAGCCGCACTACTATTATTTTGTGGCAGTGGAATGAACTTAACGGAAGTAAAAGGAATTGGTGAAAAAACAGTGCCCAAGCTGAATAAGCTGGGCATTTATTCAACGCGCGACCTGATAGATTTTTTGCCGAGAAGATATTGGGATATGACGCGCTTTTCCGATTTGGAAAATACGCATCTCGGCGATTATGTCCTTTTGAGCGGACGTATCTTTTCCGTGACCAAGGTGCAGTATATCCGCCGCAATATGAATGTGTTTAAGGCGACATACCTCTCGCAGGGCAGGAAAATCACGTTAACATGGTTCAATGCTCCCTATCTGCACGATAAAGTCGTCGCCGGGGAAGAATATGTGGTGTGGGGCAAACTGCTGGAAAATAAAGGTGCGCTCACCCTATCCAACCCCAGCTTTGAGCAGGGCAGTAAGGGGGACAGGCTGAGCGGGATCACCCCAATCTATCCCACGAAAAACATCATAGCGCAGCCTACAATGGCAAAGTTCATACGCGGCGCGATTGAAAAAGAGCAATTTCCCTCGATAATCGAAAGCGTGTGCAAGGATATGCCTTTACGCCAAGGATATATCTTGTCGCATTTTCCGCATGTGCGCGAGGACGTGATAAGCGGGCGGCGCAGGATCAATAAAGAGCGCATCTCCGCTCAGCTATTTTCCTATAAGATATTAAAGCAGGGCAGGGCGCCCAAGGTGAAGTGCTACGGCAAACCGATAGATATAATATCGGACGCGATAGCAGCCCTTCCTTATAAATTGACCCCCTCGCAGAACAGCGCGATAAACGATATAATATCCGACTTCAACGGCGGTGAGAAGATGAACAGGCTTCTTGCCGGCGATGTGGGGAGCGGGAAAACGGTGGTTGCGCTAATGGCGGCGGTATATGCCGTGCGTTGCGGCTATCAAGTGGCGTTCATGGCGCCCACGGAAATTTTGGCGCGTCAGCACTATGATACCGCTTGCAAACTGCTTTCAGGGCAGGGGGTGAGTATAGGCATCCTCACCGGGGTGAGCAGCGCCATAGAAAAGAAGGGTATTAAAGCGGCGGTCAAGTCGGGCACGCTCAACCTTTTGATCGGCACCCATTCCGTGATAGGCGATAAAGTGGAATTTGCCAATTTGGGATTTATCATAATCGACGAATTGCAGCGCTTCGGCGTGCGCCACAAGTCCACCTTGGAAAATAAGTCGGAAAATGTGGATGTGCTCGTCATGAGCGCAACTCCCATCCCCAGAGCAATGGCGCTTACGCTGTACGGCGACTTGAAGCTATCGTCCTTGCAGCCGCGCGGCAGTATGGCGGACAATATTCAAACTAAGGTGATAGGCGACGACAAACTCGCCGATGTATACGCTTTTATCCATAAAAGAATAGAGTGCGGTGAGCAGGCTTATATCGTTTGTCCCCTTGTGGAGGACAGTGAAGGATTGGAGCGCGTTTCCGCAAAGTCCCTTTATGCGAGCTTGGTTGCCGGACCTTTCAGAGGAGTGAATATCGGGCTGGTGTATTCGAGCATGAAGGAAGATATTAAGGCGGATATCATGCGCCGCTTTTACGCCGGTGAAATAAAAGTACTCGTCGCTACCACCGTTATCGAGGTGGGCATCGATTGCAAAAGCGCCAGCGTTATGCTCGTGCTCAATGCCGATTGCTTCGGTCTTGCCACCCTTCATCAGCTGAGGGGCAGAGTAGGGCGCAGGGAAGGATTGAAGTCCTATTGCATATTGCACACTTCCATAAAAGGCGAGAGCGAAAGACTTAAAAGTCTGTGCGAAAGTAAGGACGGATTCGAGATAGCGCAGAAGGACGCCGATATGCGCGGCTACGGCGATTTCTTTGGTTTAAGGCAGAGCGGAGGCGGCGGAGAGTGGGGTAAAATAGATTCCGAATTGATATTGGAATGCAGAAATATCGCCGATAAACTTTATAAAGAGCACTTGGAAGAAACTATGAACTTCGAGATAGTCCAAAAGTACCTCACAACATTAAAAGACGTCAGTTTAAGCTAGTTATTTATGAAAATGGACATAATTTAGAATAATTTGGCAATTTATCTTCTAATATTATAACTTATTATAGTAGATGATATAACTTTTGGCTGTATTTTCAAATTCTGCCTGCGAAACAGCGTTGACCGCCATGTCGGCGCTGCGCCGTTGCACTCTTACCAAAATCTTTGCCGATTGGCTTAATAGATTATGCGTGACCGGTAGCTGTACTGCCATCGAAATATTATTCCCGCGCGGGCGTGCCTTCGTTCTTGGGAAAATGCTTGCCTGATAGAGATTGGATATAATTTTGTTGCAATAATTCGTTAAATCGCAAAGCTGCACTGCACATATTTTTTCGTCAAATATTTTGATGTAGCACATCTTCGCATAAAATCGCAAGTGGAGTATATGAAGATAGAAAGGAAAAGTATTACTGCTTAATAGCATATATTTTCTAATATATAGCGGTCAAGTGGTGGGGGTGATCAAGTTGGAAAAATATATTCGTGTTCTTGTGCATGAGTTAATACTATATGCTGCGTTGCGGTAGCAATCTTCTTCCGAGTGCTTGACAATATATATAGGATTATATGAACAGGACAGGTTATTGAATGATAAGTTATTTTCATATGATCGTCTTGCTTTCTATATTATAGTCCATTTACCATGTAGGTCGTTTTTATCCATATAGTTATGACGATAAATATTTTTAGAAAAGCAAGAAAAAAGAGAGGTTGCCCTCTCTTTGGTGCCGATGACCGGACTCGAACCGGTACGGAGTTGCCCCCGAGGGATTTTAAGTCCCTTGCGTCTGCCATTTCG
>CALWKO010000001.1 GCA_944381275.1 uncultured Clostridia bacterium | reverse complement strand
GATTGGATCGAGGATGCCGTCATTCATTACATCATGAAGATCGTCATGGACGACGAACTCATCGACCACATTGCCGATGCGATCTTGAACATTCTTGCGCAGGAGAACTCCAAGCTGCCGCAGCTCAATGCTCGTCTGAAAGAAATCGAAGCCGGCATACAGAATATGCTCAATGCCATCCAGCAGGGCATCCTCACGCCCTCCACGAAGGAGAGGTTGGAAGCGTTGGAGCAGGAAAGAGAAGAGATCAAAGTCGCCATTTACAGCGAGGAACTGCAAAAGCCGAAGATCACGAAGGAGCACATCGCCTTTTGGATAAGCAAATTCCGAGATACCAATTTGACGGACGTTGCAAGTCGAAAGCGGCTTGTCGAGAGCTTTGTGAATGCCGTATTCGTCTATGACGACAAAGTGGTGTTCACGTTTAACTATAAAGACGGCTCAAAGACGGCCACGATAGACGAAATCAACGCGGAATTAGGTTCGGATTTGGAAGGAATATCTCCACCAGCACAAAAGAATCTAGAGAAATCTAGGTTCTTTTTTTTATAATTTTGTGCCGGTGGAGATAAGGGGAGTGCAGCCCTGAAGCGTGCTTTTCAAGCCCGCGTCAGGCTGCACGCGATTGGGTAAACAACTATTGACTTCAAGTCGCACTTTACTCGCCGCCAATCGCTGTAAGGCGACTCCCCTTATCTCCACCAACCAAAAGAATCTAGAGAAATCTAGGTTCTTTTTTTATAATTTTGTGCCGGGCAAGTGAAATAATAGGGGAAATAGCTGATAGAGACTTTACCACCGAAAAACAGATAGCAGACTATATGTCTCGCGAATACCGGAACAGCTCGTATAAATACACTAAGGCGGTAGGAGACAAGATACTTGCCTTGTTCCAATATGTGCGTGCTATGTCCAACACAGACTACTTTGAGGCTAAACCTCGCAGAGCGGTAGAGCTCAATGAGATTAAGCGAGTGTTATTGCCCGAAGGAACCAATGAGCGAGTGGTTAAAGGTTTGGATAAAAAGCATGTACCGTATCCTGTATGAAACAGATAATGTGGCATATTATGATAAAATGAACGCTTTTTATAATGCTGACGAGCTATTGCAAGCTTCCAGAGAGTATATTGGAGAAGAGATAAATCATGAGAGAAAGCATAACGATTTTGTAGAGTTTGCAAGAGGGATCGTCAATTTTAAGGTTGGGGAGAATGGATATCAAGCAGAGGTAATAGTTGGCACAGACAAAGAAAGGAACGCTTTCTTGTATGATATTGTTAGAATTCAACAAACAGAAATAGTAGCTGATGCTACTGATACGGCATATGACCGTAGGAAAGCAGCCGCATCAGCTACCACTAATAATATATCGCAAGAAGAAGGCGATGTCAATAAAAATTCAAATAATTTTATTGAACCTAAAAACGGCATACATTACTCCCTCCCCGGCAGAGAAACAAGGGAGTTTTTGGAAAAGCAGGATACAATAACCGTTTATCGTGCGATGCAGATAATAGACGGCAAACTTTATCCGCCTATGGCTGCAAAGGTTAAGAGTGAAGACGGCTCTCATCAGCTTGTTATGGCATCAGAACTTGGCAGGTGGGAACAGGCAGACGAACGCCCTGATCTTATACGCAAAGGCAATAAGTTTGTGTTGGACAAGGCAAATGGCAGCAGTATTGAAGCGGCATATAATCCGTACTTCCACACTTCAAGGTCTCCGCTTAACGACCAATTCAGCTCAGCATATAAGAGGGATAATCTAGTTATCGACGAAGGTGAAGTGCTCGCCGCCGCGGTGACGGTCACGGTAATTCTCGTCAGGCGCAGGAAAAAGCGCGAGCGCGCAAATAAATATACAATAATGTAAAAATAGGTGACGCTTTTGATATACGAACGGCTTGTAATGTGATAAAATAAATAAAAACTCCCGCACGGGATTACAGGGGACATTATGAACGTATTCGACAAAATAGCAAGCTCATTTCAAAAACTCATCAACAAGATGTTCGGCAGCGGACTCGCGCAGGACTCCACCAAGGGCGAAGGCGAGGCAAAGTTTTCCGCCGAAGAAGCGCGTCTTGCGCTCGCCGCGGCGCAAGAAGGCGTCGTGCTCTTGGAAAACGACGGCGCACTGCCTCTGCGCGGCAGTGTGGCGGTGTTCGGGCGCTGCCAGGTGAACAGTTTTTATGTGGGGTACGGCAGCGGCGGCGACGTGAAAGCGCCCTACAAGGTGAGCATACTTCAAGGTTTAGAGGAAGCTCAGGGCGAGTACGCCGTGGATAAGGACTTGGCGCAGACCTACCGCAATTGGTGTAAAAAGAATGTGCCCAACGAAGGCTTTTGGGGGCATTGGCCGATGAACTATCCGGAAATGCCGCTGAGCGCCGAGGCAGTTCGGGAGGCGGCAAAGCGCAACTCCACGGCGCTGGTTATCATCGGGCGCGCCGCGGGCGAGGACAGGGAAAACACCCTTGAAAAGGGCAGTTACTACCTCACCGACGCCGAACTTGATATGCTGAGCAAGGTGACTTCCGCCTTTAAAAAGACGGCGGTCGTGCTCAATTGCGGCAATGTTATCGACCTTTCCTGGACGGAAAAATATAAGGGCAAGATCTCTGCGCTCGTCTACGGCTGGCAGGGCGGAATGGAAACGGGGCACGCCCTAGCAAACATACTTTCCGGCAAATCCTCCCCCTGCGGCAAGCTGCCGGTGACGATTGCAAAAAGTTATTCCGACTATCCATCCTCTTCAAACTTCGGCAATAAGGACTTTAATTTTTACAAAGAGGACATCTTTGTCGGCTACCGCTATTTTTCCACTTTTGCAAATGATAGGGCGCTCTATTCCTTCGGTTATGGGCTTTCTTATACGCGATTCGCCATAACCGCGGGGGAATTCAAGGAAGAAGGCGGCGCTGCCGTTTGCCCCTTTAAGGTGAAGAACGTCGGCAATGTGAGCGGCAAGGAAGTGGTGCAGCTCTATGTGAGCGCGCCGCAAGGCAAGCTGGGCAAAGCCGCGCTCTCGCTTGTCGGCTTTTACAAGACGGGCGAGCTGAAAGCGGGCGAGGAAGAAGAGGGCGAAATACGCGTGAATATCGCCGATTTGGCTAGCTACGACGACAGCGGCGCAACAGGCAACAAACATTGCTATGTGCTGGAAGAAGGCGTTTATACTTTCCTCATCGGCAACAGCAGCGCGGATGTGAAGAAGGCGGGTGAGCACGTTCAGCCCGCGCTTGAGGTGGTGAACCGCTGGCAGGGCGTATGCGGCGTAAAGGAGAAGTTCGAACGCTTAATCGCCGCGCAAGAAGGCGGCAAGACAGTGCAAAAGCGTGCCGTCGTTCCGCTCATCGATTACGACTTGAAGGAGCGCATCTTGAAGAATATGCCCAAGGCGATAGAGGGTGGGAATAAGGAGATAGACTTCCACGACGTCATGCAGGGCAAAGCCACCGTTGAGGAATTCGTAGCCGCCCTAAATCCCAAGGAATTGGAAGCTCTCACCCGCGGCTACGGGTGCATGGGCGCAAAGCAGGGTCCCGCCGGCAATGCGGGCGTATACGGCGGAGTCATCCCCTCGCTGGAAAAGAAGGGCGTGCCCGCCGTGACCACCACGGACGGACCCGCGGGCATAAGGTTAAACGCGCGCACCGCGCTCTTGCCCTGCGGCACCGCGCTTGCCGCAAGCTGGAATCCCGCCCTCGTTAAGGAGCTTTACGCCCGAGTGGGCGAGGAGATGAAAGTGCAGGGCACGCAAGTGCTGCTTGCCCCCGGTATGAACATCCAGCGCGATCCGCTGTGCGGCAGGAACTTTGAATATTTTTCCGAAGATCCTCTCCTTACCGGCAAGATGGCGGCGGCTATGGTGAGCGGCGTGCAGAGCAAGGGCGTATCCGCCTGCCCCAAGCATTTTGCCTGCAACAACCAGGAAGTGAACAGGAATTACAACGACAGTCGCGTTTCCGAACGCGCCCTGCGCGAGATATATTTGAAGGGCTTTGAAATATGCGTGAAGGAGAGCGCTCCCCATTGCATAATGACCTCGTATAACAAGATAAACGGCGTGTGGAGCCACTATAATTACGACCTCGCCACCACCGTGCTGCGCGGCGAGTGGAAGTATGGCGGACTCGTCATCACCGATTGGTGGATGAGGAAGAGCGCCAGCCCGGAATTCCCCGCCATCCGCGACAACGCCTACCGCGTGCGCGCGCAAGTTGACGTCTTTATGCCGGGCAATATGAGCTTTGCCGCCAAAAAGTACACCTCCGACGGCACCTTGCTCAAAACGCTGGGCAAGGAGGGCGGCATCACCTTGGGCGAGCTTCAGCGCACGGCAGTGAACACCTTGAAAAACGTCCTGCTCTTAAAGGGGAAAATTCCCGCCATTGACGAATGAGCGCGGATATTATATAATGTAATAAAGTACAATTGCAAGGGAGAAATTATGGAAGAGATAGAAATTTTAAAGCACGCCCAATCGTATATCGAAAGGTTGGCAAACGGTGAAAATCCGCTGGACGGCAGCGCGATAAACGACGATTCCGTGCTCAACAACGTGCGCATCGTCAGGTGCCTTTATTATGTGAACGACATACTCAAAAAGGTGATCGCAAACGGCGGAGTGGTTTCCGGCAAGCCGAGCAAGCCCAAAAAGGGCGACTTCGTATACGATGAGGAGAAGGCGGCAAAGGTGAATATCAGCGTGCGCCCCATCGCGCTCAGCGTGATTTTGAACAACGTGCACGAGGCGTTCCCCGAATGCAAAAAGCCGTCGTTCGAAAAGGTGTGCGCACTTTTGAAGAGCAAGGGCATTTTGATAGACAATCCGGGCGGCAGTCCGCGCTATGTGGCTTCACCGGAGGCGGCGGAGCGGGGCGTTTGGACGGAGCAGGGCACCAATCAAGCGGGGGTAACGTATTGGAGAACGCTCTACGACGACGCGGGGCAAAGGCTGGTCATTGCCGCGCTTGCCGACTACAAAAGTTGAAAAATTTTTTCAAACATGAATGATATTGTCATATTAGAGGAAGTAAAATATAGTAAATTAAAACCTAGGAGGTAAAAATTACTATGAGCGACGACGATTTCAACTTTTTGAAGGACGTCTTTCTCACACCCGATTGGGATCACGACGGCGACGTGGACATGCGCGACGCCCTGCTTTTCGACGATATGGACGAGTTCAAGAAAACCCCCTACGACGGCACCGACGGCACGACCGACTGCGGCAGTCATTTCGACGATTTCGGCGGTTATGACGACGGCTGCGGCAATTTCGACGGCACGGGCGATTGCGGCGACTATTGATGAACGAATACGATTTTTTAAGCGACTGCGGCTTTACGGAAGAGGAGATAGCCTCAATAAGCGATACCCCGAAAAAACCGGGGTATTTCGACTACGAAAAGCTGCTTAAAGAGCGGGAAGAACTGATAGAGCGCTTGATGCCGTCAGATACGGACGATCGCAAGTCCGACTGACTTACAGCATTCCCCAAATGCTCATTGCCGCCGAGGCGGTGAGCGGTATTATCACTATGCTTATAAGCGTGGCGGTTACGAACGTGGTGGCGGAAAGAGCGGTGTCACCCTTAAAGCGCGTACTCATCGCCACTACCGAAGCCGCCGGGGACATCGCCATGGAAATTATCGGCGCGAGAAAGGCGTAATCCTGACTCACAGCCGCGGGGTTTATCGCCTTGATTATCGCAAAGAACGCCAGCGCCACGCACAGCGTAACGGCGGGGGCGAGCAGCAGTCTGAGCGCGCCCGCAAAGTACGCCATGGGCTTGGCAAATATGTCGCGCGCGGTCATGTCGGCTATCCTAATGCCCACTATCAGCATGGAAACGGGCGTGGTGGTGTAGGCAAGATATTGCGGGAACACCTTTATTTCCTCTATCTCCTCAAACATAAAGAAGTTTATCTCGGGCACGAAGAAGAGTATAAGCGCGATTATGCTCGCCACTATCGTGGGGTTTAGAATGACTTTTTTGAAGGATATCTCCTTCCTGTCACCCGTTATGAAGTATACGCCAACCGTCCAGCTGAACACGCAGAACACTATGTTAAAGACCATCACATACACGCTCGCAAGCGGGTTGTGATCGGAAAACATCTCAATAAAAGGCACGCCGATAAATCCGCAGTTGGAAAAGAGGGTGATAAAGGAATATATGCCCGCCGCCGTCTTGTTTTGATATTTGATGAATATCAGCTTGCATATGCCGAAGAGCAGTAAAAACGCCACCGTGGAAACCGCCATGACTATGGCAAAGTCGCACAAAAGGCTCACCTTAGACATGGACTGAATGAGCGCCCAGTCTTGCTCTTCGAATACGCACAGGGAGTTGATTATCAGCATAGGCTGACAGACGTAAAGCAAAATGGTGCTCAAAGAATCGGTGGATTCGTTCGAGAGCATCTTTATCTTTCTAAGGATAAATCCCGGTATTATAAATGCCGAAAGCACCAGCATTATTATCAATGTTTTCAAGTATAAGTCGCCCATGCCGCTAATTATAGCACTAAGAAGGGAGTATGTAAAACGATATGATGGGGGTATTGAAAAATTTTTTCGCCCGTGATATAATGGGCTAAAAAGGAGAAGAAATATGGAAAATTCCCGCCCTAACACGCAAAAATTTACGGGTAAAGCGGACATCTATCAAAAGTACCGCCCCGATTATCCCGATGAATTATATGAATATTTATGCAAATATTATCTGCCCTACGGCGGCGTAGTCGCGGACGTGGGCGCGGGCACGGGCAAGTTTGCAAAGGGCTTTCTAAGCAGAAAAGTGACAACCCTTTGCGTGGAGCCCAACGCGGATATGGCGCGCGTGCTCAGTCAAACTTACGGGGATTTGCCCAACTTCAAGCTCATCCCTTCGCCCGCGGAGGACATCCCTCTCCCCGAAAAGAGCGTGGACTTGATAACGGCGGCGCAGGCGTTCCATTGGTTCGATGCGGCGGCGTTTTACGCCTGCTGCAAGAAGATCTTGAAAGAGGGCGGCGTCGTCGCGCTCATTTGGAACATGCGCGACAGGGACGAGGCGGAGCAGGCGCTCTATGCGCTCGATTTGAAGTACTGCGCCCACAACTTCAAGGGGCGTTCGGGCGGAATATTCAACGGCGACAACTCCTCCTTGCGCGAATTTTTCAAGGACGGATACAGCAAAATGCGCTTTGAAAACGGCGCTTTCTCCTATACCGAAGAAGAATTTGTCGGGCGCAGGCTCACCTCATCTTATGCCTTAAAAGAGGGGGATGAAAAGTACGGCGAGTACGTCGCCGCGTTAAAAGAACACTTTAAAAAATACTCCTCCTTCGGCAAATACGTGGAGCACATCCAAACGCACTTGTACTATGGCAGAATATAAGGAAATGCGGCTCGACCCGATTCCGTTTGAAATGATAAAGAGCGGAAATAAGACGATAGAGCTTAGACTCTATGACGAAAAACGGCGAAGCCTGCGGGCAGGCGATCGCGTCGTATTTATATGTCGGCAGACGGGCGAAAGGCTGGCTTGCATTATCAAAGCCCTTCACGTCTTTGAAAATTTTGAAAAGCTGTACTCCTCGCTTGATTTGATTAAATGCGGATACACCGCGGAAAACGCGGCAAGCGCGAGTGCGGATGATATGCTGAAATACTACTCCTTGGCAGAGCAGGAGAGATACGGCGTTGTGGGTATAGAGCTTATTCGCCCTTAATTTTTCTTACGCAATAAAAATTCCCTCTTGAAAAATGTAAAGATTAGGTATATTATTTAAGTAGATAATTCGGAGGGAAAATTATGATAAAATCCAAATCCACGCGCCTTTCCGGCAGGATATGGGCGAGCGTGCTTATATGCGGACTCGTAGGGCAGATTGCATGGATAATCGAGAACATGTATTTTGCCACCTTCGCCCAGGACCTGTTCGAGGACGTGAGCAAATTCGGCAACAACTATTACATAGCCACCACGCTTATGGTGATCCTTTCCGCCATAACGGCAACGGTCACCACCATTTTCGCGGGTGCGTTCAGCGATAAAATAGGCAAGCGCAAGGTGCTCATCACCGCGGGCTATCTGGTGTGGGGCGTAACCATAATGCTCTTTGCCGTCATCCCGGTGGACTTCGATTCGGGCAAAAGCGCGCTCATCATCGCCTTGCTCGTCATCTTCGACTGCGTGATGACATTTGCCGGCTCCACCGCCAACGACGCGGCGTTCAACGCGTGGATTACCGACGTCACCGACGGCACCAACCGCGGACTTGTGAACACCATTTTGCAGATAATGCCCGTGCTCGCCACGGTGGTCGCGATACTCGTCGCCATGTTCACCTACGACAAGGGCAGCTATTCGCTCTTCTTCATAATCATCGGCATAATCCCCATACTGTGCGGCATAGGCTCGATATTCCTGGTGAAGGACGCGCCCGACATAGTGCGCTCGGATATGCGCAAATTCTCCGATATATTCTACGGCTTCAAACCGAGCGTGGCAAAGCAAAATAAATATATGTATGTCGCGCTCGCCGCCCTCGGGCTCGTGGGCATCGCACAGCAGACATTTATGTCCTACCTCATCAATTTCATCACGGTGACTTTGGGCATAACGGATTATATGCTGCCGCTCGCGGTGGTGATAGTGCTCTCCGCCATAATCACGGGCGTGATGGGCTTTTTGTTCGACAAGTTCGGAAGAAAGAATTTTTATATCCCCCTGGTGTGTGTGGTTGTGGTGGGAACCTTGCTCGTATATCTCGCTAAATTCATGGGGCAGAGCGCGTATCTGCCCATGCTCTATGTGGGCGGCACGATAATGCTCGGCTCTATGCTGTGCACGTCGGGCGGCCTAATGTCCGCCTTCCAGGATTACATCCCCAAGGGGTATGAAGGCAGGTTCCAGGGCGTAAGGATGCTCTTCACCGTGCTCATCCCCATGGTGATAGGTCCCGTCATCTCCCTTGCCATAGGCATAAATTCCTTTGACGCGCACGATTCGGGCATCGCCTCGCCGCCCTTTGAAATATTCCTTGCCGCGGCTATCGTGGCGGCGCTCGCCGTTATCCCCATCATCTTTGTGAGGAAGGACGCCGACCGCCTGCGCAAGCAGGTGACCGAGGCTGCTCAAGCCGAACAAAAAGCCTTGCTCGAACAAGAGGGCGAACAAGCCGCGGAGGAAAACGCCGCCTCCCCGCAAGGCGAAAGCGCTTCGTTCGATGAAGAAAACAGCGCAGACGGCACGGCGGAAGACAAGAAAGAAGAATAAATATATATTCAAAAATCTCGTATAATTATACGGCGGTTTGCCAAGGCGTGCAAGCCGCCGCTTTTACTTTAAAAATATTTTCGTCATCGGGCGCGCAAAAGAAGCGGGGACGGGGCAAAAGTAAAATTTGCGTATTGACTTGCCGCGTATTTTTATATATAATACATATAAGCAGGAGGAATTGACATGAGAAAACTTGCTATAACTTTGGCGGTGATATTGCTGCTTTCGCTGGGGTGCGGAATTGCGCTTTCCGCGTGCGTGGACGTGCGCGTGGGCGAGGACGGCACGGTGATCGCCGGGGGTGTGAAATATAAGATAGACGGGCAATTCGCCACCGTAGTGGGCTACGACCCCGAGGGCGGCAGAAGATTGAAGATCTTAAGCGAGATAGTGGACGAAGAGCTGGGCATAGACGCGGAAGTTACCATAATCGCGGAAAACGCATTTTCCGGCGCGGACATCGATCAAATAGAATTCGACGACGACTTCGAGCGCCTCACCATCTACCCCAACGCCTTTGCCGGCAGCACTGTGAAGGATATAGAGGACTTTCCTTACACCAATGTGACCCTTATGGATAACGCTCTTGCCGGCATGAGCGAGCTCACCGTTATCAGCGTGCGCGGGGACAGCCGTGAGCGCGGCTGTTATTACATCGGCTCGGACGGCGGCTTATACGGCGTGGGAAACGACGGCAAAGTGACCCTCTACCTCGTTCCCGCGGCAAAACAGGCGGCAAACACATATACGATTACTGCGAATATCGTCGCCCCGGGCGCATTTTCCTGCAACAAGAGCATTAATACCGTGTTCGTCACGGAGGCGGTCACCCGCATCTGCGTGGGCGCGTTTGCAAACGTGAAGATGAGCAGGGTATCCTTCCGGGACGCCACCGCGGAGATCTATGTGGAGGACGGAGCCTTTGAAGTAGACAAGGATATGCGCTTTGAAGTTTCCGCAGACAGCGTGGAAGTGCTCGAACATTGGATAAAGCTGAGCGACGGGGAACAGCTGGAGATGCTCTCCGGGCTCATCCATCCCATCGGCTGCACGATGACCGAACCGCACATCCACGGACTTTCCGAAGCCAACGCTTCTTATCAATCCACATCTCCCGCTCCCGCCACCTCGCTTGAGGGCATACCTTATCAAGTCTCCGACGCTAACCATTACAGGATAACGATAGGGGAGAGCGTGTTCACCTTGCAATATCTGTTCACCACCTTCACCGCGGCGTAAGCAATAAAAGGTAAGTAAAGGAATAAAAAAGAGGAGGTCAAGCGGCCTCCTCTTTTGTGTTGTATTTGATTATTCCAGCTCGAACGCGCCGGTGTAGAGCTGATAGTAAGTGCCCTTCTTGGCGATGAGCTGTTCGTGCGTGCCGCGCTCGATTATGCTGCCGTGGTCGAGCACCATTATCACGTCGGAGTTGCGCACGGTGGACAGGCGGTGGGCTATGACGAATACCGTCCTGCCTTCCATCAGCTTATCCATGCCGTCCTGCACGAGTTTTTCCGTGTGCGTATCGATGGAGGAGGTCGCCTCGTCCATTATCATAACGGGTGCGTCCGCAACCGCCGCGCGTGCTATCGAGAGCAGCTGACGCTGACCTTGCGACAAGTTCGCGCCGTCCGATTCCAGCATGGTATTAAAGCCGTCGGGCAGGCGGGTGATAAAGTCGTAGGCGTTGGCTATCTTGGCCGCCTTGATGCAGTCTTCGTCGGTGGCGTCCAGCTTGCCGTAACGGATGTTTTCCATGATAGTGCCGGTGAACAGGTTGGTATCTTGCAGCACCATGCCCAAGCTGCGCCTAAGGTCGGGCTTTTTGATCTTGTTGATGTTTATGCCGTCGTAGCGGATCTTGCCGTCGTCTATGTCGTAGAAGCGGTTTATCAGGTTGGTGATGGTCGTCTTGCCCGCGCCCGTAGCGCCCACGAATGCCACCTTCTGACCGGGTTTTGCGTACAGGGAGATGTCCTTCAAAACGAGTTTGTCGGGCGTATAGCCGAAGTCCATATGCTCGATGTAGATGTCGCCCTCCAGCTTGCGGTAGGTGGTGGTGTTCGTCGCCTTGTGGTAGTGCTTCCATGCCCACAGCCCCGTGCGCGTTTCGCTCTCGGTCAGTTCGCCGTTCTCGTCGTACTTGGCGTTCACCAGCATGACGTAGCCGTTGTCCTTCTCCGGTTCTTCGTCTATCAGGGTGAAGATACGCTGCGCGCCCGCAATACCCATGGCTATGGAGTTCACCTGCTGCGAAACCATACCCACCTGGCGGGAGAACATCATTGCAAGCTGCAAGAACATCACCACCACGGAAACGCTGAACGTGCCCATGTTGCCCCTAAGGCTTATGTTAGTCACGTCCGAAAGGATAAACACCGCGCCGATTGTGGCGATTATAACGTAAGTCAAGTTGCCCACGTTCGCCAAGATAGGCATTAAGATGTTACTGTATTTGTTCGCCTTCTCCGCAGAGTGGAAGAGTTCGTCGTTCACGCCGTCGAAGGCTTTTTCCGATTCGCGCTCGTGCACGAACACCTTGATGACCTTCTGACCCTGCAGGGATTCTTCTATATAGCCGTTGACTTTGCCGAGCGAATCTTGCTGGCGTACGAAGTACTTCACCGACTTGCCCGCGATGTGCTTGGATATGAACACCATTATCACCGCGCACGCAAGGATGATTATCGAAAGCCACAGACTGTAAAGCAGCATGATGATGAGCGCCGCCAGCAGCATGATCACGGAAAGCACCACCTGCGGCAAGCTCTGCGAGATCATCTGGCGCAGCGCGTCCACGTCGTTGGTGTAAACGGACATTATGTCGCCCGTCTTGTTCGTGTCGAAAAAGCGTATGGGCAGGGACTGCATCTTGTTGAACATCGCCTTACGCGTATCCGCCAGGAAGGACTGCGTCACGATCGCCATAAGGCGGGTATACATAAACGCTCCTATAACCGCCACCGCGAACACCGCGCCGATTATGCTGATGAACTCAAAAAGGCTTGTAAAGTCCGCCTTTCCGCCCGCTTGCACGGTCGTAAGGATGGCCTCTATCTCGCTGACCACGTTCTCCGTCATCAGGATATTGCCCACCGAACCGGCAACGCTGAGGATTATGCCCAGCATGACGAATATCATGTGCACCTTATAGTGCTTGAACAGGGCTTTGAACAGCTGCCCCATAGCGGAAGATTTGCTATGCGTTACCTTATTCATTCTTTCCGCCCTCCTTACTTGTGTTGACGGGGGTGTCGTTTTCCGCAGCGGTGCCGCCCACCTGCGCTTCGTATATCTCGCGGTAGAGGGGGCTGGACTGCATCAGTTCGTCGTGCTTGCCCATGGCGGCTATCTTACCGCCGCTCATCACTATGATTATATCCGCGTCCTGCACGGAGGAGATACGCTGAGCTATGAATATCTTGGTCGTGCCGGGGATATTCTCCTTTAATTCCTTGCGGATGAGCGCGTCCGTCTTGGTATCCACCGCGGAAGTGGAGTCGTCGAAGATGATTATCTTCGGCTTTTTCAGCAGTGCGCGGGCTATGCAAAGCCTCTGCCTTTGACCGCCGGAGACGTTCGTGCCGCCTTGTTCTATGTATGTGTCGTACTTCTTGGGGAAGCCTTGAATAAAGGAATCCGCCTGCGCATGCTTGCACGCTTCTTCTATCTCCTCGTCGGTGGCGTTGAGGTTACCCCAGCGCATGTTCTCCTTTATCGTGCCGGAAAACAGCGTGTTCTTTTGCAGCACCATCGCCACGGAGTTGCGCAGGGTGTCCAGGTCGTAATCCTTTACGTTCTTTCCGCCCACGTATACGCTGCCCAAAGTGGTGTCGTAAAGGCGGGGTATGAGTTGCACCAGCGTGGATTTGGAAGAGCCCGTACTGCCCAAAATACCCACCGTTGCGCCTGAGGGGATGCTCAAATTCACGTCGAACAAGGAGAGCTTGTTGGGGTCGTTGATGTAAGAGAAGGATACGTCGTCGAATGTGATCGAGCCGTCCTTGACCTCATATTCGGGATCATCGGGGTTGTGCAGAGTGCTCTGTTCGTCCAGCACTTCCTTAATACGCTGAGCGCTCGTCACCGCCATGGAGACCATCACCGCTATCATCGCCAGCATCATCAGGCTTTGCAGCATCATGAAGGCGTAGGAGATGAGCGAGGAAATGTCGCCCACTTCCAGCGTGCCGAACGTGGTGGAAACGGTGCCGTTGCTGCTGTTCACCACCAAGAGCGCGCCCAAGATCGCCACTATCAGCATGAATGCGTAAATTGCAAACTGCATGATAGGGGTGTTGAGGGCGAGGATTTTTTCCGCGCGCAGGAAGTCTTTTTTGATGTCGTCCGCCTTCTTGCCGAACTTTTCCTTCTCGTAATCTTCACGCACATAAGCCTTCACCACGCGGGCGCCGCGCACGTTTTCCTGCACGCTCTCGTTCATGGCGTCGTACTTTTTGAACACCTTGGTGAATATGGGCTTCACCTTGAAGGCGATGAGCATGAGCGCAAGACCCATAATGGGCGCCACCACCAGGTAGATAAGCGCCATATAAACGTTGACCGCAAAGGTCATCGCCAGGCAGCATATCAGCATGAGCGGGGTGCGCACGGCAATCCTTATTATCAGCATGTAAGCCATCTGCACGTTGGTTACGTCGGTGGTCATACGGGTGATGAGCGAGGACGTAGAGAACTTGTCGATGTTTTCAAAAGAATACTGCTGAATGCGGTAATACATATCGTGGCGCAGATTCTTCGCAAACCCGGTGGAAGCCGTTGCGCAGAACTTGCCGGAGAGCATACCCGAAACCAGCGAAGCCATTGCCATGACGACAAGTATCACGCCGTAAATAATTATGCGCGTGATATCCATATTTTCGCCGTAAGTCTGCATATAGGTGATCAAATCCGCCGTGATGAACGGAATGAGCACTTCCAGGATGACTTCAAGCGAAACCATGGTAGGCGTCAAAATGCTGGCTTTTTTGTATTCTCGAATACTTTTTGCCAATGTCTTTATCATTTTGCCTCCTGTGCGGCGTTGCCGCAAAGAAAAAAGTTAGTTGCTTTATAGCCGTTCGATTATTATATAATCATATTGCGTGCGTTGTCGCTTATTTTATCGAGCGTTTGAAAAAAATTCTTCAATTCTTCTTCGCTCAGCCCGCGCGCCAAGTTCGCCTCCACCTTTCTTGCCGTAACAAGAAAGCCTTCGTGCATCGCCCGCGCTTTGTCCGTGAGCAAAACCTGCTTCAGCCTGGCGTCGTGGTCCACGCTCACCCGCTCGATAAGTCCGTTCTTTTCCATGGAAGAAAGCAGGGTGGAGGCGGTGGAACGCTTTATTTCAAACTCCGTCTCTATATCCTTTTGATAAACGGGTCCGGGAGCGTGAAATATAAAACTTATCACCCAAGCGTGCATACGCGTGGTATGCGGATGCTTTTGCTTAGGCTTTAAATTGTTGATCCTGTTGCGTATCGTGTTGTTTAGGACGCGAATTTCGTATCCTATCTCCCTTTCGTTCCCCATCGGGACATCTCCTTGCTTTTCTTCAAGGCGGCAAGCGATTGCCGGGCAAATTTTGCCTCGCGTACGCCTCGCATTGACGATAAATTTGTTAGTGTGCTAACATTATAACAACGCAAATATTTATTGTCAACGAAAAACGCCTCTCAAAAGCGCCGCAAAAATATAAAAATTATGTAAAGTATCCCGCTTTCTATATTACACGCGCGCGAAGAAGGAGGACGGCGGGCGGGGCGGCTGCCGCTCAATTTTGTAAAGTAACGAGCGGCAGAATACGGGCGCGGATTTTTACTTTTCGGCTTAAAATGTAAAATATCATAAGAAAATTGGTTAAATAATTCAGTCAAAATAAAGAAATTTTTAATAGCTTAAATGCGAAAAGTTTTACCTCGCAAATTGCGAATGTAAGACACGGGGAGCACATTTTACGCAGACTTTATGAAAATTAACATATATCGACGATATGTTCGGAAGTGTCAAAAAATAAAAAAGTGAAAAATTTAATAATAATTTTACATCGGACGCTTGATTTTTCCGATAATTATGATATAATATTTTTAAGAGAATAAGCGGCCCCAACGGGCTGCAAATAAAAACTAGGGTGATGTGAAATGAAAATTTTAATTTGCAAAGGCGGATCGGAATCTTGTGACAAGATAATTTCCGTAATGAAAGATGTAGGCGAATGCTATATCTGCGAGGACGGCGAGGACGCTCTCTTCAGGGCCTCTTCCAACGTGTATGATTTGGTTGTGACCGATATCAAGCTGACCAAGATGAACTGCATTGAATTTATCACGCAGCTCAGGAAACGTAGCAACGTTCCGCTTGTGGTGATAAGCGACATGGACAACTCCGAGCTTGCGGCCGATATTCTTGAGCTGGGCGCGGACGAATACCTGCACGCTCCCATCAACGTGAGGGAAAGCAAAGCCAGGGTCGACGCGGTATTGCGCAGAGCGAACAACCTCTTCAAAAACAGCGTGTACGAATTGAAGAACATGAAGCTGGATATAAAGACGAAGATGTTCACCGTAGACGGCAAGTACGTAAAGCTCTCCGGCAAGATGTACGATATAATGGAGTACTTCATACGCAACCGCAACATCGTCGTCAACAAAGAACAGCTGTATAACTACGTTTGGGGCGAGGATTGCAACACGGTGCTCTCCGTAACCGAAGTGTACGTTTCCAATCTCAGGAAGATTTTGAAGAGCTATCACGCCGATAAGTATCTTCAGACCATCAAGAACGTGGGCTATATTTGGAACGAGAACGCTTAATCGAGAGGTATAGATTAATATCTAAATAGTTATCGGGCGGAAGATAGGGTTCTTCCGCCCTTTTTACCCCTTCTCACCTAGGCAGGGGAGAGAGCGATTATGTATTTTTTATGCACCTAATTTTCCTGCTGCGCAATGTGCTTTTCAAGTAAGGGTATCGCGCTTGTACTTGACTGCGCTAAAAAAAAGGTGAAGGACGAGCGGTCGGATTTTGCCCTGCAATAATAAATAAAAGCGGCGCTTGCGCACTTGTCTTGCCCCTGCGCGGAGTTTGTATAATATATGTATTTTATCTGCACTTTCAACTTATATCCGCAAGAATAGCACGGGTAAGTGGCGGCAAATCCCCGTATGGTTCGCCGCCGCGCGTCGAAAAAACGCGGGGCGGGGCGTTATAAATCATATGTATGTTTTATGCACTTAAACGTGCGTATGGTGCTTGAGCGCAGTGATCTTTCCGTCGTCGGCGGGCGCGGCTTTAAGGCTTAACGTTTGCGCCGAAAGGGCGGCGTCGCTTTGCTCGTATACACGGCGTTAAATAGTGGAATTTTATTCAAAAACGGGGGTTGATTTTTAGTACGTCGATCTATTTTATACCGATGCGGCGAGTGTAAAATTCCGCGTAAAAGTCGGCGATATCTCCGCCTTAAAAAGTTTCTTGCATTCGGGGAAGTAAATCTTAAGTTCCCTGTCGCCACCGTCTTTTTTGCCCGATTGCCGCGGGCGGCGTGTTGCTCGATAAAAACCTCACGCTTTGCCGTATATACATTAAAGTTGATTTCCGTCGCGCTCGTGGCGCCGTGCCAAAAGCCGTGTTTGTATCTCTACCGAAGAGGGGAGCGAGGTTTAAGAAAAATTTCCCGCTAGTTATATTCGTCTTTAAGAAAATTTTCTCAACGGTTATAAATCGTCGGAAATATTTCAATTTTGACCCGTTTTGGCAATTTTAAATTTTAAACGATTTATTTTACTTGGATTTTACAACTTTCTTCATTCGTCAAATTTTCTTTACGGAATTTTGCTTTTGCCCCATAAATGAGCAAATTAAAGCGGATTTTAAGAATTTTCAACCTTAACGGATTTTAAGGTGAGCAGTTTTTCGGCTAAGTATTTACAAAATCTTGAAAATTCTTCATATTTTCTTAAGGGGGCGTCTATATAATAAGTATGTGCTTAAATTATAAGCAAATTTTCAGAGGGGTAAATTATGGGCAAGTCAAAAAATAAGCTTCTGATTATTCTCATGGTAGCGGTACTTGCGGTAACAGCCTGCGGGCTGCTTCTTTCCGCGTGTGCCGAAGAGCCCGTCAAGGTAGTTCTTGACGCAAACGGCGGTACTTTCACCGGCGGCGGTACCACATTGGAAATTGGCAACCTCCAGCCCGGCGGTACGCTCGATCTTTCTTTATACGCGCCCACGCGTTCCGGTTACACGCTTACGCAATGGACGGACTCAAACCAGAACGTCACAATGGCGGGGACGTCTTACAGGGTGCCGCTTACGGCAAGGCCCGGCTCAACGGTAAGGCTGACGGCGCAGTGGACAAGCGATTCGGGTGACGGTATCACCGGGACGGACATATTCCGGGAGATAATCGCCGGGCTGACGAACGGTGACAATCTGCACAGCGAATATTCCACCACGCTTACGGTACCCGACGGCGACGGCGGCACGATCGAGTATTCCATTCAGTACGCTTCAAATGTGAAGAGGGGCATCATCAACCAAGGCGAGTATGACTACGACCTTGGTCTTGTCATTCGTAACGAAACGGAAAACAAGGGCGTTGCCGGCATTTACATAACGGACGAATACGGCGTACCCGGCGGACTTTACATCGATACGAATCCCGACGACGAAACGGGCTCCGTCTTCTTATTGGAGGACTTTAATTCCGACTACCTTCTTGCCCTGGTAGAAAAATTGCCCACAGCCCTCCCCGATGCGATCAGCGGTCTGCTCGGCGGTCTTTCCATCGACATTTTTGACGTTATATTCAGCACCGCCCTGCAAGCGACCGGTGAAATCACCGTTGACGGAAACGGAAACAACGTATACACGCTTTCCTTCAATCCCACCGCGCTGCTTACGTTAAGCGATTTGCTCAGCGCCCTGGTGGGAGGCTTCGGCATAGACCTCAATCCCCTGTTCTCATATTTGGGCGATGTTATTCCCGATAGCACTTTTGTGCTCAGCGCCGTTAAGGACAGCTCCGGCAACTTGCTCTCTTTGGGCTCTTCTTTCACCAATCACGAAACGGGTGAAGTATTGTACGAAATCGACGGCGGCACCATCACCTGCACGGACAGGAACGAAGATACCCTCTCTCTCATTCCTTCCAAGGTGCAGATTTATGACAACACATACAGTTTGGGTCACATTCAGCTCTCCGCGGGCGTAACGCTCGACACGCTGGACGCGGCAGGCGGTCAAGTTGACATCGCCGCGCTCATCAACACCTTTGTGCCCGGCACTTTGCCGGAAGGCGTGCTCATGCTGGACGCGGATTTGGCTTACAGGCTCGACCTTGCCATCGACCTGGACATCGCTCAAAAGCCTTATTCCAAAGGGGAGAGCGAAGGTAACGTCAAGGACGAAAGCGTGATAGCCATCGAAATCAAGGACACGAAAAACAATGATGAAGTTATCGCGGGCATATATTATAAAGAAGGTTATTTATATGTAAATATAGGGCAGATAGTAGGCGGGCTCACCGGTTCCGCCAACGTGTGGAACGGCAAGGGCTTTGCCATTCCCTTCGACCTGCCTTCCCTCATCACCGCAATCAAGGACGTGGCGGTTGACGCCATCGACGGCTTCTTCGGCACCGACCACGGCATGATAACGGGCGAAACCGATCTTACCAAAGCGGAAGGCGCAGTGGTAGGGCTCTCGCTTGCGCAGGACGGCAACGTATATATCTCGCAAGATTGGGGCAACTTGATTATCACCATTTTCCAAGTGCTAAAAATAGAGGGCGCTTCAAATTGGGTGAACATCACTCAGGGTGAAGATTACGACAGCCTTGACATCACCATAGATAAGGCGCTTATCGACAGCGTTCTCACCGCGATAAGCGGCTTCGGCGTGGACACTTCCGCCATTCAAATTCCCGACTTCGGCACGGGCACCATCTCCTTCAAGTCGGGCAGCGACGGACTCAGGGACATCTCCGTGGGTCTTGCCCTTAAGGGCCTCAACCTGGATATCAAGTTCGACACTCTCGAGCTTCTCAAACCGATAGAAAAGGGCGATACCTCTTTTGCCGAATATGTGAACAAAGTGCTCGGTGACAAATCGCAATACACCTCCAACCTCAACGACTTGGTGGTGAGCACCCTCTCAAGCGGCTTGAAGGGCAGCATAGGTTTGGGCGTCAAGTTCAACGAAGGCACTTACAATTTGGGCGACCTGCTGTCCGTATTCGGACTCGATTTGGGCGATTTGAAGATAGAAGTGGAGAAGGACGCAAAGCTCGATCTCTCCCTCAACGCGGGACTTTACATAGATGAAACGAATTATGCAAATTCCGCCATGTATCTGCAACTGTACGCCAACAATGCGTTCTCGCTCGGCAACACGGGCAACATAATAGATGAGGGCGTTATCCTCGGCGTGTATTTGCAGGATAACGAAGTGATCCTCGACGCTTCCGGGCTCACGATATTGGGCATCGATCTGCCCGTTTACAAGATAACGCCGGAAAAATTCGACATGGCCGCGCTCATCGGCTCGCTGCTTGCGATGATTCCGGACAGCGACCTTGCCATCGATCTCAGCGGCGTTATAGCAAGCCTCACCCCTGCAGAGCAGGCGGCTGCGGCTGCGCTTGCGGGCAACGGCAATGTCATACGCAGCTCCACGCGCGTTAATAATAATGATCTGATTAATTTAACGGTCAACAATAATCTGCTGCAAGCCACGGCGACCCTCACGGGCGTGCTCAGCTTGCTCTCTTCCCTCGGCTTGAACATCGACTTCGACGCAAGTCAGTTCCTGCAAGGGGAAGCGCTCATCGACATCAAGTTGGAAGACGGCGCGCTCACCGCTCAGGTGACGGGCGACTTGCTCACACCCGAAGAGGGCGGCCCATCCGGGCTCAACGCCACCCTTACCCTCGACCTTGCCGATAAATGGCAGATAGGCGGCGGCGTAAAGACGCATATCGACTCCACGATCACTGACGCGCTCGCGCAGGCGGATTGGGAGGACGCCGACGACGCCCTGCTCAACGGCTTGCTCGACCAGCTCTTTAACAGCACTCTCACCCTTTCCGTCACTCTCCCCAATGCGGATACCGGCATAGCCAACCTGATAGGCGAGGTGATAGGGCTTATCCCCAACGTGGACGAGAACATCAAGACGCTGCTCGAATCCATCGACTTGGGCATTGTCACGGACGAAGCGATCATCGCCCTTGCAATCGAACTTTACAAGCAGGGAACTCAGCAGATAATCAAACTGGGCATCAACTACGCAGGCGAAGCGGTTGCGGAGATATTGCTCAACGAGCAGGACGATTTGTATATCAACCTCGGCTACTTCGGCTTGGGCAAGTATGTGGTGACCGATTCCGGGCTTTACACCATGCTCACAGATCTGCTCGCCACCTTGTCGGAAGATCTCTCCCTGGGCAGCCTGCTCGGCGGCTTGGTGGACTTCTCCGGCAACATCGCCTTTAAGGCTTACACCGTGGGCGAAGACGTAATGCTCATGTGGAACAAGTACGGCGCGGCTTCGAGCGTATATTATAAGGTATATAGCGGAAACAGCGCCGACGACACCCTCCTCCTGTTCGATACGGGCGCGGAGCAAGCCACCGGCTTTACCTTTAACGAAACCACCGGCATATACACCGCTCAGGTGGATGCCGCAAGCGAATACTTCATCCAAGTATATACCAAACTCGCACAGGTGCAGGGGCAGAGCGCAGTCACCGAGCAGGTGCTCTTCGACGCTTTGGCAGCTCCCGACGCATATCAGGCGGCTCCAGCAAGTGCGGGCTATCAAACGATAGACGCCGTTACCTTCACTTGGCAGGCGAGCAACCCGTTCGGCGCGGCGGAAACCTATCAGCTGGTGGATGCCGGCGGCAATGCGGTGTCTGACCTTGCGGGCGCGACTTACGACGCTTCCACCTTCACCTACACCGCGGTGGTGGACCTCACGGATAAGACGGGTCCTTACACCATTCGCGTGAACGGCGTTGACGTATACACGAATATCGTGCCTCAGCAGGGCGCGGTGACCGTTGCGGGCATAGAGATGTCCTTGAGCGAATCCACCTACACCCTCACTTGGATGTCTGTCGACGGCGCTTCCCGCTATGATGTGACCATGACCGACTCCGCGGGCGCTCAGCTGTGGACTTCCTCCGTGGCAGACGGCGGCACGAGATATTCCAACATCATGTGGGGCGCTCAGTACGCCAACTACACCTTGACGGTGGAAGCATACGATCAAAACGGCGAACTTATCGCCACGGGCAGCGTATCATCCTCCGCTTCCGGCGGAATAATGGATACCGTCACCACGCTGCTCTCCGCGCTTTCGATCAAGGGCAACCTCATCTCCCTCAACGTTACGCGCGACATTCTCTCCGAACTCATCGCCTCCCTCACGGGCGGCGCTACGATAACCCTTGTGGATGCGGCGATCACCGAACTCGACATCTTCCAAGGCAGCGCAAACCTCTCCATCGGCGTGTATGAAGACGCTTCGGTAGACGATGGCGAGGGCTACACCATCACCGGCAGGCTCACCCTTGCTCCCACGAAGGGTGTACCCGCCGTCAGCACAAGCACGAGCGATTACAGCGATTACAAGGAGATAAATCTGCTCTACGGCGCCGGCTTGGTTGAAAGCGTGACTTCCATCCTCGCGGGCGGACTTTCGGTAGAAGCGGAGCTGAATATCTCCCTCGAACGCGGCGACTATAACGTTGCGGAAATCATCGGACCTTTCCTGCCCGATAACATAGCCGAATATCTGGGTGACGAATTCATCTGGAAAGTGGGCGAAACGGGCACGACGGAAATAGCCCTCAACTTGGGCGTATATGCCGCACTTAACGAAGATGACGTCAACAACAGCGGCTTTATGGTTCAGCTCTCCTTCCCTAACGGCGTATCCCTCAGCGGTACGGGCGAGGACGGAGTTGTTGCAGGCAACGGCTTTGTGATAAAGAAGGGCGCGGCGATAACCATAGCGGTCAGCAAAAACACGCTGGTCGTGGATTTGAGCGCGATAACCATTCTGGGAATAACGCTCCCCGTATATAAAGTGGACAACTTCAAAATGGGCGAGTTTGTGGAAGGCTACCTCGTGCAGCTTGAACGCACCGTTGCGAATATGTATAACGACGGCAACGGTATGCTTTATCTGCCCGATAAGAGCTACGTGACCGTGCGTGCGGATAAAGAAGAAGTAGACTTTGAAATAGCGTTCGACTATATCGGCGACGATATGAAATTCGACGTTGTCTACGGCACGAAGGGCGGTGAAACCGCAATAATCGGCGCAACCGTGACCTATAATGAAGCTACCACCACTCATACCGCGAAGGGCACTTATTCCGTAGTAGCGGCAGAGGGCGATTATATAGCCGTCTACGCAAAGGACACCAATGGCAACAGATATGACTGCCTCAAACTCACCGCGACCAAGTCGGGCGAGAGCATAGTGTTCACCGTGCCCGAGGTGGCGGCGCAGTCTTTGGCAACGACCGGGCTTACTTACGACAACTATCTGACGATAGATTCTTCCAAGCTGCAGCTCGTCATCACCTCGCAGACCATATTCAGCCTGCTCTCGCTGGTGGCGGATATCCCCTCGAGCATTTCCTCTATGGACTTTGACGTGACCGTGGGCTTGGGCGAACAGGATACTGCTTCCGACGAAAAATCCATTTGGGTAGTAGCGGACGGCACGCTGGGCGGCAAGCAAGTGAAACTCTCGCTCGACGCAGGCATTGGCTTGGGCGGCAAGATAGGCGAACAGACCATCGCCGAATACATCGCCGATTACATCGACGAGTACGACAATGAGCAGAGCGCGGATGAAAATGACTATCCCACCAAGCTGATAGCCGGCATTTTGGACGAAGTGCTCACCTCCACCGTCACCCTCAGCATCACCGCGGACGCGGCGGCAGAGCAGGGCTTCGACCTGCTGGGCGTGGCAAAACAGCTCGTGGGCGGCTTGATCAACTTCGGCGATACCACCCTTGATCTGGTTGCCGAACAAAACAAAGCACCCGTCAGCATCGACCTCGTGCTCGCCCTCGACGGCGCTATGAACGGCGCGAACGTGGATTTGAACATGATCAGCCTCAAGCTGAATTATGTGACCACGGATAAGACCATCACCTTGCTCGGCATTTATGTGCAAGGCGGCAAGCTGTGGCTGGATCTTTCGGGTATAGGCATGGGCGCCGTGCAGGTGGACGCAAGCGACATAATAAAGAAGCTCACCTCCTACCTGGGCGGACTCATCGACGGCATCGATATCGACCTTGCCGGCATTTTGGATATGATAGCGGCGGGCGGCACCTATCCTTACGGTCAGCCCGTGCCTCAATCCCTTGCGGAAGGCGATACCGCTGCGGGCGATACCTCTACCGGAGTATCGGAAGAAACCGCCAACGTCATCAAGGCGCTCATCACCCTGGTGAGCGTGGAAAACGCCAACATCAAACTTGACGTTACAAGAAACATAATCAACGAACTGCTCTCCTTGGTGGACGCGGTGTCCATGAGCCTCAACGCGAGCGCCGGCGGCTACCTCGACATCTTCGCGGGCAAGGCGGAGATAGTCGCCACCGTTTATGACAGCTCTGCCGGAAGCGGTGATAGCGGCAAGCTCACCCTCACCCTCGGACTCGGCATATCCGCAACGCCCGCTGCTGCGGCAGAAGAACTTGCCAAGCGTATAAGCAGCTTGACCGCGGTCGAGCTCGACCTCGGCAATATGGACGTGAGCGTGGCTAATCTGCTCAACTCCCTGAGCGCAAGCCTCAACCTCAAAGTCACCACCGCCGATAAAACGGCTACGGATGAAACGCCTACCACCAACCTGTGGGCGCTGCTCGGACCCATCCTCGATAGCGTACTCGTTTTGGATAATCAAAACGTGATCAACGCGCTTGAAGCGATAAAGGCTAACGGCGTGAATTGGACGATAGATCCCACCTCCATCGACCTCAGCCTTGCGCTCGCTTCCGACATCAAACTTACGGGCGAAGAGGGAAGCAAAGTCATAGACACGAAAAACAGCACCATCGTCGTGGGCATCATCGCCAACAAACCTCTCGTGCTGGGAAGCGCGACGGACAACACTCCTATGCTTAATGAGCGCGAAGGCATATACCTCACCATATACGGCGGCAGCCTGTATATCGACCTTTCGCAGCTTAAACTGCTGGATATTCAGCTGCCCGTACTCAAGGTGGGCACCTTCGAGGTGATGGATTATATCGCCGAAGTCGCCGATATAATACAGGGCGGCATAGACGACATGCTCGGCGGTTTGGATGATCTCACCCAAACGCAAAGCCTTGCCGCCGTCATGGCTTTGGCAAACGGCACTCAAACGGAAAATGCCAAGCTCGAGCTGGGCAGCGACCTCACTTTGAGCGTGGCTCTCTCCGCCATCACTCAAATCTTGAAGGATACGTCCATCATCGACCTCACCGCACTCGACCTGCCTTGGGAGATAGTCCTCACCACCGCAACGGACGGCGCGGGTCAGCTTCAGCTGCAATTGAATAACACGGAATACGACACCACTCCCGATCCCGAAGGCGTGAACTTGGAAGCAAGCCTCACCCTTGCCGCGGCGTTCAAGGAGCGTACGGAAGGGGACGATACCGACCTGCGCAATGCCTTGCTCGCATATGTGAACGGCACGGGCGAAAATGATACCGTGGCGGATAGGTTTGCCGATAAATCGGGCGACCTCATCGGCGAAGTGATCAACAGCGTGCTCTCCAGCCGCCTCACCTTGGAGCTGGGCGCAAGCAGCAACGGCGATACCTTCGACATCAACTACGCGCTCAACGGCATCCTCAAATTGCTGGATATGGAGGAGGGCATCGATCCCGACCTCGCCTTCAATTTGGATACTTCCGCTGGCGTTAAGTACAGGCTCAACCTCACCCTCGACGGCGACAGCAGCGATCTTTCCGCCATCAACGCCTATATCGGCATCGAGATGGCTTCCGGCGACGGTATCACCGAAGCAAGTTGGGAAACTGCCATCGGCATATACGTCACCGGCGGCGAGATATACTTGGATCTCAGGGCGATCAGGAACGGCGCGCTGGGCGGCGGAGTGCTCAAAGTTACTAACTCCGCAATAATGGATCTGTTCGAAACGGAGCTGAATAAACTGCTCGGCAACATCAACCTCGACTTGAACGAGCTGCTCACCCTCAGCTATACGCCCATTCAGCAGGGCGGCGACGTGGAACAAGTGAGCACGGCTCCTTCACTTACCGTGAACGAAATGCCCGTGGGCACGCTGGTGAGCTATCTCATTCAAATGGTCAGCTTGCAGAACTTGGGCGTTGCGCTCAACGCGCATACCGCTTTGCTCAAAGCTCTCACGAGTGAGCTCTTCGGCACCGCCATCGACTTTGTGGAAGCGGACGGCAGCCTGCTGCTTGTGGACGGCAAACTCAACCTCAACGTGAAGGTGGGCGATGCGGCGTTTGCAGACGGAGAGGAAGTAACGACCGATCCTACCAACGTCTACACGCTCGCCGCTGTGCTGGATATCAGCCGCGCTACGGATATAATCGGAAAGATAGAAGATGTTAAAGAAGAGCCCGCCACCGAACTCGACCTTTCCAACGGCGCAACCCTTGCGGATAGCCTTATGGGTCTGCTGGGCAACCTCTCGCTCGATTTGAATGTGGACATCTCTCTGCCGGGCGGCGTGTTCGGCATAGGCGACCTGCTCAACAGCTTCGGCTTGGTGCAGGGCGGACTTACCGATGCAAACGGACTCGACCTCATCTTCGAGCCGCTCTATAAGGACGAAACAAACACCACCGCGGAAGGCGGCATGAAGTTGGGTCTGACCCTCTCCCTCCGCCTTGCCTTGGATGCGAAAAAACCCGCAAACTCGCTCGGCGAGCTCAAGCTCTCCTTCAACGAGAATATGGTTATGGGCATAGGTGAAGATGGTCAGGATAAAGTGCTCTTCGAAGCGGGCACCAACTTCCTCACCGTGATAATCGACGGCACCAACCTGTATGTCGACCTTTCCGATATAACTTTGCTCGGCATCACGATGCCCAAGTACCATACCGCCAACTTCGATATAGCCACATTTGTGGACTACGTGCTCGGCAAGGCGCTCGACAACACGGAATCCGTGATCTACGGCGACCACGGCAAGACGGAGACCGGCGGTGAAAGCGGCGAGCAGGGCGAAGGCGATGTGACCACCGTCAACCTGGCGGAAAAGGACGATCAGGGCAATTGGACGAGTCTTTCCGAAAACGAAGCGATGTTCATCGGCGTTACGGAAAACGACATCGTGGCGATGGTATCCTTCACCGCGGTGGAAGCCTTCCTCAAACTGTTCGGTTTGAATGCCGACCTTAGCAACTACGACGCGAATATCGACCTCACCATCAGCCGCAATCCCGCAAATGAAGCGTGGATGCAGCTGCACTTCGTGGGCAAGCTCGACAGCGATATGTATTACGACGGCGCCGCAACCGAAGGCACCATAAGCATCACCAATGTGGAGCTGGGCGGCACTCCCACATGGACGGATGAAGTCCGCGACGACGCGGACGAAATCAAGAAGGGCGCACAGGATGCGGGCAGCATGCTCATACAGGGCATCATCGACCAAATCCTCAACCTCAATGCAACGCTTAACGTCAGCCTGGAAGAAGGCTCCGATACCTATATCAGCCTTGCAAGCGTGCTCGGCTACATCTTCGACCAGACGGGCATCGACGTCGACCTCAGCGAGATCATGCTCGACCTCGCCGGGCTCAACGTGGCTGTGAAAATCAACCTCGACATAGATTCCGAAAGCCGCGATAACTCCGCCGCAACCATAGAAATCGAGGATAGCGGCAACAATATCAAGCTCATAGGCATATACCTCAAGGGTCAGGATTTGGTGATCGACCTCAGCGGCATCTCGCTGGGCAGGTTTGCCGTCACTCAATCGGCTATCCCCGATTTGGTATATAACATAGTGTTCGACCTTATCGATCAGATCAAAAAGATCGACATTGATCTCGATACGATAGTCGACAGCCTCTATGACCTTGTGAACGAAGCCTTTAAGCCCGCCGAGGAAGGCGCGGTAGAGGGTCAGAACCTCGCCGTACCCGAACTCAACGTAACGCCCGGCGTGGCGCTCAGCGGCAACGGCTTTGCTCTAATGGAAAACGGGCAGTATGTGACCGTGACGGATAACGGCGACGGCACCACCACTTTAAGTTGGTCCGTTTATCCTTCCGCAACCGTCTATATGCTGCAGCTCTACAACGGCTACGACAACTCCAAGACCAACCTGCTCAAGGGCGCACTCGCGGAAGATGAAGACTTCGTATACACGGCGACGGAAGACGGCATGTTTGTGGTAAACAGCAGAGTTACCTCCGTAACCGTGAGCACGGAAGCGCTCAACAACGTGGGCTGGCTTGCGGACGCAACCTCTAAGTATAACGGCGCGGAGTTCCCGTCCTACTATGTATTCGTGGTAAGGGCAGGGCGCAGCTTCAACGCCGATACCAATACCTTCACCCCCATCACCCTGGGCGGACAGGACGTTTACGCAAGCGCCACCAACTATACTCTGCTCAAGACCATCCTGGGCATGGTGAAGATCCGCAACGGCGCCATCGAAGTGGATGCGCGTGCGGTTATGGTGGATAAGCTGCTGCGCGGCGTGCTCGGCGTGTCCTTCGACTGGGCGGAAGCCAACGTGAATATCGACATCGTCGAAGGCTCCGCGTCCATCGGACTCGACCTCTCCGACGGCGATCCCGAGCAGTACTTGGCTACCGAGGCTACCGCATTGCCTACACCCGGTGAAAACACCTTGACTTATAGCTGGAATCTCACCGACGAACAAGTTGCCAACATAAAGGATTACAGCTTTGTACTGCGTGAACGCGCGGGCGACACGGCAACATTCGGCAAAATTATCGAAAGGAGCTACTTGGCGGATACTGAGGAAGACGGCGTAACATGGATTGTTCCCAACGAAACGAGCAACACGCTCACCGTCGTTATAGATACCACGTTTGCTGACTTTGCTTGGCTCAACGCCGCTCACCGCGCCAATGCGGACGGCGTGACCACCACCAACCTTGAAATGGCACTCAACGGCAAACTGCCTTTGAGGGTGACGGGCTACTACGACGTGAACACCGTAAGGCTCGCCGGCACCCTGCAATTGGGCGCAAACGGTGAAGAGGGCGCGAACGCCGCGTTGAACGGCGGTACCAACCCCATCTATGTGAACGGCGCGCTCAACGAAAACGTTCAAATAATAAACTTGCAGAATAACGCAAGCCTGATTTCCTCCGTAAAGGAGCTGCTCGACGGCTTCAAGCTGGAAGCGGAACTTGCCATCTACGTGGCGGAAGGCAGCTACGACATGGGTGCGCTCATCGCGGAGATACTCTCCGCCGCGGGCGTGGGCTTGGAAGGACTTGACGAAGTCACCTCCCTATATTGGGATATCTCTTCGCCCTTCATGCTCAATATCAGGCTGCAGCTGCTCATCGAATACGGCACATCCGACAAGGATATGCGCATTGCGCTCACCCTCGACACTGACGGCTTGTATATCGACGGCGACAACCTCATCAATCCCGGCACGTTGCTCGGCTTGTATTACACCGACGGCAAGGCGTTGCTCGACTTGACCAACTTCAAGATAGCGGGCATAACGCTCCCCGCCTACACGATAGATATCGAGCTGTTCGATTTGGTCGACGGCATGATAACCGACCTCATCAACGGGCTTGACATCTCCGCGGTCAGCGGCGACGGCGCGCAGGATGACGCCGCCGTGGACGAAGGCCAAACGGGCGATATTGCGGGCATGAACCTGGCAAACGGCGATGACGAACTCACCACGATCGACGCGATCGTGCTCGGCATCAGCAGTGAAGAAATCGCTCTGCGCGCAAGCTTCAGCGCCGTGGCTACCTTGCTCTCCACCGCGCTCTCCGGCAACGAAACCGTCGCCACCGTGACGAACGTGCTGGAAAGCCTCGACCTCTCGCTCGGCGCAAGCATGAAGAGGGACCAAGACCTTACCTTGACCCTCTCCGGCATGCTCAACTGGGCGCCTTTGAGGACAAATGAGGACGCGAGCGACGAATTTGCTGCAACCACCGCGCAGTCGTCTTCCGTAGAATACGAATCTTCTAGCACCGCGGGCGGGGTAACCACCTTGGTTTACTCCTTCGCACCCGTCGCGGGCGCTTCGAGCTACACGGCTCTCCTCACCAATGAGAACGGCAGCACCAATGAGAACGGCAGCATAAGAGTGGAAGGCACCGTGGAAAACGGCAAGGCTTACTTCACGGGCGCTGATTTGAGTGAAAACAGCGCGTCCTCCGAACTTTACACCGTGACCGTTACGGGCAACATCACCTCGCCCGTGAATATGCAGCTCTCGCTGGGCACGGCGCAATTGCTGGGCGCGGATCAAGACGCCATCAAGGGCGAACTTGACGGCATGCTCGGCACAGAAGACAGCGCCGGCAGCGTGAACTTTGAAGAAAGGGTGAATGCTTACGGCGATCTGCTCCTCACCGGGCTTATCGATACCTTGCTCAACACCCGCATTTCGCTCGCGCTCAACCTCGCGCTGATTAAAGATCAGCTGCCTGCGGGCGGCACGGTCAGCCTTTCGGATATCGTCCTGGCAATCGCCGGCGACATAGTCGTGTCCGCAGGGCTCACCCTTGACGATATCCTCGGCAGTGTGGACGTAGTGTTCGACATGGACGTGACCACGATAATCCTGGATGTCGCCATGAATATGGATCTCGACAATCCCTGGAACACCGATCTCCTGGTGCAGCTCAGGTCGGATATAGGCGGCGTGCAGGACGTCCTGCTCGGCTTGTATGTATACGACAATCTGCTCACCATCGACCTGCGTGCGCTCGGACTTAGGGCATACACTCTGCAAAACTTCGACTACATCGTCAACGTGCAGAACATGCTCAAGGAACTGCTCTTCGGCTCCGAAGCCACCGGTGACAGCGGCTTGCTCGGTGAATACGACATCGACTTGAGTGAAACCATCTCCGGATTGCTCAATCCCGCGGAAGAGCCCGAAACGCCTCCCGCAACGGGCGATCCCGGTATCACCGATCAGCCTTCGGCGGACGTTCCTTCAACCGACGTCACCACGGAGGTACCTTCCATCTCCATCACGGCTAAAAACGATGTGACCGATCCCGATAACAGGACGACCACCATCAGCTGGCCTGCGGTGGAGGGCGTAGATCATTACGAAATAAAGACTGTGTTGCAGGACGGCACCACCTTCGTCGTGCAGAACATCGCCGCAACCGCCACTTCTTACACCTACACTATGATAGCGGGCGTGTATGACGTAACGGTGGAAGCGCACCTTGTCGACCACACCGTGATCGCAAGCGGCACCAGGCAGATGAACGGCGCGATAGCCTCCATCCTCAGCGCGGTGAGCTTGCAGAACACCATCGTCAAGCTGAAAGTCACGCCGCAGATAATCAATAATCTGCTCGCGGTCATCGCTCCCGATATCAGCATCAACGCCGAACCCATCGACGTGAGCGCCTCCGTGGACATCTTCAACGGCGACGCGAGCGCGGATGTGAACGTCAACCTCAAGTACGAACAGCCCGTGGGGGACACCACCTTCAGGCTGGGCGCGGAGCTGAGCATCAAGACGGCGGATACCCTCTATATCACCGATAATACGGGCGTGGGCGAGATCAACGAAGTGCTCGCCGAACTCGGCTCCGATGTGGACACCATCGACTTCGGCTCCAACGTCAACGACGCGGGCGTGGACGCGGCGCGTATCACCTACGCTATACTCGACGCTCTCAACACCACCAACATCTCCGCGACCCTGAACGTCTCCTTTAACAAGGGCACTTACGACATCGGCGCAATGCTCGCGGGCATGGGCTTGGATGCGCTCGACGGCGTATCCTTGCTGTGGACGTTCGACGAGGCGCAGGACATAGCCCTCACCCTCAACTTGGGCATGTATGTGGACGTAACGGGCTTCACGGGCACCGGCTCGCTGGGCACCTGGTTCTTGCTCGACATAGTTGCGGCAAGCGATATCAAGCTTGGCAACATGGTCGTCAACAACAACAATATGGGTGACCGTTACCCGATAACGGCGGGCACCTCAATCATCAGCATCTACGGCAAGGAAGAGGCGGACGACAGCAGCGGAACGGTCTACATCGATCTTTCCGAACTCGACATCCTCGGACTTGAACTGCCCGTCATCTCGGCGCAGTACAAGTTCACCGATATGCTGATCAACGAATTCTACGACATCATCAGCACGATTATGGATTTGAATTCCTACCTTGAGGTAACTCATTCCATAACGGTCAGCGATCAGGGAGTACCCACCGCGCTCACCTTCAGCTGGGACGAAGTCACCTTGGGCAACACCTCTGTTTCGCCCGAAGTGTTCTACGACGTAACGGTAGTGGGCACAATGCCCAACGGCATGACCTCCACCATCCGCACCGAAACCATTCAGACGGAGAGCACCGCCTTCAATTACGGCGACATCGAGATGTTCTCGCAATTCGACGTAACGGTGGTATCCTACTTCCTGTTCAACGGCGAGCGCAGGGTGCTGGGTGAATACACCACCAACGTGCAGCTCAATAACTCCAACGCGATAGCCACCGCTTCCTACGTGACGCCCGACGACGTCTATGCGGAAGAAGACAACGCAAAGCTTGCACGCGTGAACAACGTGAAGTGGACGTGGACTGCCGCCGGCACGGCGCAGATCTCCTGGGACGCTTACGAGGGCGCAACCGCTTACCGCATTGAAATAAGAAGGGCTTCCGACGGCGCGGCGCTCCAGAGCACCGGCTCCTTCGCGGTACCTGCGGAGAACACGAGCTGGACGCCCGAAACCACCTTCTTCCTTGCAAAGGATGGCTTCGACGCAACTCATCCCATGATGGGCGGCACCGGCGAACAAGTTTGGGACTACGGCTATATCGCGGAAGTCTATGCTTACACGGACGAAGAACTGGCAGAGGAAGACACTCTTACCCCCGATATACTACTTAAGGATTATTCGCCCGCGGCAGTCGGTGCGGCAAACAGCTTTGCCGATATGAATATGTGGTTCGCTCCCAAGGCCAGCGAATACGGCGGCGCAACTTCCACCTTCCATGTGGGCTGGGGCGCGGTCGAGGGCGCGGCGAATTACTCCGTACTGCCTTACAGGATCAACAATGCGGTATCCGGCGGCGTTATGACCACCACCTATCCCGTTGTGGGTCTTACGGCTGAGGGCGGAGCGGCGCTTAGCGCGGATAACCTCATGCTGGAAGGCGATCAGCTCAGCTTTACTTATTACAACGCTACCTACACGCGCGAATACTTCGTGGAAGTCGTGGCATACGACGAATTCGGCAACATGATCGCGCGCGGTGAAATGACGGCGGCAATGGGCAAGCTGAACGATTCCGATAAAACGCTCCTGCCCGTGTCCACCATCGCCCTGGTGCTCGATTCCGAACGCTTCGGCCTTGAAGTGCAGCTCAACGCCATCCTCGCCATCTTAGAAGGCGTGGGTGTGGAACTGCCCATCGACCTGCGCGGTTTCGATGTGGAAGCGGCGCTCGGACTTGACACCACGATAGGTATTGAAGGCGGCAATAACGTAATTCAGATAGCCACGGACGAAAACGGCGACGAGGACGTGGACGGCTTCAAGCTGAACGGCCTCACCGACGGCAACTACACGCTGAGCATGGTCTACACCAACAGCGGCGGCGTGGAAAAGACCGATAGCCTCTCCTTCACCGTGGCGAGCGGCGAATATACCATCACAAGCGGCGAATACGACATCACGGACGGCTATGTGAATTACGGCATGCGCCGCAACGGCACTTACAAGATCACCTTGGGCGGCGCCGCAACCGCAGAAGCAACCTTTACGGTATCTCGCACGCTCAACCTGGGCATCTCCGGCGATATAACCCTGCCCGTAAGCGGAGCGGAAAATAACTTCTCGCTGACCGTGACGGACGGCACGGGCGGCTCCTCTAACACCGTGGGCGTGACCAACGACGGCAGAACGCTCTTCTGGCAGCCCGTTGCAGGCGCGTCGACGTATACCGTGAACGTGGTTAAGACGGTAGACGGAGAACAGGTTGCAAACGAAACGTTCGCAGGACTCAACTCCTTCGTACAGAAGATAGACTTTACCGAAGCGGGCGTATACACCGTAACCGTGACCGCGTTCAACGCGGCAGGCGAACCGGTGGTCGGTGATCCCCAGACGCCTATAGTTCCCCAGACGGCTATAGTCACCGTGAAGGGCGATTCCGGCTTGAACATCTCCATAAGCGTGCCTTACGACGATTTGGCGATAGGCGCGGCGGACGGTCAGGTGGCGCTTGCGTCGGATATCACAAACAGGATAGGAAACATCGGTAACAACAACTACGATACCGTGCTTGAAATCTTGCAGGCGTACCTGGGCGACTTCAGCCTGTCCCTCAGCTTGGGCATTGAATCGTTCACCACGGAAATCAACCTGCAGACGATAATCAACAGCGTGCTCGCCGCGGTGGGCGTGACCACGGAAATCGGCGCACCCATCTACATCAACACCGATGACATCTCCGCCATGGGCGTAACGCTCGACGTGAGCTGGCACCTCGATTGGGGCAGCCCTCTTAATAGCTACGCTTCCATCGAGCTCAACTACGTCAGCGGTGAAGAAAACGGCAATAAAATAACCAACACCATGATAGGCGCCTACCTGGAAGACAACATTGTGTGCGTTGACCTCACGGGTGTGGGACTTATAGGCGTGAAGCTTTCTTCCGAGCCGCTCTACAGATTCCTCACAAGCGCGATAACGGGCGCGATCGAGGGCTTGTTCGACGGCTTGGATATGGGCGAAGGGCTCGACCTCTCTACCGCTATCCAAATGCTGCTGGGCGAATATCCCACCATCAACCTGGCGCAGATAACCTCGGGCGGCTCGGCAGCTTCTGCGAATGCCGTGCAGTCCATGGCGCTTGCGGCGGCTGATGAAACCGCCGCTACAGAGCAGGCGGCAGGCGAAGAAGGCGGCTTGGATATAGCCACCGTGCTGCCGATGCTGCTCAACGCGGTGTCCCTCAACAGCACGAACATCTTCGTATCGGCGACCACGGCGGTGCTCGACACCATCACCTCCGGCTTGCTCGGTATCAAGCTGGGCGTGGACGTCGACTTCGAGCTGCAAGTGCCGCTGCTTTCAGGCAACATAATCGCGGATCTGAGGTTGGATAACATCACCTTCCAAGCGATGCTCTCCATCACGGCGATGGATCAACCCGCCGCGCCCGGCGTGAATATCAAGAACTTTGCCACCATCGACGGCTCCGGCACGGGTGCGGAAGCGGTAATGGCTCTGCTTTCCAACCTGCCGCTCAACTTGACGCTTGAGCTTGCCAACTCCAATATGGATACGGCGGCATATAAGGGTTACTCTCCCGACACCAACTGGATGGGTCATGCGTCCTATCCCGCCGGCACCCGCATAAATGTGGAAGTGCGCACGTCGGCTAAGACGTACGGCTCCGATTACCAGCTGCAAAACGCCTTCACCGCCGACGCGGGCGACATAGTGGTGACCATAGCCACCACAAACGAAGCTGAGCAGGACTCCACCGGCACCGGTCACTTACAGTACTTCCTGGTGGTGCATATCGACATAAGCGCGGGTCAAATCTCCGTCAAGCTGTGCAAGAGGGCTATCGTGCTGCAAGCATGGGCTGCGCTCGGCATAATCGGTGAAATCGACCTTGGCGGCGGCGTATCCGTGTTTGGCAGTATAAACATAAACATTGCGGCAATCCCGCTGAATATCAATATTGCGCTCGACTTGGCTAGCACGCTGGGCGATCTGCTCGACGGTCTGCTCACCACCATCAACGGCTTGGGCGGCGCTTCGAGCGACAGCGGCTCCACCGGCTCCGCGGGCAGTGCGGGCGGCGGAAACACCTCCTCCGGCACGGGCGTGACGGTCGATCCTTATGAATTGGCTGTATCCGCGGTAGGCGGCGACGAAAACGATGCCGCACAGCAAGGTAAGCCTTACGAGGTGCACTTCAATCCCATCATGAACGAAACCGCTTGGAATAATAGCGGCGTTGCAACCGCATGGGAAGAAGCGTACGACAGGTACATCATAACAGTGTCCCGTCCAGACGGCTCTATCGTTAAGATAGTGGAGCAAGAAGCACGAGGATACACGGTGCAGAACCCCGCAAGATACACGGTGCCTGTGGAAGATGAACATGGCACTACCAACTACTACGAATCGTATACCGTCACCGTAACGGGCGAATCCGATCCCACCGGCTTCAGCGCGGCGCTTGCAGAGATCGACATCTGGAAGTTGCTGGGCGGCGGCTTGGTCAGGGGCTCGTATGATACTAGCGGCAACTTCACGCCTTCGGATAGCGGCAATGTGGTTACCACTACGGGCGGCATCTACTTCAACCTCAACTCCACGGGTGAAATGAACCTCACCGTTAGGTTCGACCCTTACGAGATGAACAAGGCTGTGGACGCCATCTTCGGCTCCATCTTCGGCGCGAACAGTGCGCTCGACCTCACCACGGCGTCGTTGGGTAACGGCTACTTCGCCATCAACTACCTGATGTTCATGTGGTGGGATAGGGCTAACATGTCCGAAAACAGATTGATAGGCAACGGTAAAGGTAATGACGAACACTCGTTTGTTACCAACGAACAAAATCATCCTACTTCCACGCTCGACTCCTTGGCGGCGAACTTGCGCGGCTTGCTGGCGGACTTGCTCTACCAGATGAACATCGCCGTCAACGAGGCCGGCGCGACGGTCTCCGCGGCGACATTGAGGAGTCATGACGATTCGTTGCAATGGTCCAAGTGGGATGATAGTGACTGGGGTCTTATGCCTATCATGCTGAGCATCTTCTCGAAGTTCGTACCTATCTCGATATGGACGAGCGCGGAGTTGAATGTGAACATGTCCAACGGTGTGCTGACCAACATCTCCTTCATGGGTAACGACGACGGCTCGGCGGTGCTCAGGTATAACAAAGATACGGGCGTAAACGACGTATATGTGTACTACGCCAAGACGTTGTATAACGGCAACGGCGGTGACTATAACTGGTATATGCCCGGCTCCGGCGCCGATACCGACTACGAATACAACCCTTCGAGTCAGGATATAGGTAGGCAGATCAACGGCGAAACTTTGACGATACCTTATCGTGCAACCAATACGGGCGGCATAGTCTACCAAACCATGCCCGTGTTCACCTACGCAATACCTTACGGCAGCGTATATGGCGGAGATTATGATTACACTAAAGTGGAAGTCACTCCGGGCACGGGTGCTAACGGCGGCAACGCAGGTTACGGCGGCGCTCTTGCCAGCAACGGATCCTCCTTGTATAGGCGCGGCGGCTACGACGTAAACGGCAAGCTCGTGAACGATATCAGCGGCGTGACCACCGTGATCAACAGGCACAGCGTCGAGTCCAACTTGCGCAGCTACACTCGTATTGAAATCTACAACACGAGTGAAACATTGGGTGACACCATTAGCGGCCTTGATAACGATCTCGGCGGCATAGTCAGCTGGGGTAACCTGCCCAACAGGATTGTCTTCGATCAATACTCGATGGGTTGGAATACCCAAGCGGGTCCTTACTTGATGGATACCTACTTCGGCAATGCCTACACCGCAAGGTGGCAGAACGGCACAAGCTTTGCCCGTGCAAACGTGACGTTTAAATTAAACGGCACCGATCTTAATGGCTCCGGCGTCGACGGCGGGCAGCTTCTTGCAACAGCTTTGGGTAGGGCTAATGAGTCAACCGGTCTTATAGTCACCGTAGTGGCTGAGGCGAACTTCGGCAGCGGCAGAGTTGCTACCATGGACATCGAGATAGAAAAGTGCTTAATCAACGACACTACCAGCACTGATCCTTGGGCGCACGACGGTCGGGACGAATACGCTTCCGTGGACGATTGGAACCTCTACTACTACGACGAGCTGCCCGAATACATCATCATGACGACCTGGAGGGGCGAGCGCAAGCGTTATAAGGTGGTCAAGCAGAACTCTGAAGATCATCTTTCCGGCAACTACGACGCTTACATCTCCGGTTATGCGTCCGACGCCGCCGGCTATGCTCAATCGGATACGGAAGATGCAACGCTCACCTTCAAGAACGGCAAGAAAGTACGGCTGACCATCAACTACATGGATAGCTCGCTGGTCAATCCTACCGTTACGGTGGATATGAATACCTTGCAGAATGAGTATGACGAAAACGGCGAACTCATCGACGTCACCGCCAAGATAAGCAACGCCATTCAAGCGCTCCTTGTCAACTATGCCGATGGCTCCGTGCTCACGAACGGCAGCGGCATCTCTTGGGGCGGCGAGTCGGAACTCACTACCGATACGATAATAACGGGCTCCAGGTACATCGAAGATACCGACGGCAGGTCCATCACCCTGGGCGAATGGATAAAAAGGTTCAGGAAAGATACCGCCACCAACCTCAAGGGCGACACCTTCTTTATCGACATCGCGGTGAACGTCGATACCGATATGCTCAAAGATGCCGCTAACGCGGGCGCGTTCACTCAAAACCTTACGGTCGTCGTGGATATCCCCACCAAGAGGCCTGCATCTATCAGCGTGCACGGCTCGGCGGCGGATACCGTGGTGCTCAACCCTTACGATTACTATATGTATCTCGTAACGGGCAGTGACGCGAACAACCCGTTGCCCGGTGCGGTCGACGTGACTTACGAGAACGGCATAACCGAATCCGTGAGCGTGATGTGGAGGAACAAAGAGGGCAACTTCATCTCGGCGGAAGAGTTTGTGAGCAATTGGTACACCGTTGCCGACAGCACGAAGACCTTCTACCTCGAAAACGACGAAACGCGTTACTCCTTCCGTTGGACGGGTTACGAAATGAGCGTGCAGATCAACTCCGGCGTTATCGATACCATGCAATTCTTGGTGGACGGCGAATGGGTGGACAGCGTGCCTAAGGGCACCGTGACTACTACCGCAAGGGTGACCTTCACCGGCGGTTATGTGCTCGAATTGCCCGCCGTCATCAGGGAATCCACCGGCGGCTACGGATATGCCTACATCGGCTACGACGTGGCAAAGTACAACGCCACCGGCGCGCTTGTGGAATACGCGGGCTGCAACTTCAAGCAGGCAAAGCGCATTCAGCTGACCCAAAGCTCGAATCAGGGCGAACAACAATAATCAACTCGCATGCGGCGCAAGCCGCGCCGCATGCGCAAACATAAAGGAAAGGTATTTGGAGGAATAAATTATGGTTAAGAGCAGAAAATACGCGATAGTAACGGCGGCGCTTGCGCTGATACTTGTTGCGGCTGTTGTGCTCACGGTAGTGCTCACCGGCAACGGCGCGTTCTACAATCTCGAACAGGAAGGAACGGCTTCCGGCGTAGATCTCACTATCGGTTCCGATACCGGCAGTGTGGATGCAAGTTACGTCTTTAACACCTTAAAGGATCATTCCAATAAGAAGGGCGATAACGTCAGTTGGAGTGCAAGCGAACTTGTTCAAGACGGGAACATATCCTACTATCCCGCTACGCTCGATAACTCGTTCTATCTTATAACGCAAACGGGCGCGGCAAGTGAAGCGGCGAACACCGGAAGAAATATTACGGCTACGAATAATTATTATCAGCTCTATTATAACGGTGCATACTATCGCTTTACCAAAAATGCGGGTTACAATTTATTCCTCGGGTTCGAAACATATATGACTGCCACCAATTACAGTCGAAATGCGGGCAATTACGGTTTGGCGGTGCAAGCAAGCGGCACCATCTCTTACGACCCGAATAATACCTTTGACTCCTTCGACTTCAACGCCACGTTCGACGGCGCCGGCGTTACCTTGAGCATGTCCCAAATGCTCATGTATTGGAACACCACCTCTACCGGAAGATATGGCTGGATAAAGTGGGACTGTGCTAATAACGAGATGATTTTGAATACCTACGGCTTAAATGCCGGCGGTCTGCTCATCGGTTCCATTTGCAACGGCACCCTCACCAACTTCAAGCTCACCGACGCCAACGCCAACGGGGGCGGCAGAACATATAGTGAAGCTCAAGAAAACAGGCCGTTAAGCGGTCACTACTATGAGGAAAACAGTGAAAGAACGGGCACCGCATTCGGCGGCATTGTCGGCTATGCCGGTCCTTCCGCTCAAGCGAATGTCGGATCAACTCACTCCACCCTTTCCAATATCAGCTGCAACTTTACTAAAAACGTGCTTCATATGTACACCATACCCTCAAGCGGTCTTGACAGACAAAGCGGTCAGGATGATATGTATACAGGCGGCGCGATCGGTTTTAACGCCTCCGCCGATGTGAGCAACGTCACCATCAACTTTAATAGCTCCGTATGGGATCAATGCAACGTACGTGTGCAAGATTATCAAGCGTTCGCAGGCGATGCGTCCGGATATAAGTCTACTTCGCATATCGGAACGTTTATAGGTTTGGAATGGGGCAATAACACGATAGAAAAAATCGCAATCTATGGCTCTTCCTCTTCGGCATTTATCTGTTCTGATAGATTGTTCCAGGGTACGGGAGTTGGTCACTGGTCTAAGGTCCATACCTATATAGGCGGATTTATCGGCAGTACGTTAAATGACACTACCCTCAACGGTATACTCTTTTCTTATCCCTTTGCAAACTCCTGGTATCCACAGCAGGATAATCGTACCGACGGCGCCCAATTTAAGCGCGGTGTGTTCGTAGGTCGTCCCGAAGGTACCGTAACTTATCAGAATATATATATGACGGATATGGTCGTCTCCGGTGCCAGCGGCGCCACTATTGACTCGATCGGTAATGGGCAAAGCTACACCTGTTATCCTACGGCAAGCATAATAAATGGACATAACACGATTGAAGCAGGTTCTACTGCATCATATAGTTCCGGCTTCTGGTTCGATGGTAACGATTCGACTAACAAGAGATTTATCTATGCAGACGACGCCGTGATAAGCAGTATTCAATTCTCCGACGATCCCGATTATATGGTGGAGATCAGCGCGCCTTCTTCGCAAGAAGGCGTAATGTGGGACGTAAATTATGTGTGGAACAATACTTCCACAAACATCAATGTTACCAATAGCACGCAGCTTGTGTTTATGCAGAACACCGCCAACAACGTAAAGATCAAGGAATTGGCGGTGCAGGGCAACACAAACTATGTGGAAATGGCTATAACCTATGCCTCTTCCTATACCTACTCCGTATCCAACGGCGTAAACGGTAACGGCGATAACAATAAGATCTATAACGGAACGCAGGTCAGCTACCCCACCTTGGAAGTGAACGTAAATTCCGAAATAAGCAGTTACGGCAAGGGCAATCTGCTCACTAGCAGCGGTTATATGACCTTGGGCGTGAATACTCAAGGCTTCTTGACCGTATTCCGCAATAACGGCACCACGGGGGTTGGCGATGCGATCGACTGTTATTACGACGCTACCGGCGCGTCTACCTCAAATGCCAACATCGATTCGATTATCGGCTCGATTTTGCAATTGCAATATAATAGCGACGGCGGATATCAAACGGTGGAAAAATCCGGCTGGAGCGGCATGGTGAACGCCAATACCTATCAATGGTCTGCGCTCTCCACGTTTGCATTTACCGAAGCAAGCGGGGCGCGCAAGTATGTGTTCGTGCCTGCTCAAGGATCTTCCGCGAAAGTGCAGATAACTCAGCGCCCCATCTACCTCGATGTGGTGAACGACAGCGTTCCTTATATCGGTCAAGGCTACGCGCTGGAGCAGGGCAGCGGCGGCACGACCTTCGGCACGGTAAACTATACCTTCGGCACCACGGAAAATGACAACTTGGGCGCAATAATCGGCAACGACAGCGTTTCCACATTGGCAACCATCAGCGGCACGACCTCTGCGGTGGACGCGGGCGACTACAACATATCCGCAACTTCTCTTACGGGCGGTTCCGCGAATAACTATAGGTTGGAAGCCGCGCCCAATAACAAAGACGCCTTCACCATAACCCCCGCCGATGTAACGCTCAATATCGTGGGCGGCACCATGACCTACGGCACTCAACTTGCCGATAGGGCGGCGTTTATGAATTTGGTGCATTACGAGCTCGACTTCGACGACGCCACTCAGCTCACCGCCTTTGCTTCGCGTGATAACATCACCCTCAACTTGAACTTGAGAACGGGCAATAATTCCACAAACCCCGGGCAGCTCTTGTTTGAGGCGGCTTCCGGTTCTTCGCTTGCGGGATCTTCCGTATTTGCGAATAATTTCCCCGTTGGCGCATACGAAGTGCTCTACGAAAACATCACCGGCAGCGGCGCACGCAACTATAACGTCACCATGGGCACGTCGCAGCCGTTCAATATCAACCCGGCAACGCTCAACATCGATTTGGGCGAGATACCCGACTTCACTTACGGCGACAGGCAAGCTCCCGATACCCCCGCTTATACCGTGGGCGGACTTGTGCAAGGCGACCAAATCATCACATGGGCGCCCGCATATACAAAGGATAACAACCCTTATACGACTACGCCTTTCGGCGCCGGCTCTTATGTGGCAACCGCCGAAGTAACGGAGATCAACTCGCCCGGTTCGCTAGATGGTATCGAAAACTACAATGTGGTATCCAACACCCAAGCCTTCGACGTGAGCAAGCGCGATACCGCCGTGCAATTTGACTACGACCAAAGCGAACTCATCTACAAGGGCTCGGCACATACTTTCAACGCCACGGCTCTCACTAATGCCGCATTTACCGATGGTAATAACATAGCCGACACGGTGACCTTCCAAGCCTACTCCGATGTCAACAGGCAAAACGCTACGGAAGCCACCAACGCCGGCACCTATTACCCCGGCGCCGTATCAGCAGCCCTCTCCGCCAACTATAACATCACGGGCGTTCGCGACGCTAGCGGCAACGAGTGGACTTCATTTGAGGTATCAAAGGCAACCATCACGGTCAACGCCCAAACTCAAACCATAGAATATTCGGGTAGCGAGGTAGTATACGATACCTCTAACGTGACGATAGAAGGCGAGGTGAGCGGTGAAGAAGAACTCATCAGGAACGCCATCGCCATCCTGTATAACGGATCCTCCGCCGTACCCGTAGACGCGGGGACTTATTCCGTGACCGTGCAGATAGACGGCCTTGCCAACTACAACGCCGTAACTCAAGCGTTCACGGGTACATTCGTCATCAATCCTATGCAAATAGTGATCAACGTCACAGGTGCGGTCGAAGGTGTGATAACAAGTGAATATAGGGGCGTAAATATGCCCACCTTCCCTTACACCATCACCGACACCGATAGCGAGGAAATCCACGATACTCTCCCCGTAACTCTCTCCTATAAGCAGGGTGAAGATACCGTCAGCTCGCTGCGCAACGTGGGCTCTTATACCGTCACCTTCACTTACGACGGCTCCAACGGCAACTATGCCGCAACCACTGCCACGATAACTTATACCGTTACACACAAAAACCTTACCATAACGGTTGACGGCGTAACGGACGGCGCGGCTACGCAAGTATATAATAAGGAAGTATATGATCCCACTTACACGCTCCCGGGCATCGTGAGCGGCGACGTCGTCAACCCCGTATTCACCGCAACAGGCGGCGGAGAAATCAAGAATGCCGGCGAATATGCCATCACCGTGACCCTTGACAACTCCAACTACACCTTGAGCGGAAATACTTCCTATACTTTGACGATAAGCAAGTTCGTCATCACCCCTCAAGAGGGCATAAGCTCCCTGCTCATCAATGCGGACGATCCCTCCGCCGATTATTATGAAGACTTCTTCACCGCGGTCGTCTACGACGCTGACGGCAGTGACGTCTCCGATCAATTTGCAGGCAACATCACCTTTACCTTGAACGGCGGCAACAACATTGCCGCAGAAGGCGGTGACTACCCCGTCACCATGACTGTGACCTTGCCGGCAGGTTTTGATGAAATAAACTACGAAGTTGCCGAAGGCCTCACTTTCACCGCGCACATCTACCGCATAAGCCTCGGCTTGGGCTTTAACGGAATCGAAGGAAGCGCGGTGACCTACGGCGATACCTTCTCCTTGCTCGCGGCATTCACCGCCGTCGGTGTGGAAGGTGTGCTCACCGTAGATAATAGCGGCAACATTGATGTTGATGACATTATCGACGATGTCACCGCCTTGCAAGTAACTTCCGCAAGCCTCGGCTTGACGGGCACCACTTTCAAGCCCGCAAGTGTGGATGTGGGCAATTTGAGCACGTCTATTGAGGAGCTGTTCACAAGCGGTGTATACGACCAAAGCAATATGGCTGACGCCGGTTCTTATACCGCGACCATATCCGTAACCGTGCATGTGACTTACAGCAACAAAAGCACAAAGGACATTACTTTCACCATGCCTTTTGCTTACCAAGTGGAAAGGAAAGTGATAGGCGTAACTCTTAGCGACGTCTCCGCTTACTACACGGATACCATTACTGAAGAGTTGCTTATGAGCGGCTTGTCCTTTACGGACGGCAACAATAGATTCGTAACCGTAACCTCCGCGGTGCTGAACTCCGCACCCAATGCGGCTCCTTACACCTACGCAATTCAGCTCAACGAGCAGACAGAAGGTTATTACAACTACGCTTTGCCCGCAGACAGCATCGGCAATATAAACGTGCAGAAACTCACCCTTGAAGTCACCGTTGGCAATAATTCCGTGCAATATGGCTATGCTCCCACTCAGGGCGCAAGCGCCACCGTGGAAGTTTACAAGGGTGGCGCTTTGGTAGAGGATACCACCGCCATAGCAAGTGAGTATTCCTATGTCTTCACTTCCGATAAATCTATCGGCGACGGCGTAGGCGAAGGCGAAATCTCCGCCGCCGTCACTTGCACGGAAAACTTTACTCAGAGCGTAAACCCCGGCGTGCTCACCATCACTCCTCGCGAGTTGACCATAGCGCTGGGTAACATCTCCATGACTTACTCGTCCGCTAGTTTGCCCGCTATCGCCTATACGATATCCGGTAGCGCAGGTCTTTACGGCAGCGATACTCTCCCCGTCATCAGCGGCACGCTCATGATAAACAGTGCCCCCGTGACGGCAATAAACAGGCTTAACGCCGATACTTACGCCTTCACGTTAAGTGACATTAAGTCCGACAATGCCAACTATGCCATCACCTCGGCAACGGAAGGCACTTTGACGGTCAATCCTTACCAAATCACTTCCGTGACTTGGAAGGATCCCGCCGGCACCCTCACCTATAAAGGCGAGGCGTTTGATGAAAGCGGCGAACTCTACACCGTGGAAGACTTCACCCACACCAACGGCGACGTGGTGACCTTCACCGTCAATTACAGCGATACGGTCAAGAATGCGGGTAATTATACCGCCACCGTGGCTGTGGCTTCCGTAACCAACGGCTCCGAGTCGGTCAACAACGGTAACTTCTCCGTAACGGGCATTGCCTCCAAGTCCTTCTCTGTGGCAAAGGCCAACCTTACCATAACCGCGGTCGGGGACGTCGAGGCTGTGGAAGGCGCCATAACTTACACCACCACCTTCAACAACAGAGAACAAACGATAGCTCAGAACGACATCACCTTCTCCTATGGCAATAGGACTTACAATGTTGATGACGACGGCGCTTTGAGCGTATCTATCGCATATCAGCAAAACGGTGTGACCGCTTCCACCGTCAACGTGGGCGCTTATAACGTGGTGGTCACCATATCCGGCAACAACTTTGCAAATGCAAGGCTCACCAACGTGACCATGGTGATAGAACAGTGGGTTCTTAACGCAGACACTCTTGCTCAGGTGACGGATATCGACATTCCCACAGGCGTGATGTACGACAGCCAGCCTCACGGCGCAACGCTCGTATTCAACGACGTGCTCACCGGCTTTAACGCTCAATACACCTTCACCTATACCAATGAAGAGGGTGAACCTGTGCAACCCGTCGACGCCGGCGATTATACCGTTACCTTGGTCATCGATTCCGCAAACGTGTACTACGCTACGGCTCCCGATGCCAACGAGGGCGTCATAACCATAGCGCCCACCAATAAGTTTACGCTTTCCGCATCCGTGCCCACAAGTACGGGTCTTGACGCAAACCAAGTGTATTACAGCGGCGCGCCCATCATCCCCAACGCCCAGGCGGTCATCACGCTTGCCGGTGAAGTTACCCAGCTGCCCATTACCGACAGCAGCGCATTCAACTTCACCTTCTATGAACTGCTGAGTAAAGCTAACGACGGCGTAGACCTCTCTACTTTGGTGAGCGGTATTGAAGCGGACAGATATTACGTCAACAGCGAGCCCAGTGCCACCGCCGTATCCAGCGGCAGCTACTATGTGTTCGTGGAATTCAACAGGGACGGCGCTTACAGCGGCAACTACGCTCCCGGCAATACTTGGATTACCAACGGCGATGGTTCCCTCACCGTTATGGTGATTACCCAAGGCATTATGAGTATTAGGATGGGTAACGTCAGCACCGATTACAACGGCTTGGTAGGCTATAACGGCCGCGACGTCATCTACTCCACCGGTACGGGCGCCGATATCCGTTATTGGATAAATACGGATATCATCCAGTTCACCGGCGTTGACCTTGCCGGCATGGATAACCTCACCGAAGATCTCAAGGTGGGCGACATCGTCATCACCGTAGCCTACAACTACGGCGTAAGCGACACCACCGGCGAACAGCTCTTCACCGATCTGTATACCTATACTTGGGCATATGATCCCAACGGAAACAACGGCGAAGGCATAAGGGAGACCCCTGTAAAGACGTTCTTGGCCGAAGGCAGAAATGACGAAAACGTGCAAATCTCCGGCCCCTACATCGGCTCGAACGGCTTTGCCGTATACGACTTCGGCTATGCCGGCTATAACGCCAATACCAAAGAAACCGTCGCCGCGCTTTACCGCATATCCGTAAGCGTGGATAATACGGAAGATTCCGGCAGTGAATACAGTCCCGCTCAGGAAGTGCAAATGGACGAAAACGGTCCTATCATCATCGACGGCGTTGCCCAGATGATTCAGGTGCCTCACACCGCTTCCGGTTCCGTGACCGTAAATCCCGCCGCTATAGACTTCAGCATGTTCTATACGAGCAGCTTCTATAACGACGGCAACGACGCTTTGGGCGGCGAATACAGCGAGCTCAATGCCGTTGCGGACGGTCAAATCACCGACGAAGAAGCGCGCGACATTGCCGACTACATCATGCGCGGTATCGCCATTCCCACGGGCGGCGAATTGCTCACAATGGGTTATCAAGGCTCTGACACAGCTAATGTGACCACCACAGGTTATACCATGCTGCTGAACAACGTCGAGTACAACTTTGAGGTGCTCGCCGCCGATAAGATAACCATCAAGGTTACCGATTCAAACGGCAACGAGGTTTACTCCTTTGCAAACGGCAGGTCTTCCGGTAGCGGCATAGTCAATGCGGGTGAATACACCTTTACCTTCACCTTTGACGCTATGCCCGGCAGATACGAGTCCTTCTCCTACACCGCAATGTTCATCCAGCAAAGGGCGGAATACCACATCACCGTGGAACAAAACGAGGGCGCTAACCTCTCCACGCCGTTCGGTACCGAATTTAACTTGCAAGGTTTGGCAGATCAGCTCAACGTTAAGATTGAACTCGGCGAGGGCGGTTACACCACCAATACCGGTAAGCACACCGCGTTCGAAGAAGCTGTTGAGGCAGCCGGCGGCGATATGTCCGTGTCCGCGCTCGCTTCCTTCATCAAGCTTGTCGGCGAGGACGGCAGCGTTTCCTCTGAATACGGCGGCGTAACTTCGCCCGTTGGCAGCTACTTCATCTACTATGTGTATACTTCCATCAACCCCAACCTTGAAATCGTGATGGAAACCGCAAACAGTATGATAACCGTCACCCAGGCGGCGCCCGAAGTGCTTGTGAACTCCTTAGGCGCTGTGGTTGGACCCGAAGGCGTGACCCTTACCGGTCAGCCTTACACCCCCAACACCTCGTGGAACAACGCGGTGCTCGATCAGGTGGGCGTGGGTATCGAATACAAGCCTCTCACCGCTCCCGAAGGTAACGGCACCTACACCACCAAGAACGTGCGCATCAACACGATAGAGTACTCCGCCGACGGTCAGCACTGGACCGGCGTGGAAAACATCAGCTCCGTGGGCAGCTACCGCATAACCGTGGCGGCGGATGACGCCAACCTTACGGGCGCACTCAAAGGCGTGTATATCTTCTTCCAAGTGACCAAGATCGACGCGCAGGCGAATGTCGTCATCAACTCCGGCAACTCCGACCTCGTACTTGATGGGGAAATATACGTCGCAACCTTTAACGGCACATCTCACGGCGTGGGTGCAAACGTCACCGCCGGCGGCAATGAGGTAACCGCATCCTCGCTGCAGGGCACGATCAATATCCTCGTTTCCGCTTCCGAAAACGGCGAATATGTGAACATCAAAGAAGCCCCCATCGTCACCGCCGGCTCCTATTGGGTAAAGGTGACCGTAGAGGGCAGTGAAAACTACGACGTCACTCCTTCCGCCCCCGTGCAGATAACCATCAACAAGGCGACCCCCACCATCAGGTTCGAAAAGGACGGTTACAGCGTGGAGTACAGCATAAGCGGCAACACCATCTCCTCGGATGACTTCACCTTCGAGCTCAACGGCGCGCTCGCTCCCATGATAACCGCAAATGCCGACATCTACTACATCAAGGCAACCTTCGGTGACGACGGCGCTACGAGTACGGCTATCTCCGCCGCTCAGACTGAGATCGCCGAAATGGTGAACGCGTTTGTGGCAAGCGGTGAATCTAATATCGCCGAATGGCTTACGGCTCAGCAAGGAAGCGGGAAATATGCGGGCTATGAGTTCACGAGCGTAAACGGCGCTCCCGCCGCCACCAATGTGGGCAACTACTTCCCCGTGGTCATCTTCAGCGGTGACGAGAACTACAACCGCTCGGGCGAACTCGTGGCGAACATTCCTCATCCTTATATGGAAGTCACCCCCGCAGTGCTCACCCTCACCACATCCAAGACGGGACGCAGCCCCGTATCTGTGACCTACGGCAGTGAAGCTCCCAAAATCATCACGGAGGATGTGACAACCTACATCAATCATTGGTTCCAGCACGGCTCCAGCGAGCTCACCGCGGAAGAGATGGCTCAAATCAGATACACCGCCACGCTCGAAACGATGAATCAATATAGTGTGGGCAATCCCGTAGGCACTATCGCAAACGCCTATGTGCTCTCCATCGCCGACTTCGGGAGCGATTATAACAACTATACTTATATCGCCGCCGATTACTATGTGGATATCGAAGTCACGCCTGCGGAAGTAACCTTCGACCTTGCAAACGTGAGCGTGTCCCTTACTTCCGACATCGACGGGCAGGCTCCCGTTGCGCTTACCGCCCAAGGTTACACCTTTGAAAGGGTGTATAACGGCAGCTCGTTCGGACCTTTGAAGCTCACTTATGGCGGCGAGACGGGTCTTGCCGTGACCGGTGACGGCGCAACAAGCGCGGACAATGCCGTAAGCGTGAACGGGCAGGGACTCGGCACTTACGGTATCTTCGATATATCCGCAAGCGGCGGCTATGTGCAGGAAGCGGTGTCCTCCGCGGGCTCTTACACGGGCAGCGTGACCATCGCCCTCAACAACTCCAACTATGCCGTCACCGGCTTGGGCGAAGGCAATACGCTGACCATACCCGTCAACTTGGTCATCGATAAAGCAATTCTCCGAATTTACTTCGACTACCTCACTTACACGGTCGACAAAATGGAGCCTTATAAAGAAACTTCCGCCCCCGGCGTAAATACCCCCGGCGGCGAACAGCACCTGGGTTGGTACGAATACTACACCATCTACACGGGCAGGAACTTCGACTACAACAACCGCGTCATCGTCACGAGCTATAGCCAAGATGAAAACGGCAAACTTACGGCTTACGGCGCTTACGCGGGCGGCGTCAAGCTGAGCGAGCTGAGCGAAGTGGGCGGCATCGACGAAACCGACGGCGCGAGCGGCAACTTGGCGGCTGTGGGGCAGTACAACATCCACCTCACGCTCAACCAGCTTGCGGCAAACTATAAGTTCATCGACTCTGCGGGCAGCACCGTGGGCGTGGATACAAGCGGCAACCAAGCCGACCTCACCACGCTTGACATCAACGTGAACATCGGTCAGTCCCCCTTCGTGGCTGTGAGCAACACTCTCGACGATAAATTGTTCACTAAGGAAGGCGACGTGTTCACCAGGTACTTCGACGGCACCAACATCACCGCCTCCTTCTTGAAGGGCTTCTTGAGTATTGTACCTTACAAGGTAGACGCATCCGGCGCCTTGACCGGCACGGTAGCTCTCTCCCCGGACAGGGACTATGCGCAGGAGACCATCACCAATAACGTACAAGTCACAATCACCTCGGGCGGCGATCCCGTCACGAGTGCGATGTATGTGGGCGATTATGTGATGAGCGCGACCTTCAACAACGCGTCTTACAGCATGAAACCCATCGAGTACGCATTTAAGATAGCGCCTACGCCGAAGATCACCCCCAACGTGACGGTGAAGGGCACAACCGAGCGCACCTATAACGGCTTGGATCTCGTGCCCAACATCTCCCTCACCATCTCGGTGACCGACTACAACCGCGTAACTCACACCATCGCCGTGCCTTCCTTCACCGTGAATGTAACTTACAAGCAGACGGAAAGCTCCGAGCCTTCCTACTTCAGCTACGACGTGAATAACGGCGTTGCCGATATGACTCAGCTGCAGGGCAACTTCCGCAACGCGGGCACTTACACGGTAACTTTGGGTATCTCCAACGCCAACACTTCCGTGACGAGAGTCGATGTGGAAACCGAATTTGAAATCAGCCGCCGCCCGCTTGATGATGATGATCCCACCATCCGCAGCTCGTATATCGACCTGTTCAACTACCGCACGAGGGTGAACGAGGGCAAGGTTGAGGCGGTGCCCGTTAGTGAGGACGACCTCAACGTGATCGTCACCTATAACAGGACGACCTCTCTCGTGCTCGGCGAGGACTTCGAGATAGACTTTGGCAAAGACGGCGCGGGCATGTATACCGGTCATTACACATTCGACATAGTCGGTAAGGGCAACTATACCGGCAAGCTCGAAGGCCGCGAATACAGCATAGGCGCTTCCGTGGGCATAGCTGCCGCTCCCGACGCGATCACCTACGGCTCCGATTCCTTAAAGGTTATGCTCGAAGTCAACTCGCTCGGAACGCAGACGCTGGAGGGCAGCCTTACCGTCAAATTCTCCACGGGCAGCTCCTCCAGGATTGTGGACGGCAGCGGCAAAACCGTGGCGCAGCTGGGCGTTCCTGAACAAATAACCATCAATTCGTCCAACATGACGGGCAGCGGTTTCGCGGTCCCCTTCACAGGGCTCGGCGCGCTGAACGCGGGCGACTACTACCTCTACCTCGTCTTTGAATGCTCCTACAATGGTATCACCACCCAGGGCGAGATAAGCAGTCAAGCGAGCGGCGATGTTGACTCTAAAGTCACCGTGAGCGAAGCGGAAGCGGAAGTTGCCGCCCAAGGCGTAACCGCAACGATAACTTCCGTGAACAGCACTTCCGTGACCTTCAACATCAAGGGCGCGCCCAACAGCTACGAATACTCCGTAGACGGCGGCAGCACCTGGTATGAGGCGGTCAAGGGCGACAACACGATAAGCGACTTGGAATCCGAGCATGCATTCAGCATCATGCTCAGGATCAACGACGACAACTATGCGCACGAAGGCGTGAACGAGTATCCGCTCTCCGTAGCGCTTAGCGGCACCACCACCGCAGACGTGGATGCGATAATCGCGGAGGCGGAAGACCTGGCGTCCGGCTTCAACGTCACCGGCTTTGCCAGATATTCCGAACTGCTGCAGAGCATATCCGCGGTCAGCAGCGGCGACTTGGCGGCGAGGGGCGATGAGATAGACGCGGCTCTTGCCGAAGTGGAAGAAGCCAAGGCAAAGTATGTAGAAGACTTGCAGGCGGCAATCGACTCCGCGGTGAGCGCGGCAGAGAAGGCTGCAGGCAAGGCGAGCGGCGCTAGCGCGGCTGCCACCGCAGGCGTGGTTGCAGGCGGCGTGGCAATGCCTGTGCTCGGCATAGGGCTCATCTTTGCCGCGGCACGCAAAAGGAAGAATAAGGAGGATGACCTCAATGACTAAAAAGAAATCGGCAATAATTGCTATCGCACTTATCCTGTGCGCCGTCGTCGTGTTTGCGGCGGCGTGCATCGAGGAGGAGATGACCGTAAACGACGCATTTAATGTGCTCGCTCAGACTTCGTCCGGCGTCGGCGTCGCCGACGTCACCGTCACCGTGACGGACAGCAGCACCAACACCGTCATTTATTCCTATCCCGAAGCTGCCGACGTGCCCGCGGAAATCCAGGGCGTAGTGTCGGGTTTTGTGCCCGATATGAACGGCGGCAGCACGTTTAATTACGATTCGCTGAACTTCTCCGATACGACCCTTTCTTTTGCCGAAGGTTCCGCCACTTTGAGCGGCAGTATAAGCAACCCCAACTCCTTCCTCGGCACACAGGGTATGATGTACAACAGCGGCGCCATCACCGCTACCATCGATACCGTTACTATGAGGGCATCTGCGGTGGATATCACCTACACCTATGTGGGTAATTCTTCCAACTTCAACGTCGCCATAAGCGCCGTTTACAACTACTGACATTAGGACGGATCTAATCCGTCCTCTTCCCCCAATGGGAGCACATCGAATTCGATGTGCTCTTTTTTTAGGCAAAAGGATGTAAGCGCGATTTTAATTTCCTCATTTACAACAATGGTTTTGTGTGATATAATATGAATATGAAAGGGCAAACGAAGGAGAAAAGGCGGCTGCGCCATGCAATAAAGTGGGCAAAGCGGTACGCGTTTTTCTCCTCGTTTTCCGTTATCTCTCCCGCTCGCGGCAGATGTTTGATCTGCTCCAATGAGCAGGAGTCCTTCGATTATGCGGGCTTGTGCGGCGAGTGCAAGGGTAAAATAACGCCCATAATCGGCAGGGCATGCGAAAAGTGCGGTCGGCCCCTCATCGCAGAGGAAAGCTATTGCGAAACCTGCCGCGAGCATGAGCGCCACTTCGACAGGGCGTTTTCCTGCTTTGTCTACGAAGGCGCCGCGCGCATGATGATAACCCGCTTTAAGTACGCAAAAGAGCCGTTCTATGCCCGTCAAATGGCGGAAGACATGGCGGAGCTTTATTATGCCAAGGGCATGAGCTGCACGGCGATAGTCCCCTCACCTTCCTCCGCCGAGCGAATTAAGGAGCGCGGCTACGACCATATCGCCGTGCTGGCGGAACTGCTGAGCAAGCGCCTTCACCTGCCCGTCGTCTATAACGCGGTGGTAAAGGGCAAGGACAACAAGGCGCAAGCCGGCTTGAAGGGCTTAGAGAGGGAAGAAAACGTGCTCGGCGTATATGAAAAGGGCGAGAACGCGCGTCGATTGAAGGGTGCGCGGGTGCTCATCGTGGACGACGTGCTCACCACGGGCGCCACGGCGAGCGCGATCGCCAAAGTTGCAAAAAGAGCGGGCGCAAAGGGCGCGTATGTGCTCACCTTTGCTTCCACAAGATATTACGTCGTCCCCAAGGATGATCAGCCTCGGGGCGGCGAAAGGGAGGAAATATGAAAAGCAGATGGTACAAAGACGCGGTGGTATATCAGATCTATCCGCGCAGTTTTTGCGATTCAAACGGGGACGGCATAGGCGATCTTCGCGGCATCATCTCCAAGCTGGATTACATCAAGGATTTGGGCGTAAACGCCGTGTGGCTTTCCCCCATCTACAAGTCGCCCAACGACGACAACGGCTACGACATAAGCAATTATCGCGATATAATGGACGAATTCGGCACCATGGCGGACTTCGACGAGATGCTCAAGGGCATGCACGAGCGCGGCATAAAGCTCATCATGGACCTGGTGGCGAACCACACCTCCGACGAGCACGAATGGTTTGTGCAAAGCCGCTCCTCTAAGGACAACCCCTACCGCGACTACTACATCTGGCGCAAGGGCAGGGGCAAGAACGGCAAAAAGCCGCCCAACAATTGGACGTCCCGCTTCGGCGGCAGCGCCTGGCAGTACGATGAAAAAACGGGCGAATGGTACCTGCACCTATTCAGCAAAAAACAGCCCGACCTCAATTGGGAAAACCCCGCCGTGCGCAAGGAAATTGCCGATATATGCAACTTTTGGATGGATAAGGGAGTGGACGGCTTCCGCTGTGACGTGATAACTTACATCTCGAAGGAGAAGGGACTGCCCAACGGCAAGTTCAACCCCATCATGTGCGGCGACGAGCACTTTGTGGTGGGTCCCAGGTATCACGAATTTATCCATGAGCTCAATCAAAATTCCTGGTCTAAGTACGATTCCTATACCGTGGGCGAATCCACGGGTATCACCTTCGAAAAAGCTCCCGACTGCATAGCGGAAAAGCGGCAGGAGCTGGACACCATCTTCGGCTTCGAGCACATGTGCACGGACATGTATATGGAAGTAATTCCTCACAAGTTCAAATTGAGCCGATTTACCAAGGTGCTCTCTAAGTGGCAGACTCTGCCGGAAGGGTGCTGGAACACCCTGTTTTTGGAAAACCACGATCAGCCGCGCTCGCTGGGCAGATTCACGGGCGATTACGGCGATAATCGTTACGAGGCGGCAACCATGCTCGCCGTGGCTATGCAGATGCAAAAGGGCACCCCCTTCGTCTATCAGGGGCAGGAGATAGGCATGGTGAATTGCAAATTCCGCGACGAAGACTACCTCGACGTAATGGCGCGCCAGGTGTTCTCGATTGCGAGCAAAATCCCCTTCGGCAAGGCGATAGCGCGCGCTTGCCTTGCAAAGAGGGCGCGCGACCATGCGCGCACGCCCATGCAGTGGACGGCGGGCGAAAACGCGGGCTTCACCTCGGGCAAGCCGTGGATGATGCTCAACCCGTCGTATAAGACCATCAACGTAGAAGCGGACTTAAAGGCGGGCGAGAAGTCCATCTTCGCCTTCTACAAGCGCCTGCATGCTTTTAGAATAGGCAACGAAATAATCAAAAACGGCGACTTCGTCCCGCTCGATCTGACTAATAACAGCGTATTCGGCTATACCAGAAGCTGCGGAGGAAAGACCCTGCTCGTGGTGGCGAATTTTAAAAACAAGAAGGCGACTTACTCCTTGCCCGCAAACCTTGCAAAAGGCAGGGCGGTAATATCCAACTACGGCGGCAGCACGCTCTCCGCGGAGCTTGATCTGCGCCCTTACGAGGCGGCTGTCTTTGAAATAGAAAAGTAAAGTATCGGCGGCATTTTGCGCTCCGCTCTTAAAGCGGGGCGTAAAATGCGCGGCTTGAATTATGCGGCTTGAATTATAAGGTAAACTTTTTATTGCAACATTTTTCCACACTTATCACAAAGAAAAACTTAAAAAATAAAGTTCATTTTAGTCAAAATATTGCCATTATATGTAAATAACACCACATCGGTAAATAAATTGTATAATTTTTGTAAGAAATATAAAAATGTAATTTACATACCGCAAAATTGATGTTATAATGTAAACAGCTCACAAGGAGGCATAGCAATGAACAAGCACAAAATTTTCGTAGTGGAAGATGACGTAAAAATAAGCGGTCTTTACGAAATAGCACTCACCAATGACGAGTTCGAGGTCGTGCGCTTCGACAAGGCGGAGGCGATGTTCGACGCCTTTGAAAAGGGCGAAACGTGCGACATCATCATGCTCGACCTGATGCTGCCCGGAATGAACGGCTTAGACGCGCTCAAAATTTTAAAGGCGACGGAGAGCACCAAGTCCATCCCCGTGATCATAGTAAGCGCCAAGGGCGACGAAAGGGACAAGGTCGAGGGGCTCAATTTGGGCGCTGACGATTACATTGCCAAGCCTTTCGGCATGCTCGAGCTCATCGCCCGCGTAAGGGCGAACATCCGCAAATCCGCCATGGGCGGAGGGGAGATAATCTCCATCGGCGAGATCACGATAAATAACAGCGAGCACGAAGTCACCGTGGCGGGGCATCATGTCCAGCTCACGCTCAAGGAGTACAAGCTGCTCAAATTGCTCATGGAAAAGTGCAACAACGTGGTCACCAGGGAAAAGATTTTGAGCGCCGTATGGGATTACGACTATGTGGGTGAAACGCGCACGCTCGATATGCACATCAAATCGCTGCGCAGCAAGATAGCGCAATTCACGCCTGTGCAGTACATTCACACGGTCAGGGGCGTGGGCTACAAATTCTCTAAATCGGGAAACTGATAAATGCGCAGCAAGCTGTCGCGCCAGATATTAGTCACATTAAGCGTAACGCTTATGCTCGTAATTTTGCTCGCCTGCGGGGGATACCTGCTGGCGAGTTATCTTACTATGCGCAGCACGCAGAGCAATTTTTCCACGCAATACGCCCGTCAGCTCGAGCAGATGGACTACGTCTACGAGCTGGAGCGGAGCGTGAATATGTTCCCCACGCGCTCGGTAATAATATTCATTTACAGCAGTGACGGCAACCTCATCGCATCCAACGCGCCCCCGCCGGAGGACGTGAACTTGGGCGACCTTCAAACGGCGGCTTCGGGCGGTGAGGTGTTCAACACGGTGAAGTACGACGGCATAACCATGCAATCGCTCACCGTGCGCGTTAACGTGGAATCGAATATCGACAGCAACGGCAGAATATACCTGCGCAGCCTGATGCCTGCGGACTGGGCGTCGGACAACTTTTGGATATTCTTCGGCAGTTCTATCGCCGTGGCGCTCCTGCTGATTTTGCTCGCCATGGGCATTACCAACCTCAATTTAAAGCGCTCCATGCGTCCGCTCATCGCCGTCCAAAAGGGCTTGGAGGACATCAACAACGGCAACTTCCACGGCATTGCGTTCAGCACCGATTACGACGAGTTCCGCGGCATAGTCAGTCAGATAAGCGACATAAGCCAGAACATATCCGCCACTTTGAGTTCCATCAAGTACGAACAGCGCAAAGCGGCGTTCTTGCTTGAAAACATAGGGCAGGGGATAATCGCCCTCTCCGATACCCGCGCCGTGCTCACTTATAACAACGCCGTTCTGCGCATTTTGGGGATACAGGGCAATATCTCCAATCTTAGGCTGGAAGACGTGATTCAGGACGAAAACGTCCTCGCCGCCGTGGCGCGCACTCAGGAGAGCGGCGTTAAGGACGGCTGCGAATTTAGGCGCGAGGGCAGCGTTTACAGGGTGGAAACGGTGGTGGCGAGCGGTTCGTGGTTTGAATCGTACAACACCTTCTCCCTCCTGCTCACCTTCACCGACATCACTCAGGAGAGCCGTTCGGCGGACATCAGGAGCGAATTTTTCGCCAACGCTTCCCACGAACTCAAAACTCCGCTCACCGTTATCAAGGGCTATTCCGAACTGCTCACTCTCCCCGGGCAGAGCAAGAAGAATATAGACAGGTGCGTGCAGGAAATTCAATCGAGTGCGGAAAAGATGAGCGTGCTCATCAACGACATGCTCTACATGAGCAGGCTGGACGCGCACATCGTCAACGAGGAAAAAGAGCAGGTCGATCTCGGCGAGATCTGCCGCACCATCTGTGAGGACATGAGCGGCGCGGCGCAGAGCGCGGGCGTGACCATACATTGCGAAGGCAGCGCCACGGCGGAAGTATACCCCAAGATGATGACCACTGCCATCACCAACCTGGTGAGCAACGCGGTAAAATATAACCGCGAGGGCGGAAGCGTATGGGTGAGCGTGCGTGAAGACGGCGGGCACGCCTATATCAGCGTGAAGGATAACGGCATAGGCATCTCCGACGAGGACAAGCCGCGCGTCTTTGAACGCTTCTTCAAGGCGGACAAGGCGCACACGCGCAACGAAGAGCTGAGCACGGGTCTGGGACTTGCCATCGTCAAGCACATCGTCGTGAACATGCACGGCGGGGAGATCAATTTGCAGAGTGAAGAAGGGAAGGGGTCTGAATTTATCGTAAAATTGTCAACGGGAAAGGAGACGGAAAATGATATACCCGATGAAACTCAAACCGGCAACTAAGGACTATGTTTGGGGCGGAAGCAGATTAAAACGCGAATGGAAAAAGCCCGCCGAAGGCGGCGTGATAGCGGAAAGCTGGGAGCTTTCCTGCCATAACGACGGCATGAGCGTGATAGAAAACGGCGAATACGCCGGCATGCCGCTGGGCGAATTGCTCGAACATATGCCCATCTACAAGGGTGAAAAGTGCGAGCAATTTGAAATTTTCCCCATACTGATAAAGCTGATCGACGCCAAGACCAATCTTTCAATACAGGTTCACCCCTCCGACGAGTACGCGCTCGCGCACGAAGGGCAGTATGGTAAGAGCGAGATGTGGTACATCATCGACGCAGAGGAAGGCTCGGGCGTGTATTGCGGCTTTAAAAGGGCGGTCGGCAAGGACGAGCTGGAAGCCGCGCTCAAGGGCGGCAAGATCCTCGATCTGCTCAACTTCATCCCCGTTAAGAAGGGGGACAGCATATACATCCCCTCCGGCACTGTGCACGCCATATGCGGCGGACTTTTGATATGCGAAGTGCAGCAAAATTCCTCGCTCACCTATCGCCTTTACGATTACGACAGGGTGGGGAAGGACGGCAAAAAGCGCGAACTGCACATAGAAAAAGCCTTGCAGGTGGTCAACACTTCCGCCGTTACCGCACCCAACGAAAACGTGGTGAACGAGGGCTGCGGAGTGCGCCTGCTGGCGAGCTGCAAGTACTTCACTGTGCGTGAAATAACCGTCGATCCCGAATACAAGGGCGGGGTGGGGCAGGACTGCTTCCTCTCCCTCACCTGCACTCAGGGTGAAGGCGTACTGCTGTGGCAGGATTCTTCTTACGACGTGGCTTTGGGCGACACCTTCTTTTTGCCGGCGGGCTTGGGCGAGTTCACCTTGCGCGGCAACATGAAGCTCATCTCCGCCTGCGTGTAAATCAGTAAATTCCAAGCTAGCCTCGGCAAAAGCCGAGGCTTTTTTATTACGTTTGCGCTTTTTGAACAGGGCGGCATTGCTATTATTATATTACGCGCGCGCGAGTATTATAATAATTATATCCATATAATAATGTGTGCGCCTGCGTTTTGGCGGGGAAAGCGAGCATGTTTTACGCGCTTTTTTCAAGCGGAAAAAACTTGCTTTACGCGCTTTTTTCACACGGCATTTTGCCTGTGAGTTTACATCGAAAAATCTTAGTGCCGCGCCCCTTATAACCACATTGTTATAATCGAGTTTGCGGTGCTTTTTTGCATTTGCAAAAAGCGGAGAAAAATGAGAGGGAAGGGGAGCATAACGCACTTATATCAAGTATTTTTCAAAATAATCGACAAGGAACGCCGCTGATGTTTATAATTTTGCCGGCTTTAAAATAAGTGTATAGGAAAGGTGAGTTTTACGCGCTTTTTTTGCGAGTGTAAAAAGCGCGTAAAACGGCTTGTTTTTCCTCTTGAAATTTTGCAAAAGGGCATAGAAAAACCGCCGCACGCGGCGGCGGTTTTATGTACTTGAAGTTATTCGGTTACGGTGAGGTCTTCGATGAAGTTTGCGCTTGCGGCAAATGCCTTAACCGATTCAGCGGAGCTTTCCGCTCTAGCCTTGGCGGAGTAGCTTTCGCCCACGCCCATCAAGGTGCCGTCTGCCTTATACAGTTTGTAACGATAGGTGCCGTTCTTCTCCTTGTCGATAGCCAAGGTGCCTTGCTCGACCGCCTTCTTGAACGCCATGATAGAAGCCTTCTTGGGCTTAGCCTTGTAGCCTTCCGATTCGTAAAGAACCTGACCGTTGTTCGCCTTGAGCTGGAACTTGTAAGGCTTAATGGGATTTTCATCATCCTTGATGATTACATATCTGCCGCCGGCGGGCTTTGCGGGCTCATCGGTGAGCAAGACGATGTTGCTCACGGGAGCGGTTTCTTCCGCTGCGGGAGCGGTCTTCTTTTCCGTCGTCTTAGCGGCGGCTTTCTTCTCTGCAGGTTTCTTTTCGGCTGCCTTGGCGGCGGGCTTCTTCTCTGCGGGCTTCTTCTCCTCCGCCTTCTTGGTTGCGGCGGCAGGCTTCCTGGTGGTGGGTTTCTTTTCTGCTTTCACTTCTTCATCCTCCTTATCCTCGGCAACTGCCGGTTGTTCTTCTTTGACGGGTTCCGCGGCGGCCTTCTTCTTGGCGGCGTTGGAGGGCTTCCTGGTGGCGGGCTTCTTGACGGGAGCAGCTTCGGTGGCTGCAACTTCTTCCGCCTTGGCTTCCTCTTCCTTCTTTTCTTCTTCCGCTTTCTTTGCGGCCTCTTCCTCGGCTACGCGCTTAGCTTCCTCTTCTTCGGCAGCCTTGCGAGCGGCTTCTTCTTCGGCAGCCTTGCGGGCAGCTTCTTCCTCCGCAGCTTTGCGAGCAGCTTCTTCCTCTGCAGCTTTGCGAGCGGCTTCCTCTTCGGCAGCTTTGCGAGCAGCTTCCTCTTCGGCAGCCTTGCGAGCAGCTTCTTCCTCGGCAGCCTTGCGAGCGGCTTCTTCTTCGGCAGCCTTGCGAGCAGCTTCTTCCTCCGCAGCCTTGCGGGCAGCTTCTTCCTCTGCAGCTTTGCGAGCGGCTTCTTCTTCCGCAGCCTTACGAGCAGCTTCTTCCTCCGCAGCCTTGCGAGCGGCCTCTTCTTCCGCAGCCTTACGAGCGGCTTCTTCTTCCGCAGCTTTGCGAGCGGCCTCTTCTTCCGCGTTCTGCTGAGCTTCCTGCTCGGCTTCTGCCTGCATCTTCTTGTTGTGCTTAGCCGTCGCTATAACGGAAGGCACGATAATGATCAAAACTAACAGCACGAAAACTATGAATATCGCATAAAGCGGAATATCCACTTCGCCGATGCTGAACATGCTTGTGGTCATAAAGTTGACGAAACTTTCCATAACAAAAATCTCCTTTTTTTGATAGTATTATTATATCATCGCGCGCGCGAAAAGTAAACAGTATTTAAGCAGAATTTACGAAAAAATACAACGTTATGTCAAAAAAAATTTTTGCTGCATTTCTCTATCCCTTGCATATCGCGCCAAAAAAGATTAAAATAGAGGCATGTGGTGGGAAGCATTGCTTTGGAGTATGCTCGCCGGAGTGGGCGGAACGCTCATAGGTGCGCTTATACCCGTGTCCGTACAGGGCAAGGGAGAAAAGATTTTGAGCGCGCTCATGGCGTTCACCGCCGGCTTTATGGCGGCGCTGGTATTTTTGGACGTTCTGCCCGAATCGCTGGAATCGACGGGGCAGATATGGATAACTCTGCTCGTCACGTTTGCCGGCGCGGCGATAGTCTTCTTTGCCGGCATTCTTTTGGACAAGAAGGCGGGCGAGCACAAGCACCCCGACGGGGAGGAGCTGCCCGATTTGCACAGTTCCGAGGGCAAGCGCGAACTCTATGTGGGCTTTTCTTTGGTGACAGCGCTCGTGCTCCACAACATCCCGGAGGGGATGATGGTGGGCAGTCTGTCCGCAAGCGGCTCCGCGTGGCTGGCGGCGGTGCTCATCGCCCTTCATAACATTCCGGAGGGCATAGCCATGTCCGCGGCGTTCTGCAGGGCGGGGGTGAAGAGGTGGCTGAGCGTGATCATCGCCACGTCCACGGGACTTGCGGCGGTGGCGGGCGCGCTCATCGGCTACTTTGTGAGCAACATCTCCGGCATACTCACGGGCATATGTCTTGCGCTCTCTGCGGGAGCGATGCTCTACATCATCTTCGACGACATGCTCGCGGGAGCGTACGCGCGCACCAAATGCAAAAAGGTGGCGGCGCTCGCCATCGCGGGTATAATAATAGGTGCACTCATTCTTTGGCTGGCGGAATAAAATGGAAACGAAAATTTTAAGCGGACAAGAGGCAATTAAGTTGGGCGCGGAGATAGTCCGTGCCGGCGGAGTGGTGGCTTTCCCCACCGAAACGGTGTACGGGCTCGCCGCAAACGCCTATAATCCGGATGCGGTCAGGGCGGTATTCGCCGCCAAGGGCAGACCCATGGATAACCCCCTCATCGTTCACCTTGCGGATAAAAAGCTCATCCATACCGTGACGAGCGGATTCGACGAAAAATATAACGCGCTCATCAACGCGTTCATGCCGGGGCCTCTCACCCTGGTGGTGCCGCGCAAGGACAGCATCCCCGATGAAGTCACCGCGGGATTGGACACCGTGGGTGTGCGCGTGCCGTCCGACCCCGTATGTTCGGCGTTTTTGGCGGCTTGCGGAGTGCCCGTGGCGGCGCCTTCGGCAAATCTTTCCACCAGGATAAGTCCCACGTCCGCCCGCCATGTGTACGAGGACATGAAGGGCAGGATCCCCCTCATCATCGACGGGGGAGAGAGCATAGTGGGCATAGAATCCACCGTGCTGGACATCACCGGCGAAACGCCCGTCGTCCTGCGCCCCGGCGCGGTCACGGCGGAGATGATAGCAAGCGTGCTGGGCGGGGACGTGAAGTTGCACAGCGGCAAGGTGCTTGCAGCGGCTCCCGCGCCGGGAATGAAGTACAAGCATTACGCGCCCTCATGCGAGTGCGTGGTGGCAAATGATATCGCCTCCGCCGTCGAATGCTATGTAAAGGAGCAAAAGGCGGGCAAGACTCCCGTCATCCTGTGCCGCGGCGAGCATACGGGCGAGCTGGGCGGATGCAGGTTCATCGACCTGGGCAGGGGGGACGCGGAGGTATGCCGCAACATATATTCCGCTCTGCATAAGGGAGAGAAGATAGCCGACTTCATCATATGCGAAGATCTGGGCGCGCAGGGCGTGGCGGCTTCTGTCATGAACAGGGTAAACAAAGCCGCAGGAGGTAAAAGGGTATGAAAGTTTTGTTTGTGTGCACGGGCAATACCTGCCGTTCCCCTATGGCGCAAGCCATATTCACCCACAAGGCAAAGGAGCAAAAGCTGGACATGACGGCAGACAGCGCCGCCATCTCCCTCACCTACGGCGAAAGGGTGAACCCCAAGGCGATCGAGGCGCTCAAAAAGCTGGGCATAACGGGCTTTTCGCACCTATCCCAACCCGTCACTCCGCAGTTGATAGATGAGAGCGACTTCATCGTGACCATGACCTGGCAGCAGCGCGCGGCGCTCGCCGCCATAACGGACGACGGCAAGCTCGCCGCGTTTTGCGAATTCTCCCCGTCGGGCGACGTTCCCGACCCTTACGGTCAGGATCAGGAGGCATACGACAAGTGCGCGCAGACGCTCGCCAAGGGTATCGACTTGCTCATCCCCTACTTGAAGGGAAGATTTTTATTGTAAAAATTATAAAAAGAAAGCGCGCAGAGGGCGAATTTAAGGCTTTTCTCGACAAAATGCCGCGTTTTGTGAAGAAATTGGGTCTTGAAAAGTTTTTTGCGATGTGATATGATAAATACAAATACGGAGGCAGTCATGAAAATAGCAATCGGTTGCGATCACGGCGGCATAGTTTTGAAGGAAGCTATCCTCGCCGAGCTGAACAAGAGGGGAATAGAGGTGATAGACAAGGGGTGTTACGACTCTTCTTCCGTCGACTATCCCGACTACGGCGAAGCGGTGGCAGAGGCGGTTGCCTCCGGCGAAGCAGACAAGGGCATTTTGATGTGCGGCACGGGCATAGGAATCGCCATCGCCGCCAACAAGGTCAAGGGCATTCGCTGCGGCGTGTGCCACGACGTGTTCACGGCAACGATGTGCGCCGAGCACAACAACGCCAACGTCCTCTCCATGGGCGGCAGGGTGGTCAGCCCTGCGCTTGCCGCGCAGATGGTTGCGGCATGGCTGGATACCCCCTTCGGCGGCGGAAGGCACGCGGGCAGGGTGGCAAAGATAACCGCGATAGAGGATAAAAACTTTAAGTAATAAATATCGGATAAGGAAAGGAAGATGGAGCAGACGCAAAAGCCCGACATGGGCGAAGTGATCAAGAGCATTCTGCAAGCGGAAGCGCGCGCGGATGAGATTGCCGAGCAAGCCAAAGCCGAGAGCAAGGGCATAATTTCCGCCGCCGAAGCGCAGGCGGGTAAGATAAAAGCCGACTGCGAAGAGGAAGTAAAGGTAAAGCTCAAGCAGGAGAGCGAGCGGATCAAGGCGGAAGTAAGCCGCCAAAGCGCGCTCGCCAAAGAGGAATGCGAGGGCGAAAAAAAGCGGCTGGAACAGCTTGCAAAAGCCAACTCCGCACAGGCGGTTAAAATAATTTTGGAGCAGTTGGGCGAGAAGTATGCTGGCTGAAATGCGCAAGCTCATATTGGTGGGTAGCCGCAGCGAAACGCAGGCGACTATGGATTTACTGCACAAGAGCGGCTGTGCGGAAATCGCCCCCGCCCGTGAAGAAGAGGGCACTTTCCGCCCCGACGTCTCCGCACGCGCGGACGAGCTGGCATTAAAACTCGCGGATATAGAATTTTCATTCGAATTTATCTCCGCATGCACGCGAGAGGCGGCGGATCTTTCCAAAAAGAAGATAATAGAGTACAAAAAGGCGAAGAAGGAATTTTTGGCGCCCCAGCCCACCCTCACTTTCGGCGAGTTCACCGCCTGCAAGGAGAGGGAAGGAGAGCTTGCTAATGTGATAGGGCAATTAAAGGAGCTTTCCGCCGCGCTCACCGAGTGCTCGTCGGAAAAGCTGAAGTGCGAAAACGCCCTGGCGTCCCTCGCCCCCTATGCCGAGGTGGAAGAAGAGCTCGGCTCGTTCGCGCCCACCGCCCACACCTATGCGGCGATAGGCACGGTTACCACTTCGGAATTTGCGGAGGGGGAGTGGAGCGAAAAGTGCGTTTGGCGCACTTGGGGCAGCGGCAGTCAAACGGCGCTCGCCGTCGTCTGTCACAAAGAAGACGAAGAGGAAGTGCGCGCCGCACTTTCCGACATGGAGTTTTCTCCCTGCCCGGCGGAGTACGTCCGCACATACGCCAAGGAAAAAGAGGAGATAGATAAGAGGGCGGAGGACGTCGCCTCCCGCCGCGCGCAGATAGTCTTGCAGGGAGCGTGCGCGGAGGAGAACTTGCCCATGCTCAAACTCATGCGCGACTATTACAGCGTAGAGAGGGCGAAGGTAACGGGGAGCGGACTTTCCGCCTGCACCGCCACTTCCTATGTGCTGGAAGCGTGGGTCCCCCTGCCTTATACGGAGCAGGTGGATAAACTGCTCGAAGGCAGCGGCGAGAGCCTTTCTTACTACTTTGAAGAGCCTAAGGAAGGGGACGACGTGCCCACTTACGCCATGAACAACTCTCTCGTCACGCCGTACGAAACGGTGACGAACATGTTCTCCGCGCCCAAGTACAGGGAATTGGATCCCAATCCGCACATAACCGCATTTTTCTTCCTCTTCTTTGGAATGATGCTGGCGGACGTGGGATACGGCGTACTGCTCACTCTGTTCACGTCCATCTATCTTGCAAAGGTAAAACCGCCGCGCGGCAGGGGCAACATGATAAAATTGCTCTGTATGGGCGGCATATCCACCATAATATGGGGCTTCTTCTTCGGCTCCTACTTCGGCGTGGGCGCAAGCGATTTGGGCATATGGTATTGGTTCAACCCGATAGACGACCCCATAACCATGCTCTTTTTAAGCCTGGGCGCGGGACTCGTGCAGATGCTCTACGGCTACTTCGTGAACATGGTTTCCCTGTTCAGGCAGAAAAAACCGCTGGAGGCGATCTTCGGCAACACCTGCTGGTATTTCCTCGTGTTCGGCGTGGCGGCGGCGTTCTTCGGCTCCTCGCTGGCAAGCTGGCTGCCCTATTTGGGATACGCCTTGCTCGGCGTGGGAATACTCTTCCTCATCCTCTCCGGAGTGGTGAGCAACAAGGGAATAAAGCGCCTGGGCAGCGGACTTGGCAAACTTTACGGCATAGTCAACTTCTTCTCCGACCTGATGAGTTACACGCGTATATTCGGCTTGGGTCTTGCCTCCGCGGTCATCGCCATGGTGTTCAACCAAATCGGCATAGTGATCAAGGACATGATCCCCTCCGCCCCCGCGATAGGGTGGCTCATAGCGTGCGTCATCTTCTTTATCGGTCACACCTTCAACTTGGGCATAAACACTCTGGGCTCGTATGTGCACGATTCCCGCCTGCAATTCGTGGAGTTCTTCGGCAAGTTCTACGAAGGCGGCGGCAGGCTGTTTACTCCCTTGGGCAGCGAGATGAAGTATTATTACGTGGACGAAAAAAAGTACGAGGAAAAACCTCGTAAACACAATAAAAAATCCAAATCCATAATCGGAGGTAAAAACTAATGGACGGAGCATATATTGCGATCATCGGCGCCGCCGTTGCGGCAATCCTCGCGGGCTGCGGTTCGGCTATCGGCGTGGGTATCGCCGGTCAGGCGGCGGCGGGGGTCACATCCGAAGATCCCGGTAAGTTCGGCAAGTTGGTGCTGCTGCAGCTTCTGCCGGGCACGCAGGGCATATACGGGCTGATAATCGCCTTCTTGACCCTGCTTTGGACGGGCTTTTTGAGCGGCGAACCCGTCGCCATGACCACCCTTCAAGGCTGGTCCATCGTGGCGGCTTGCGCGCCCATGGGCATCGTGGGTCTTGTTTCGGGCATCTATCAGGGCAAGTGCGCCGTGTCCGCCATCGCCATGGTGGGCAAGCGCCCGGAAACGTCCGGTAAAGGTCTTGCGCTCACCGTCATGGTGGAGACGTACGCGCTCTTGGCGCTGCTCATCTCCTTCCTGGCGCTCATGTTCATCACCAATAGCATCACGGGCTGATTATGAACGACAAGACGGCTGTTATCAACAAGATAATAAACGACGCTCAAGCCGCCGCCGACCAACTTATAAACGAGGCGAAAGCCAAGGCGGAAGGCATAATTTCCGCCGCGCAAAAATCCGCCGCGGCATATAAGGAGCGCAGCCTTGCCGGTGGAGAAGAGCGCGCCGCCGCCGCCCTGGAAAGGGGCAGGAGCGTGGACGCGCTGGATACGCGCCGCAATCTCTCCGCCTGCAAAAGCGCGCTGATAGACGAAGTCTTCTCTGCCGCCGCAAGGGCGCTGAAAGAGGACAAAAAGGCATACAAGGACTATCTCACGCGCGTTATAAAGGCGAGCGCGGAGGACGGCGACGAGGTGATCATCTGCAAAGAAGACGAAAAGACTATCACCCCCGCCTTTATCTCGTCCGTGGCAAAAAGCTGTAAAAAGAAGATAAAGCTCTCCGTCGAGCGCGGCGAATTTATCGGCGGCGTGATCCTCTCCGGCAGCAGATACGACAAGAATTTGACGCTGGAAGAGGACATGCGCCTCATCAGGGAAGAGTGCGAACCGCTCGTGGTCAAGGCGCTCTTCAAAGGGGAATAAATGGCAGAGCTCATCTATGCGGCGTCTATCGCCCGATCGCTTGAAAACACACTCCTGGGGCAGGAAAAGATAACCAGGATGGTCTTTGCAAGCTCTTATGAAGAGGGCGTGAAGGTGCTCACGGAAGCGGGCTTCGGCAACATGGCGGAAGGCGGCGTAGACGGCATGATAGCCGGCGAAGAGGCAAAACTCGCCCGCTTTATGAAGGAGGTGGGCGACCTTAAAGGCATGCGCTCTTTCGCGCTAAAAAACGACTACCATAACTCCAAAGCCTTTATGAAGGGTAAGTACGGGAAGATAGACGACGTCACCTTCATGCTCGCCCCCGCCGGCACGATAGACATCGAAAAGCTGAAGGACGCCGTTATGAACGACTCCTACGAGGGATTGCCCAAGGGTATGGCGGCGGCGCTGGCGGAGATAGATTCATACTTTGCCTCAAACCCGCACTCGGGCAGATATATCGACTGCACGCTCGACAAGGCGATGTACGCCCACGTGCTGGAAGAGAGCAAAAAAGCCGCGAGCGTGGAAAAGTATTGGAAGGTGGAGATAGACCACGCCAACGTGCAGATCCTGCTCAGGATGAAAAAGGCGGGCGCGGGCGAAAAGGACTTCAAAGACGAACTGATCCCCGGCGGTACGGTTGCGCTAGGCACCCTTCTTTCCCTGTACGAAGAGGACGGGAGCGTCATTTTGGAAAAGCTGAAGTACACTTGCGTTGCCAAGGCGGCGGGGGAGTATGCTGCGAGCAAGTCTTTTGCCCGCTTTGAAGCGTGCAAGGACAACGAACAGCTGGAGATCTTCAAAAACGACCGTTACGACGTGTTCTCCGTCGCGCCGATAGCGGGCTACTATGTGGCAAAAAAGCTGGAGCTTAAGGCGGTGAAGATGATAACCACCTTGCTCAAAATAAATGCGGACAAAGCGCTTATAAAAGAGAGGCTGCGGGAATTTTATGTATAGCGGTAAATTGGCGGTGATAGGGGATAAGGATATAGTGCTCGCGTTCAAAGCCGCGGGTATGGACGTCTTTGCCGCCGCGGATGCAGCACAGGCGGAAGACGTGCTCAAAAGGCAAGCCAAAAATTACTGCGTCATATTCATAACGGAAGATTTGGCGGCGCATATGGGCGAAACGCTGGAAAAATACAAGCGCAAGGCATATCCCACCGTTATCCCCATCCCCTCCTCGTCGGGCAGCGGCGGCTTGGGAATGGCGGGCATAAAGGCGGACGTGGAACGCGCCGTGGGAACGGATATATTGTTTAACAAGGAAGACTAGCAAATGGCAAAGAACAAGGGTAAGATAGTTAAAGTTGCGGGACCGCTCATCGTGGCGGAAGGGCTGGAAGACGCCAAGATGTTCGACGTGGTGCGCGTGAGCTCGCGCAACCTCATCGGCGAAGTCATCGAGATGAGGGGGGACAGGGCGTCCATCCAGGTGTACGAGGAAACGGGCGGCTTGGGTCCCGGCGAGGAAGTCACCTGCACGGGCGAACCGCTCTCCGTAGAGCTGGGGCCCGGACTTTTGGAAGGGATATACGACGGCATCCAGCGCCCCTTGCGTAAACTCATGGAAGTGAGCGGTGACAGGATAGGCAGAGGCATCGATATGCCCGCCATCGACCACGAGAGGAAGTGGAAGTTCACCCCTGTGGTGGGCAAGGGCGCTCAGGTTACGGGCGGCGATATCATCGGTATCGTGCGTGAAAACAGCGTTGCGGAGCACCGCATAATGGTCCCGCCGGGCGTTTCCGGCAAAGTCAAGAGCATAAAAGAAGGGGAGTTCACCGTGGATGAAACCGTGTGCACTCTCACCGGTTCCAAGGGCGATATAAAGCTCACCATGATGCAAAAGTGGCCGGTGCGCGTAGGCAGACCTTACAAGAGTAAAGTCGCGCCCACAATGCCCCTTATATCCGGTCAAAGGGTCATCGACACCTTCTTCCCCGTGGCAAAGGGCGGCGCGGCGTGCATCCCCGGTCCCTTCGGCAGCGGCAAAACGGTCGTTCAGCATCAGCTGGCAAAGTGGGCGGACGCGGACATAATCGTGTATGTGGGCTGCGGAGAGCGCGGCAACGAGATGACGGACGTGCTCAACGAGTTCCCTCAGCTCATCGACCCCAAGAGCGGTCAGCCGCTAATGAAGCGCACCGTGCTCATCGCAAACACTTCCGATATGCCCGTGGCGGCGCGTGAAGCCTCTATCTATACGGGCATAACCATAGCCGAATATTTCCGCGACATGGGCTATAACGTGGCAATCATGGCGGATTCCTCCTCCCGCTGGGCGGAGGCGCTGCGCGAGATGTCCGGCAGGCTGGAGGAGATGCCGGGCGAAGAGGGCTATCCCGCCTATCTTTCTTCCCGCCTTGCGAGTTACTACGAGCGCGCGGGCGTGGTGAACACGCTGGGTACGGATAACCGCATGGGCTCGGTCACGGCTATATCCGCCGTTTCCCCTCCCGGCGGAGACCTTTCCGAACCCGTGTCGCAGGCGACTTTGCGCATAGTAAAGGTGTTCTGGGGGCTCTCCTCCTCGCTCGCCTACAAGCGCCACTTCCCCGCGATAGATTGGATAGCCAGCTATTCCCTGTACGGGGACAAGATGACGCAGTGGTATAACGACAACGTAAATTCACATTGGGTGGAACAGCGCAACCGCGCCATGGCGATTTTGCAGGAGGAGTCCGGCTTGAACGAGATAGTAAGGCTCGTGGGCATGGACGCGCTTTCGCCGGAGGACAGGCTGACCATGGAAACTGCCAAATCGATAAGGGAAGACTACCTGCATCAGGACGCCTTCAACGAGGTGGACACATACGCTTCCCTGCAAAAGCAATACGCCATGTTAAAGCTCATCCTCGACTGCCACACCCTAAGCAAGGACGCGCTGGAAAAGGGCGCGGACTTGGACGACCTTTTGGCAATAAAGAGCCGCGAACTCATCGGCAGATGCAAGTATATCCCGGAAAGCGAGATGGACAAGTTCGCCGAGATAGGCGGCAAGATGGCGCAGGAGATAAGCGCGCTTTTGAATTGAGGTGAAGTATGCTGAAAGAGTATAAGACTATCAGGGAAATAGTTGGGCCGCTCATGCTCGTGGAGGGCGTGGACGGCGTGAAATATGACGAGTTGGTGGAGATAGCCGCCAAAGACGGCTCCGTCCGCCTGGGCAAGGTGCTGGAAGTGAACGGCGACAAAGCCATGGTTCAGCTGTTTGAAAGCTCGCAGGGCATTCAGATGTCCACCTCGAAGGCGCGTTTTTTGGGCAGGAGCATGGAACTTGCGGTAAGTGAAGATATGCTCGGCAGGGTGTTCGACGGCTTGGGCAGACCCAAGGACGGCGGCGCGCCCGTCATCCCGGAAGACAGGCTGGACATAAACGGCAGACCCATCAATCCCGCCGCGCGCGACTACCCGGACGAATTTATTCAAACGGGCGTTTCGGCGATAGACGGCTTAAATACCCTCGTCAGGGGGCAAAAACTGCCCGTATTCAGCATGTCCGGGCTGCCGCACGCCCAACTCGCCGCGCAGATAGCCCGCCAAGCCAAGGTGCTTGAAAGCTCGGAAAAATTCGCCGTGGTGTTCGCCGCCATGGGCATCACCTACGAGGAGGCGGACTTCTTCATGTCCGACTTCAGGCGCACGGGCGCGATCGAGCGAACCGTCATGTTTATAAATTTGGCAAACGATCCTGCGGTGGAGCGCATCTCCACGCCCAGGATGGCGCTTACGGCGGCGGAATATCTGGCGTTTGAAAAGGATATGCACGTGCTCGTGATAATGACGGACATCACCAATTACTGCGAGGCGCTGCGTGAAGTTTCCGCCGCAAGGAAGGAAGTCCCCGGCAGGCGCGGCTACCCCGGCTACCTGTATACCGACCTTGCCACCATGTACGAACGCGCGGGCAGGATAATAGGCAAAAAGGGCTCGATAACGCAAATCCCCATCCTCACCATGCCGGAAGACGACAAGACGCACCCCATCCCCGACCTCACCGGATACATCACGGAAGGGCAGATAATATTGAGCCGCGAGCTTTATAAGAAGAATATCAATCCGCCCATCGACGTGCTGCCTTCACTCTCCCGCTTGAAGCAGAAGGGCATAGGCGCGGGCAAGACGAGGGAGGACCATTCGGACAATATGAACCAGCTCTTCTCCGCATACGCGCAGGGCAAGGACGCCAAGGAGCTCGCCGCTGTGCTCGGCGACGCCGCTTTAACGCCCACAGACAGGCTTTACGCCGCTTTTGCGCAGGAGTTCGAAAAGGTATACCTCAACCAGGGTTTTGACGAAAACAGGACGATTGAGGAGACTCTGGACATTGGCTGGAAGCTGCTAGCCATGCTCCCTGAGAGCGAGATGAAGAGGGTGAGGGACGAGTTTTTGGAAAAATACTATCGCCCGGCGGTAGCCGCGCGTAAGGCAGAGGAAGAATAATGGCGGAAAGGCTGAACGTAAATCCCACCAGGATGGAGCTGCGCAACTTAAAACGCAGGCTCGCCACGGCTGTAAAAGGGCACAAGATGCTCAAGGACAAGTCGGACGAGATGGTGCGCCGATTTGTGGAGCTAGCCAAGGAGAACAAACGCCTCAGGAAAGAGGTGGAAGACGAGCTCGCGGGCGCGCTGCGCGGCTTTGCTCTGGCGCGTTCGTGCTGTGAAGATTACGTGATAGAAGAAGCCCTCGCCATGCCCTCTAAACGCATACGCGTGCAGGCGGACACGCAGAATATAATGTCCGTGACCGTGCCGAACATGAGCATAATAAGGGAAGAAGAGGGTGAAATCTTTCCCTATTCCTTTGCGCAAGTCACCGCGCAGCTGGACGATTCCATCCTCACCGTCACCGCCCTTGCAGAAAAGCTCGTGCAGCTTGCGCAGGTGGAAAAGGCGTGCAATATGCTCGCCATAGAGATAGAAAAGAATCGCCGCCGCGTGAACGCCCTGGAATACGTCATGATCCCGCAGACGGAAGAGACCATTCGATATATCACCATGAAGCTGGACGAAAACGAGCGCTCCGCCACCGTGCGCCTGATGAAAGTAAAGAACATCATACAAGATAAGTAACGCGTTTTATAAGCTGGAATTCAAGAAAGCCGCGCGGCTTTCTTTTTTTGCGCTTTTTTCGGACAAGGGGTCATATAAGCGGTATCTCCTTCATAGTATTTAACGTCACAGGAGGTCACCATGAAAAGAAAAGTTTTGCTGATTTTGCTAGTACTCACCCTATCCGCCTCAGCCGTCATCGCCGCCGCTTGCACGGGCGAGGAGGAATTTGACATAACCAAAACGCTCAGTTACGACCAATATATGTATTACTATGGCGGCACTCAAGACTTCGAAGTGTCCGTTACGGGCGTGAATAAGGAGGAACTGTTCATCTCCGACGGCAAGGTGGGAGAGATGAAGGACAGCGTAAAACTCACCCTTCGCCCCTTAAAGCCGGCACTGCTCAACTACGAATTTTCTTACACGCTCACGGGCGAGGCGGGCACCCTGCAGGGAAGCTTGGAAAAGGACAGCTTCGGCGTGTCCTCCTCCGCCGAACTCACGGATATAGCTAGCATCGGAGCTCTTCAATCTGTCACGATAACTTACGGGGAAGAGGTGACTGAAGCCGCCCTGGAAAACGCCGTTACGGAGATAGACAACAAGCGCGCGCTGGAAATCGCCGCCTCCGCTTTTAAGGCGGAGATAGACGCCGCCGTGGCTGCAGGCGGCTTCGGCAGGGAGACGTATGTCAAGCTCGTGCGCAACGACCACGACCCCGAGGGAGGCTTTTATTGGTTCGTGTCCTTCATCAAGGATAGGGACGATTATTGGGCGGCGCTGATAGATTCCGTCACGGGCGAAGTGGTGTCCACCCGCATTTCGGGCGCGCAGGAAGGGAAGACGAGCGACACTATCGCAGTATAATCGCAACCCGCAAAACAAAAAAAAGACCGCGAGCCTTCGCGGTCTTTTCTTTATAACAAAGCGTTTTTACTTCTTCTTGTCCTCTTTCTTGTCGTCGCTCGAGAAGAAGGAAGAAAATCTTTCGCGCATGGTGGGGGAGGACGCCTTTGCCTCTTCTTTCTTGGCGGCTTTTTCCGCCTTGGCTTTCGCCTCTTCCTCGGCGGCTTTTGCCTTTGCCTCTGCCTTGGCTTTTGCCGTTTCCTCGCGCGCGGCTTTGCGCTCGTCGCGCTTTAACGCCTTTTCCACCTTCTGCTTTGAAACGTTCCCCAGCGTGGCAAAAAGACCGGCTATTATCAGGAAAAAGCCCTTCAAGCGGTGCTTATTTCCCCATTCCATCATGCCGCGGATAACCTTGATGTCCGCAATGCCGCCCGATATGCCGATGAGCCCGCGCAGGGGCAGTTCCTTCATGCCCTGCATGAGCATGAGCATGGTGGTCATGTCCGGGTTTTCCACCTGTCCTTTGATAACTGCGGGGGCGACTTTTATTATCAGCTTGCCTATAAGGCAGCAGCCCAGCTCGCCCAGAGTGGTGGTCAGGTCAAATTCTCCGCGTTTGGAAGGGAGGTTGGAGGGGAGCTTTTTGCCGTACAGGCGGGCAAACTCCTCGTCGCTTATCTTGTCTACGCTGCCTATCTTGAAGTAAGAAGGGCAGTTGCTCTCGTAATCGGGCATAGGCGCCACCTCTCTGCCCGATATGGTTATCGTGCCGGAAAGGCGTATATCGCGCGAGCTTGCGCCCACAAGTATATCGTAGCTGCAGTTCTCCACATACCAATCGTTGATCTCGGTGTTATAAAAGGCAAAGCACCTGTCGTCCAGGGTGAAGGACACTTTTGTGGACTGCCCCTTCTTCAAGAACACCTTTACAAACCTCTTCAACTCCTTTTTCGCCCTGAACACGCGCGAGCCGCGTGCGCCCACGTAAAGCTGGCACACTTCCGCGCCGTCCATATCGCCCGTATTCGTCACGGTGAAGGAAACGTTTGCGCCCTCTATCTTCAAATCGGAATACTCGAACGTGGTATAGGAAAGACCATAGCCGAAGGGGAAGAGCACGGGCTTTTCCGCGCTGTCGTAGTAGCGGTAACCCACGAATATGCTTTCGCGGTGTTCCACCACCTTGGGACCCATGCCGAAGTATTGCGAAGCCAGGTAATCTTCCAGGGCGAGGGGATAGGTTTCCGCCAGCTTGCCGCTGGGGTTCACCTTGCCGTAGAGCAGTCTGCATACCGCTTCACCTCCCGCTTCACCGGGCAGGTAGGCGTTGAGCACCGCTTTTACGCCGCCTATCCACGGCATGGTCACGGGGGAACCGCCGTAGAGCACCACTATCACGTTGTCGCACACCGCGGTGAGCGCCGCCAGCAGCTTGTTCTGCGCTTCCGGCAGGTCGATGTGCGAGCGGTCGTAGCCCTCGCATTCGTAGTCCTCGGTGAGGCCTATCGCAACCACCGCCGTCTTTTTCGTCTTGGCAAGCTCCACCGCCTGCGTTATCAGCTCCTCGTTGGGATTGGCGTTATCCGTGCTGTAACCGGGGGCGAAGGTGAACTTCTTGCCCTCGGCGGTCATCGCCTCTGTAAGTGACACGAGCTTATAGGGGTTTATGCGCGAACTGCCCGAACCTTGATATCTGCTCGTGCGCGCAAGCTCGCCGATGAGGGCGATGTCGTCCTCGTCGGAAAGGGGCAGCGCCTTGCCCTCGTTCTTCAAGAGCACGGCGGAGCTTTCCGCAATGTGGCGCGCAAGCTGATGTCCGCGTTCGTAATCCGCTTCTACGCCGCTGTATTGGTTAGAAGCGCACTTGTATACGAATTCGAGTACTCTGCGCACCACCTTGTCTAAATCTTCTTCTTTAAGTTCTCCCGACTTAACCGCCTTTACTATGTACTTGTCGGTGAGTCCGCCGGAATAGGGCATCTCCAAATCCAGCCCCGCTTTTATGCCTTCTATGCGGTTATTGGTGGCGTTCCAGTCGCTCACCACCATGCCCTTAAAGCCCCATTCATCGCGCAAAATATCCGTAAGCAGGCGCTTGTTGTCGGAAGCGTACTCGCCGTTTATGCGGTTATAAGAGCACATGATCGTCCACGGCTGAGCTTCCTTCACCGCGCTCTCGAAGGCGGGCAGATATATCTCGCGCAGGGCGCGCTCGTCCACTACGGCGTTTATCGTCATGCGGCGCGATTCCTGGTTGTTTGCGCAAAAATGCTTTACCGACGTGCCCACATTGTGTTTTTGCACGCCCGTAACATAGCCCACGCACATGCGGGAGGAGAGGTAAGGGTCCTCGCTCAAATACTCGAAGTTGCGCCCGCACAGCGGCGAACGCTTTATGTTCACGCCCGGTCCCAAAATGACGGATACGTCCTGGTCGAGGCATTGAGTTGCTATCTCTTCACCCATCTGACGGGCGATGGATACGTCCCAAGAGCTTGCAAAAGTGACCGCAGGAGGGAATGCCGTGGCGGGATAAGATTCGTTCATCGACTTATCGTTATCCTCCATCTCCAGCCTCAGTCCGTGCGGCCCGTCCGACATACGCGCCGTGGGTATGCCCAGCCTGGCTACGGGCTTGGTCGTCCAATAGTCGCGCCCGCTGCAAAGCCCCGCCTTTTCTTCCAGCGTCAGCTCTTTTATCAGCTCGTCGATATTCACTTCGTTGTTCATAACACACTCCGTAGAACAGTTTCTTATTTAGTATAACAAATGTAAAAAATATTTTCAACAGCTGACGCATTGCTTTTTAAAATATATTATTAAATTCCGCAAAAATTCTTGCCGCGCCATGCTGCGAGTAAAGACTTTTGCGCCGCAAAGGTGCGCTATACTGCGGCAAAAGGGGCAATTATGATTTAATGCGTTAATGTGTTTGACATTTTCCGCGCACATGTAATAAAATAGGTATAATACACGAAAACAATACAAAGGAGCGATTATGGCAAGGCAATTCAAAGAAGGTTTAACGTTTGACGATATACTGCTCATTCCCGAATATTCCGACGTGGTCCCCGCCCAGGTGGATTTAACTACCAAGCTCACGGACGACATCGTCTTGAATATCCCGCTTTTGAGCGCTTCTATGGACACCGTTACGGAGTGCGAACTTGCAATTGCGCTCGCCCGTGAAGGCGGCTTGGGCATGATTCACAAGAACATGAGCATCGAAGCTCAAGCCCAGCAAGTGGACAAGGTTAAGCGCAGTGAAAACGGCGTTATCACCAATCCCTTCCATCTCACGCCCGAGCACAAGCTGAGCGACGCGCTCGACCTCATGCGTAAATTCAAAATAAGCGGCGTACCCATCACTCGCGGCGAAAAGCTGGTGGGCATAATCACCAACCGTGATTTGCGGTTCGAAACGGATTACGACAAGCTCATCGGCGACGTTATGACCAAGGACCACCTCATCACCGCTCCCGTGGGCACCACCCTGGAAGAAGCGCAAAAAATCCTGGGCAAGCACCGCATAGAAAAACTTCCCCTTGTGGACAAGGACGGCAACTTAAAGGGTCTTATCACCATCAAGGATATAGAAAAAGCCATCAAGTATCCCCATTCCGCCAAGGATAAGTCGGGCAGACTGCTCGCCGGCGCGGCTGTGGGCGTAACCGCGGACATCGTGGACAGGGTAAGCGCCCTCGTGGATTCGCGCGTGGACGTGGTCACGATCGATACCGCGCACGGTCAAAGCAAGAACGTGCTCACCTGCGTTGCGATGATAAAGAGCAAGTTCCCCAACCTGCCGCTCATCGTGGGCAACGTGGCGACGGCGGAAGGCACCAAGGCGCTGTTTGAAAACGGCGCGGACGTGGTCAAAGTGGGCATAGGCCCCGGCTCCATCTGCACCACCCGTATAATCGCGGGTATCGGCGTGCCTCAGGCAACGGCTATCATGGACTGCGCGGAGCAGGCGGACAAGATGGGCAAGAGGATAATCGCCGACGGCGGCATCAAGTACAGCGGCGACATAGTAAAAGCTCTCGGCTGCGGCGCCAGCGCCGTGATGATAGGCAGCCTGTTCGCCGGCACGGAGGAAACTCCCGGCGAGATAGAGATGTTCCAGGGCAGGAGCTTTAAGGTATATCGCGGCATGGGTTCGCTCGGCGCGATGGCTGCCGGCAGCAAGGACAGGTACTTCCAGTCGGGCGCAAAGAAGCTCGTCCCCGAAGGCGTCGAGGGCAGGGTTCCCTTCCGCGGCAGTTTGGCGGATGTGGTCTTCCAGCTTATGGGCGGACTTAGGGCAGGCATGGGCTACTGCGGCAAGCACAACATCGAAGAGCTGCGCACGGGCGCCAAGTTCGTGCGTATCTCCAACGCCGCACTCATCGAAAGCCATCCTCACGACATATCCATCACAAAAGAATCCCCCAACTACAGCACTCGCGGCTGAAAGTAAAAAATCGGGCGGCGCAAGCCGCCCTTTATTTTATGCAGTCAAGTGCATAAAAAATACATCGTCTTGCCGCTTGATAAAAATTCGCAAAATGCCGCTATATTTGCCGCGGTATGGGAGCGGGTAAGTATTTGCTCATATATGAAAATATTTGTTTTTCGACATATATTAACGTTTAATGCGGTTAAGTGCAGAAAGTATACATAATTTCATAAACAAAAAAGCGCCGCAATTCGCGGCGCTTTTGCATGCGGTTTTGATCAATATGCCAGGTTTTCCCTGAAGTAATCGGCGAGCTTGTCGATGGGCAGTCTTATCTGCGCCATACTGTCCCTTTCGCGCACGGTCACGGTGCCGTTTTCCAGCGTTTCAAAGTCTACCGTCACGCAGTAGGGGGTGCCTATCTCATCCTGCCTGCGGTAACGTTTGCCTATGGAACCGCTCTCGTCATAGGTGCACATGAACTCCTTGCTGAGCTGCTTATATATCTCCTCGCTCTTTTCGCCGAGCGCCTTCTTTTGCAGGGGGAGCACCGCAACTTTGTAAGGAGCCAGGGCGTGATGCAACTTTAATACCACGCGCGTTTCGCCGTCCGCTTCCTCTTCTTCATAGGCGTTGCACAGTATGGCGAGCACCATTCTCTCCACGCCCAAGGAAGGTTCGATGACGTAGGGCACATATTTTTCGCCCGTGTTGGGGTCGGTGTATTCAAGCGATTTGCCGCTCACCTTCATGTGCGCTTTCAGGTCGTAATCCGTCCTGTCCGCCACGCCCCACAGCTCGCCCCAGCCGAAGGGGAACTTGAACTCGAAGTCGGTCGTAGCGTTGGAATAGAACGCGAGCTCTTCGGGATCGTGGTCGCGTAGCTTCAAGTTTTCTTCCTTTATGCCCAATCCGAGCAGCCAATTTTTGCAAAATTCCTTCCAATATGTGAACCACTCCAAATCCGTGCCCGGCTTGCAGAAGAACTCCAGCTCCATCTGTTCGAATTCCCTCACGCGGAAGATGAAGTTGCCGGGGGTTATCTCGTTCCTAAAGCTCTTGCCTATCTGACCTATGCCGAAGGGCACTTTCATGCGCGAGGTGCGCTGCACGTTGAGGAAGTTGACGAATATGCCCTGCGCCGTTTCGGGGCGCAGGTAGAGGGTGCTCACCGTGTCTTCCGTCACGCCCTGGAAGGTCTTGAACATCAGGTTGAACTGCCTGACGCCGGTAAAATCGCTCTTGCCGCACACGGGGCAGGGTATCTTGTGATCTGCGATGTACTTTTCCATCTTGGCATTGTCCCAGCCGGCGATGGATTCTTCGCAGTGATGTTTTTTCATGTAATCTTCTATCAAATTATCCGCGCGGTGACGGGATTTGCAGGCGCGGCAGTCCATAAGAGGATCGCTGAATCCGCCCACATGTCCGCTCGCCACCCACACATTGGGGTTCATCAAAATGGCGCAGTCAATACCCGTGTTCAGCGTGTTTTCCTGCACGAATTTCTTCCACCAGGCGCGCTTTACGTTGTTCTTCAGCTCCACGCCCAAGGGACCGTAATCCCATGTGTTGGCAAGGCCGCCGTATATCTCGCTGCCGGGGTATATAAAGCCTCTGCCTTTGCAAAGTGCCACAAGTTTGTCCATTGTCAATTGTGCCATAATATGCTCCGTTAAATAAATTATCTATGTCATTATACCTTGTATATAAGTTTTTGTCAAACGGCGGTAACACTTTTCCTTTATTTTGCGTATTGTGTACCAGAAGGCGAAATTACGCCAATAATATGGAGGAAGCGTATGAACAACTTTGATTTCGGCGGCTGTGATTGCCTGTGGCTGATTCTCTTACTTATGTGCTGCGGCGGGCTTGGCAACGGCTGCGGCAATTCGGGCGGCTGTAACTGCAACATAATCCCCGTGCTGGTGGCTTTAAGCTGCTGCGGCGGAAACAATTCCTGCAATTAATGCAAGAATAGTACATTCCTAGGGTGCGTGCCGATATGTGCGCACAAGCAGTCCCGCCGCGGCGGGACTGTAATTATTTCCGCCGAAAATGCGTTAAAATAACGGGCGGTATATACTGCCCGTTAAATGCGGTTGACTTATAATGTCAGATCGGAAAGTGCCGACTCCGCATATTTATTATAACGGTTAAGAAAAGGGTTGTCAATAAAAAAGAGGTTTTACTTGACCGCGGGCGCGCTTTGCGCTATAATCGAGGTATGAGAAAGTTCAACTTCTTCACATGGATGATTAGTTATTACGGCAAGCCGCTCTCTTACAGGCTGTGGGTGATGATCGCCTTCACCGTACTTTTCATCATGTGGCTGTGCGTGCAGTTCGTTTTTACCGAGCTGCTTGCGCAATACGTCCTATATTTCGCCTTGCCGTGCACGGCGGTCGGGCTTGCCTGGGACGCGGGTATCTTCTTTTATTATAAGCATATAGGTGCCTTTGACGAAAACGGCTGCTTGAAGGAGGAATATCCTCGCAAGCCGTGGCGGAAGAAGAAGGAGCAATAACGGGCATTTTTGCGCATATACTCTAACGTGAACGGTATGCGCCTTGTAAAATATCTTTGGGCGGCGGCGCTTTCTATGGGCGTCGTCTTGTTTTTTTGTTCGCTCACGTCCTTTGTGCGCGTGCGCATTCACGCCGACGAAGGTTTTGCGGTCAACCTGCTCTGGGGCGCGGACTATATGCTCATCACCCTGACCATGACCCGCCTTGCCGTGCGAGGAAAGAAGAAGATATTTTTACTCATCACCCTCATGCTCGCCATGTATCTGCTTTGGCGCGCCTGCGCGGAGCGTGCGGACGTGTCGCGCGTTATAATGTCGCTCATCGCCGCGCTCTCACTCATAATAGCCGCCCTTACGATAAAGGAGAGGGCGGGGTGCATAATATTTTTTCCCGTCCTAATATGGCACGGGTTCCTTCTTGCCAAGCTGTTCGGGGCGCTTTAAGGGGATTTTACCTTACAATTACTTGCAGTATGCGCGCGTATTTGATATAATAAAACGACAAGGAGTATCCCGGCGGAGGTACTTATGACCTTACGCCATAAGGGGTATAACTTGCAATAAGGCTTAGATAGGCATCGAAAGAGCCTAATCGGAGAGTACATGAAAAGAAAAATATCCGCAAAAACGATAGCCATCACGGCTATTTTGACGGCATTGGAGATAATATTTATCTTCGTGCAGGTGCCGCCCATCGCAGGCGCGACGCTCGCGTTCTGCCTGGTGCCCGTCCTCGTCTCCGCCATGACGCAGAAGAAGGGGGTCACGGCATTCCTATCCGTGCTTATGGCGTGCGGCATGCTCGTTTCGGCATACACGGTCGGCGCGGGGTCGCTGCTCGCTCCCGTGTTCCGCAATCCGCTGGTGGCGGTCCCGCCGCGGCTCATGGTGGGCGTGGTAGCGTACCTTTCTTACCACGGGCTGAATAAGTGGGTGGACAGGCGTTTTAATCCCAAGCTCGCCGCTCTACCCCTCGGCAGTGACGAGTACAAGTCGGTAAACAGGAAGAAGCAGGCGGCTGTTTACGGAGTGGCGAGTTTCACCGCATTCGTGGGCACGCTCACCAATACCGCGCTCGTGTGCCTTATGATATGGCTGTGCTATATCGCGGGCAATATGGCGATAGACAGCGCTCTGCTGCCGCAGTTCTTCCAAGTCACTCTTGCGGTGAACGCCACGATAGAGGTGGTCGCCTTCACCATCCTGGTGCCGCCCATCGTGACCGCTCTCAACAGGGCGGGGTACGGCATAGTCAAGCGCGGGGCGAAGGGCGCAGCCGCCTGCACCGAGCAAGAGGAAGCGCAAGCCGCGCCCGCAGCAGACGCGTCTTCCGATGATGAGCGCGGAGAAGAATGTTCAAAATCCGATCACGGAGCAAACGGGCGGGAGGATAAATAAGATGATACTTGCAATCGACATAGGCAACACGAATATAAAAGTCGGCTTGTTTTCTAAAGACGAGCTGGTGCACGCCTGGCGTTTTTCCGTGACGATGCGCACGGCGGACGAGATCGGCGCGGAACTTAAAATGCTGCTTATGAACGAGATAGACGACATCTCGCGCATAACGGGCATAATAATGTCCTCCGTCCAGCCCGACTTAAATTACACCATGGAGCACGCTTGCCAATATTACTTCGGCTTTAAGCCGATAATGGTGGGCGTGGGCATAAAGACGGGGCTAAAAATAAAGTACACCAACCCCCAGGAAGTGGGCGCGGACAGGATAGTCAACTGCGTGGCGGCGTACAAGCTCTACAAGGGACCCTGCATAGTGGTGGACTTCGGCACGGCGACCACCTTCAACTATGTGACCAAGGACGGCGAATTTATGGGCGGATGTATCGCCCCGGGCATAAAGACGAGCCTCGACAGCCTCGTGGAGCACACCGCCCGCCTTCCCAAAATAGAGCTCATCAAGCCGGAGACCATAATTTGCCGCAATACGGGCAATAATATGCAGGCGGGACTTATCTACGGCTATACGGGACTTGTGCAGTACATCTTGGAGCGCATGAAAAAAGAGTGCGGGGAAGAGGACGTAAAAGTCGTGGCGACGGGCGGTTTGAGCGAACTCGTGCGCTCGGTGCCGGAAGAGAAGATAATCGACATCGTGGACAGGTCCTTGACATTGAAAGGACTTAAGATAATATACGACATGAATACCAATAAGACAAAGGAGTGAGATATGAAAAAAGCAGGAGTAGCCATACTCGGAATGGGAGTAGTAGGCGGCGGAACGTACAAGATTTTAGCGGACAGAAAGCAGGCGATCATGGAAGAGTACGGCGTTGACGTGGAAGTTAAAGCCGTGCTGGATAAGATCCCGGCGCGCGTAACGGCGGCGGGTGCGGATCTTTCCCTGCTTGCCGGGTCGATAGACGAGATAGTCGCCCGCGACGACATCGACATCGTCGTGGAGTGCATGGGCGGCGTGGAGCCCGCCAAGAGCTTTCTTATAAAGGCTCTTTCCGCGGGCAAGAGCATCGTCACTTCAAATAAGGAGATGTTCGCAAAGAGCTGGCCGGAGCTGGAAGCGGCGGCTGCTCCCACAGGCGCGGGACTTTACTACGAAGCCACCACGGGCGGCGGCATGCCCATTATCAGGGTGATGACGGCGGCAATGCAAGCCAACCGCATCTTGGAGATCAAGGCGATAATCAACGGCACCACCAATTACATTCTTACCCGCATGGCGCAGGAAGGATTGGATTATGCCGAAATTTTGAAGGACGCCCAGGCGCTCGGCTATGCCGAGGCAAATCCCGTTGCGGACGTTGAGGGCTTCGATTCGGGCTATAAGCTGAGCATTTTGGCTTCGCTCGCGTTCAACAAGCGCGTGCCCGTGGAGCTCATCTACCGCGAGGGCATAACCCACATAACCTCCGTGGATATAGAGCAGGCGGATAAGCTGGGCTACGTCATCAAGCTGCTCGCCATCGCCAAAAACGGCAACGACGGCAAGATAGAAGCGCGCGTACATCCCGTATTCCTGCCCAAGGATCATCCGCTCGCCAACGTGAACGGCTCCTTCAACGCGGTGTTCCTCGTGGGCGACGCGGTGGGCGACATCATGCTTTACGGGCGCGGCGCGGGCGATCTGCCCACCGGCAGCGCAATCGTATCCGACATAGTGTATTGCGCACGTCAGATAGAGCACGCCCGTTACAGCGAGATGAACACGAGCATGACGCAAAAGGATATAAATTCCGATTTCATGTCCCGTTACTATCTGCGCTTGAACGTGCACGACGTAGCCGGCGTGGTGGCGGATATAGCCAATGTGTTCAAAAAATATAAGGTGTCTATCGCTCAGATGAGGCAGGATGAGGGCAAGGAGGTCATCTCCATAGTGTTCGTAACCCACCTCACCAACGAGAAGGCGATGAACAAATCGGTGGAAGAGATCTCCCGCCTTGCCAACGTGATAAGCGTGGAAAACGTCATCAGGGTGGAGAGGTAATGGATACCAAGCCGCTTTTGACATACCTGGCGGAGAATACGGAAGGCGACAAGTATGCCGTCTTCGATTGGGCGGACCTTGCCGCCGTATCCGAGGGCGCACGCGCCGAGCTTGACGCCTTAAAGACTAACGGCTATGCGGTGATAAAGTATTCGGACGAAGCGGAAGTGTGCCTGTGCCTCACTTCAAGCGGCAGGGCGGCGGCGAGAGCGGCAAAAATAATTGAAGAAAAACTGGAGGGCGGGGCGGAGCAACCTTCCGCTCCCGCTCCAAAGCCTTCCTTATGGGAGAGGGCGAAGACGGCGGTTGTCGCGGTCATATGCGGCTTATTCGGCGGCGCAGCGGGCGGAGCGATAATCTATCTCATCTTGAACGCGGTATGATAAACAGGACGCAAAAAGCCATTATGAGCGCCATATACAAGCGGGCGGCGGACAAGGGCGGCACTTGCCTTATCCGTCCCGTTGAGCTGCTCTCCGCCATACCTTATTCAGTGCGCTTTAAGCGGGACGATCTGCCCGCCTACTTGAAGTCCTTGCAGACGGACGATTATTTCGAGCTTATAGAAACGGAGAAAAAGGGGGATAAACATTACTGTTTCACCCTTCACCAAAACGGCTATGCGGTGATAAGGCAGATCAAGAACGAAAGAAGGCAAGTTATCTTCAAGATTGTGCTCACCGTGGCGGGCGCGCTGCTCAGCTTTGCCATCGGTCTTATTCTGCGCAGTATTTTCTCTTAAAACAGCTTGCATTAGGCAAACATATGTACTATAATATACGATAAGTATGTTCGATTTGCATTCGGGATATAAGCCGTGCGGAGATCAGCCGCAGGCGATAGAAAAACTTGTCGAGGGCGTGCGGGACGGTCTGCGCACCCAAGTTTTGCTCGGCGTTACGGGCAGCGGCAAGACGTTCACCATGGCAAACGTCATCAAGCAGCTCGACCGCCCCGCGCTCGTCATTGCGCACAATAAGACGCTCGCCGCCCAGCTGTGCAACGAGTTCCGCGAATTTTTCCCCAATAACAGAGTGGAATATTTCGTATCTTACTACGACTACTATCAGCCGGAGGCATATATTCCGCGCAGCGATACCTATATCGAAAAGGATATGTCTGTAAACGACGAGATAGACAGGCTGCGCAACTCCGCCACCAGCGCGCTTTGCGAAAGGAGGGACGTCATCGTCGTTGCGTCCGTTTCCTGCATATACGGCTTGGGCGCGCCCATGGAATATTTCAGCATGGCTATTTCCTTGCGCGAGGGCATGACCATCGACCGCGACGAGCTCATCGACAGGCTTATAGAAATTCAGTACAGCCGCTCCGATCTGGACTTGCAGCGTTCCACCTTCCGCGTGCGCGGGGACGTGGTGGAAGTGGTGCCCGTGGAAAACGACAAGGTGGCGATCAAAATAGAGTTCTTCGGCGACGAGATAGAGTGCATTTCGCATATCGATCCGCTCACGGGCAAGCCGATAGAAACGCTAAAACACGTGAACATCTTCCCCGCCAGCCAATATGTGGTGGAAAAGGAAAAGCGCGACGCGGCGCTGAAGCAGATAGGCGCGGACATGATAGAGCGGGTGAAGTACTTCGAAGAGCGCGGCAAGCTGATCGAAGCCCAGCGTATACGCGAGCGCGTGAGCTACGATATGGAGATGATCAGGGAGATGGGCTATTGCAGCGGCATAGAAAATTATTCCCGCTACTTCGACGGCAGGAGCGAAGGGCAGCCGCCTTATACCTTGCTCGACTTCTTCCCCAAGGACTTTATACTGTTTATCGACGAAAGTCACATGACCATTCCGCAGATAAGGGCGATGTATAACGGCGACTTGGCGCGCAAGAAGAATTTGGTGGATTACGGCTTCCGCCTCCCCGCGGCGTACGACAACCGTCCGCTCAAATTCGACGAGTTCGACGAGAGGATAGGGCAGCTCATCTGCGTATCCGCCACACCGGGACCTTACGAGATGGCGCAGGCGGGGCAGGTGGTGGAACAGCTCATCCGCCCCACGGGACTTGTGGATCCGGAGGTGGAAGTGCTCCCCGTGAAGGGGCAGATAGACGACCTCATCGGCAAGATACGCTCCACTACGGAGAGCGGCGGCAGGGTGCTTGTGACCACCCTCACAAAGAAGATGGCGGAAGACCTCACTGCATTTTTGAAGGACAATCAGATAAAGGTGCGCTATATGCACTCGGATATAGACACCTTGGAGAGGATAGACATAATCACCTCGCTCAGGAAGGGCGACTTCGACGTGCTCGTGGGCATAAACCTGCTGCGCGAAGGCTTGGATTTGCCGGAAGTGAAGCTGGTCGCCATACTTGACGCGGACAAGGAAGGCTTTTTGCGCAGTGAAACGGCGCTTATCCAAACGATAGGGCGCGCCGCGCGCAACGCGGAGGCTAAGGTGGTGATGTATGCGGACGTGATAACGGGCAGCATGAGGCGCGCGTTGGACGAAACCAACCGCCGCAGGGAAGTGCAAAAGCAGTACAACAAAGAGCACGGCATTATTCCCAAAACGATAATCAAACCCATAAACAACACGATAGAGATAAGCAAGAAAGCGGAAGAAAAACCCATTGAGGACGCTTCCGCGATAAGGGCGGAAATAGAGCGGCTCACCTCGTCGATGAAGCTGGCGGCAAGCAGCCTTGACTTTGAGCTCGCCATCAAGTACCGCGAGGAGATAGCCGCATTAAAGAGGAAATTGGAAAGCAAGAGGAAAAAGTGATGCAGGACAAGATAATAATAAAGGGTGCCAGGGTGCACAATCTTAAAAATATAGACGTTACCATCCCGCGCGACAAGCTGGTGGTGCTCACCGGTTTGAGCGGTTCGGGCAAATCGTCGCTCGCCTTCGACACGCTCTTTGCGGAAGGGCAGCGCAGATATATGGAACCCCGCTCATCCTACGCCCCTCAATTTTCGGGCCAGATGGACAAGCCGGACGTGGACTATATAGAGGGGCTCTCCCCCGCCATATCCATAGACCAAAAGACTACTTCCCACAATCCGCGCTCCACCGTGGGCACGGTTACGGAAATATACGATTACCTGCGCTTGCTCTATGCCCGCATAGGTATCCCCCATTGTCCCAAGTGCGGCAAGGAGATAGTGCGCCAAACAGTGGACCAGATAGCGGACAAGATAATGGCGCTGCCGGAAGGGAGCAAGGTTATGATAGTATCCCCCGTGGTGCGCGGCAGGAAGGGCGAATTTGCCAAACTTTTGGAGAGCTTCCGCAAGAGCGGCTATATGCGCGTGGAAGTGGACGGAGTGCGCTACGACGACGGCGGAGCGGAAGTGGATTTGGACAAGAACATAAAGCACACCATCTCCGTGGTGGTGGACAGGCTGGTGATCAAGCAGGGTATAACCCGCCGCCTGACCGACAGCTTGGAAGCGGCGCTCAAACTTTCCGAAGGGTTGGTGGAGTGCGTGAACGGGGAGGAAGTCACCCTGTATTCCACAAAGTATACCTGCCCCGACTGCGACATCGCCATGGAAGAGCTCACTCCGCGCTTCTTCTCCTTCAACTCACCATTCGGCGCCTGCCCCAAGTGCTTCGGCTTGGGATTCAGCATGGTCCCCGACCTCAATAAGTTCGTCAAGTGGGATAAATCGCTTGCGGAAGGGGCCGTGGACATCAAGGGGTGGAGCTTCGATACGTGCAAGGTGAACGCCGCCATGATGCGCGCCCTTGCCAAGAAGTACAGCTTCTCCCTCGCAACTCCCTTCAAGGATTTGCCGGAGAAAATTCAAAAGATAGTGCTCTACGGCGACAATAAACCGCTGGACGCGGATATGCGCGGCGTGTTCAATAACGGCTTTTTCTCCAAAGTGTACGAGGGTGTGTGCAACATCATGAGCAGGAGATATACCGAAACCACCTCCGACCTCACCAAGATGGAGCTGGAGAGGTTCATGTCCCCCGTGCCTTGCGACGTGTGCCACGGAAAGCGTTTGAAGAAGGAAGCGCTCGGCGTGACCGTGGGCGGCTTGAATATAGCCGAGCTGTGCGATCTGCCCATCGACGAGGAGCTGAAGTTCTTCAACGAATTAAAACTTTCCGAGCGTGAAAATATGATCGCCGCACAGGTGATAAAGGAGATAAAGGGCAGGCTGGGCTTTATGGTGAACGTGGGCTTGGACTATCTTACACTCTCCCGTTCTTCCTCCACTCTCTCCGGCGGAGAAAGTCAGCGCATTCGCCTCGCCACGCAGATAGGCAGCGGACTTACCGGTGTGCTCTACATCCTCGACGAGCCGAGCATAGGACTTCATCAGCGCGACAACGGCAGACTGCTCGACACGCTCACCCGTTTGCGCGACTTGGGCAACACCCTTATAGTGGTGGAGCACGACGAAGAAACTATGGAGAAAGCCGACTACATCGTGGACATAGGTCCCGGCGCGGGCGTGCACGGCGGAGAGGTGGTCGTGGCGGGCACTCCGCAGCAAGTGGCGGCGTGCACCAAATCGATAACGGGCGACTATTTGAGCGGAAGAAAGGTGATCCCCGTACCCGCCGAACGCAGGAAGGGCAACGGCAAGTTCATCACCGTTAAGGGCGCGAGAAAGAATAATTTGAAAAATATCGACGTGAAGATCCCTCTCGGCAAATTCGTGGCGATAACGGGCGTTTCCGGCAGCGGCAAGAGTTCGCTCATCGGCGAGATACTCCAGCCCGCCCTCGCCGCTAAACTCAACGGCGCGCGCACGGTGAATGTGGAGTGCAAGGACATCACGGGTATAGAAAATTTAGATAAGGTGATCTCTATCGACCAAAGCCCGATAGGCAGGACTCCGCGCTCCAACCCCGCCACTTACACGGGCGTTTTCACCCCCATAAGGGAACTTTTTGCCAAACTTCCGGACGCAAAGGCGCGCGGTTACACGGCGGGCAGATTTTCCTTCAACGTTTCGGGCGGCAGATGCGAAAACTGCGGCGGCGACGGCATTATAAAGATAGAAATGCACTTCCTCTCCGACGTGTACGTCCCCTGTGAGGTGTGCGGCGGCAGGCGTTACAACCGCGAAACGCTGGAAGTCAAGTACAAGGGCAAGAGCATTTACGACGTGCTGGAAATGACGATTGACGAGGCATGCGAATTCTTCCAAAACGTGCCTCAGATATATAACAAGATAAGCACCCTTCAGCAGGTGGGCTTGGGATATGTAAAGCTGGGTCAGCCCGCCACCACTCTTTCGGGCGGCGAGGCGCAGAGGGTGAAACTCGCCACGGAGCTTTCCAAGCGCGGCACGGGCAAGACGGTGTATATCCTCGACGAGCCCACTACGGGGCTGCACACGGACGACGTAAAGCGCCTTATCGCCATCTTGGATAAATTCGTGGACAAGGGCAACACCGTGATAGTCATCGAGCACAACTTGGACGTGATCAAGGTGGCGGACCACATAATCGACTTGGGTCCCGAGGGCGGCAACAAAGGCGGCACGATAGTGGCACAGGGCACCCCGGAGGAAGTTGCCGAGGTCGAGGGCAGCTATACGGGCAAATATCTGCGCGAAAAACTCAAAGTACGTTCTTCCACTTGAAGATGAGCAGGTTTTTGCTGTTCTCCACACTGCGCGAGAGGGATATGCTGCGCTGAAGGCTGTCCTCGTACATCTCGGCGGAGAGCGCGCCTTCCAGGTCGCCGATCGCCGTCATTATCCCCTTGACGTCGTTGTTGGGGCATAGAAATTCCAGCACGTCGCGCTCTTCCTTCCACCAGTCGGAGAGCGCGGCGGTGGCGGCGCTTGCGCCCTCGTAATTTTCCGCCTTTATCAGGCAAGTAATCTCGTCGGACTTGGCTATAGCCTTGTCGAAAGTCTTGTTAATATATACCTGTTCGCCCGCGCCCAAGCCCACTATCAGGGCGAGGAGCAGGAGCGCAAGCCACACTTTACCCCGCATTTTCTTCCTCCAAAACTCCCGTCACGTATCTGCCGCTTATCGGCTGCAAGTAGTAGTTGTTTCCGCCTGTAACCGTCATGAGCAGTACGTTTTTTTGCTTCAACTTGTGCTTTTCCAGCGTTTTTTCCACCAGGGAATAATCTATCTTGCCCTTGCGCACGTTCTCCGTCATCTTCTTTCCCTCGCATATAACGGCGTAGGGCAGGAGCGGCGTTTGCGCACTCACTCCCATATCGCCCGCGGTGAGCGGCTTATTGCACGCCTTGGGGATGACGCTCACGTCGCCGTTGGTTTCGAATATGGCGTATTCCAGCTCGTCGGGGGAGAGGTAATTCTTCTCGCGCAGAGCTTCCAAAAGGTCGTTCACCGTCAAATCAAGCATACTTATCGCGCGGTAGTCTATGCCACAGGGATTTATCACTATGACCGGCTTGCCGTTGATCAGGCGGCGCGCCTTTATCGAGTGCTTTATTATCTTGGTCAGCGCAAACTGCACGATGAACAGGGTGAATATGGGCACAAGCCCGTAGATCACGGGCACGGTGGTGTCGGACATGGGTATGCACGCCAGCTCCGCCATGATGAGCGTGACGGCAAATTCAAAAGGCTGAAGTTCCCCCAGCTGTTTTTTGCCCATAAGGCGCATGGCTATGAGCAGGAAGATATAGATGAGTACGGCACGCACGAATACAATAAGCATACGCTTAGTATTTGCGCAAGCGGGAAAAATATGCTACTTTCTGATATATCCTATCAGCCCGGAAGGCTTGGGCATATATCCCGTTATGCGCAGGGCGATAAAGTACAGCACAGCCGCCACGGGCAGGCAGATGATGCAGGAGAGGATGTTCCCCAGCTCGCGGGTGAAAGAGGAGATGACCCCGGTAAAGAGCGCGATCGCGCAGGATATGGCGATAAGCGCCGCGCCTGAATAACTCTTCTTGCGCGGAAGCACGCGGTTCAGCTGCAAGTAATTACATAGCAGAGTCACGCAATGAAAGACGAAAAAGGAAGTATAGTAACCGTATATGCCCATATACCGCGGCAGTATAAGTATCCCCGCCGCAAGAAAGACATAGCCTATCACGCTGCTTATAAAGGTGCGGTTTTCCTTGCCCAGCGAATTTAGCGAGGTGGACGTTATCGCGTTCAAGGATAGGGGCAGAACTATGAACGCGGCAAAGGAGAGCTGCTCGCCCACCTTTTCGTCGGCATAGAGCAAGCTGCCTATCTCCCTTCCGCAGGCGGCAAAGGCGATGAAAGCGGCGCACGCCACCGCGCAGGTGAAGTTGGTGGAGCGATCTATTGCGGAAGTAAGGTTATTCCCGCCGCC